>JANXBL010000009.1 GCA_025060575.1 Patescibacteria group bacterium | reverse complement strand
TTGATCCACCGTTTAATAAAGAAGAGAACGCAGATTATCTATACAATGTGAAATATAAGGATTCTACTTGGGCAACTATGCTTGAAAATAGACTGAGGTTAGCAAGGGATTTATTAAATGATACAGGAAGCATATTTGTCAGATGTGATTATAATGGAAATATGTATGTCAGATTATTGATGAATAGTATTTTTGGAGAAGAGAATTTTAGGAATGAGATAGTGGTAAAAAGAGGTGAGGTTCCAAAAGGAGAAGTTAATAAGCTTTTAACAGGAATAGATTATATTCAATATTTTACAAAATCAGAAAATATTTTATTTATTACGCCAAAATCGATGAGAAAAGAAAGGAAATGGCTTCCTATGCATTTGCCTCAAGAAAGAACAAAATACCAATTACAAGTTAGAGAATTTTTTAATAGAAAATTGTTGCCACCTAAAGGTAGACATTGGGCCTTAACACAAGAGGTTATAGATAAATTAATTAAGGAGGGTAGAATTAGAATTAATGAAGAAAAAGAATATATAGATTTACAAGGAAATAGGATAAAGGGTATGCCTGAAATTCTACAGGAAGAATCAGTTAAATTAAATTCTAATTGGACGGATATACCATCTTATTCAGTGCCATCAAGATTTGGTTTTCATACTGAAAATTCAGAAATTCTCTTAAAACGTGTCATTGAATCAACCTCTAATGAAAATAACATTATTTTAGACTTCTTCCTTGGTTCAGGCACAACTTGCGCCGTAGCTCACAAACTTAAAAGAAAATGGCTTGGTGTTGAAATGGGAGAACATTTTTATAGTGTAGTTTTACCGAGAATGAAAAAAGTTTTATTTTATGATAGATCAGGAATATCAAAAGAAAAAGATGTAAAGGAAAAGTATAATGAAAATAATGCCGGAGGTTTCTTTAAATATTTTGAAGTAGAGCAATATGAAGATACTCTAAGAAAAGTAAAATATGAGGATTTTGAAGCTCCAGATATATTTCAAGCGGATAACGCAAATATTTATGAGCAGTATATATTCCTAAGGGACATAAAGCTATTAGATAGTTTAGAAATTGATTATCAAAACAATAAAGTTAAGGTAGATTTATCAAAAATATATTCCAAAGAAAAAGATAATAAAGAAATAGATTTAGCCGAAACAATATCTTGTCTAACGGGAAAATGGATAAAGAAAATTAAAGAAAATGAAGTTGAATTTGAAGGTGGTGAAATAATAAACTTAGAAGATATAGATTATAAGTTGATTAAACCTCTAATTTGGTGGTGAAATATAATGAACCAACCTTCTGAGGAAACATTAAAAAAAATAGAAGAAAACCTAAATAAATTAAATGATGATATTATCTTTCTTAATACCAATATATCTATCATTGAAAAAATTTTAGAAAATTATGATTCGATATTTAGGCATTATTCTAATTTCATTTTCTTTCTTATATTTAACATATTTTTATCATCTATCTTGGTGATTAATAAATTTTTTGATAAAAGAAATGACAGTACTTCTCTTTATTGGTTTTTTAGTTATGATCCTTCTCTAAAAGAAAAAGAGAATGATTTATTAAAGAAAATAGAGGAATTTGAAAAAGAAAATTCTGGATTAAAAAAAATTAGAAATAAATATCTTGCTCATTCAGACGCTAACGAAAAACTTTCTACCGTAAATTTCTTAGATAATAAAGATATTCAGAAAGAGTATAAGAATTTCAGATTAATAATAAAATCCCTAAATGATTTCATTAAACAAATAGAAAATTTTTATTTTTGTTTTTATATTTTAAAAAGATTTTCTGTTAGCAATAAAATACGCATTGCTCCCACGTATAACTCCCGAGAAGGAATAGAAGGCGTTGTAGATGATTTTAATAGAATGATTAATAAAATCAGATCTTATGATTTAAACTTGAATAAATAAAATCAAGGAAGTCCCAGTTAAAATTTAAGATTTAATAAAATCTTAACTTGTTCAATATAAATTGAAAATTAAAAATTAAAAAAATTTCACAGTAAATAATGTCAAGACTTATCCTCCAAGATATAGCTGAAGAAATAAAATTCGAAGATCTACCTCCTTCTTGGAAAAATTTTGATCTGGTTAGTTTTTCTAGAACTAAAAAATTATATGATTTTCAACAAGAAGCCTTAAAAAATTCCTTAGATATTTTATGGCGATTTTATGATGAAAAAATAGATTATAAAGAAAATGAAAAATTGGAAGTGAATCTTGAAAGAAAAAAATACCTCTTTGAATTTTATAAATCTGATTCAAATTATCCTGAGGGTGGTATTGATTATGATCTAACTAAAAAAGGAGAAGGGAAAATAGTTAAACTTTTAAAAGAATATTATCAAGTGAATAATAATAAAGTAAGTTTTGAAAATTTTGTCAACAGAATGAATTTTTGGATGGCAACTGGTTCGGGAAAAACTTTAGTTATTGTGAAATTAATCGAAATTTTAGCTAAATTAATAAAAATAAAAGAGATACCAGCAAATGATATTCTATTTTTGTCTCATAGAGATGATCTAATTGAACATTTTAAGAAATATATTAAAGAAATAAACGATTCGCAGAGTGATTTTTATATTCGTCTTAAAAGTTTAAAAGAATGGGATGAGGTTAGAAGAGAAAATTTATCTTTATTTAAAAATAAAGAAATTACTGTTTTTTATTATCGTTCTGATAATTTATGGACGGAGCAAGGAGAAAAATTATTAGATTTTAAAAATTATGAAAATTTCGGGAGATGGTATGTGTTATTAGATGAAGCTCATAAGGGAGATAAGGAGGATTCCATTAGACAAATCATCTATTCTATAATTTCTCGCAATGGATTTTTATTTAATTTTTCAGCAACATTTGCTGAAGATAGAGATTTTATTTCTACAGTTTTTGATTATAATTTATCAGTTTTTATTGAAAATGGTTATGGGAAAAAGATTTATATTTCTCAGGAAAAAATGGAAGCTTTTAAAGATAGGACTGATTTTAGCGAAAATGAAAAACAAAAAATCATTTTAAAAGTTCTGATCTTATTAACCTATCTTAAAAAGATTGCTATAAAAATAAAATGCCAACGTCAAGATCTTTATCATTATCCCTTGCTTTTGACCTTAGTAAATTCTGTTGATACGGAAGATGCAGATTTAAAATTATTTTTTAAGGAAATTGAAAAAATTGCTGAAGGTAAGATTAAAGAAGATATTTTTAAAAGAGCTAAGGAAGAATTAATTGAAATGTCTTTATCTGGTGATAGTGGTAGAATTATTTTTCCAGAAGGAGAAAAAATTGAAATAGATAGAGATTTAATTGAAAAAATTAATTTTCAAGATATTCTAGAAAATGTTTATAATTCTAAAAGCTTTGGGAAAATTGAAGTTTTAACTATTCCTAAAAATAAACAAGAAATAATTTTTAGATTAAAAACATCTGATAGGCCATTTGCATTAATCAAAATAGGAGATATTAGTAATTGGCTTAAAAAGACTCTAAAAGGATATGAAGTTATTGAAAGTTTTGATAACGAAAGTTTTTTTAAAAAAATAAATAAAGATGATTCTGATATTAATATTTTGATGGGCTCTAGAACATTTTATGAAGGCTGGGATTCTAATAGGCCAAATATTATTTTGTATATTAATATTGGGGTAGGGGCTCATGCGAGGAAATTTGTTCTCCAGTCTGTGGGAAGAGGTGTTAGAATTGAGCCAATAAGAAATGAAAGAATAAGATTAAAAAATTTGTATTTTGCAAATAAAGTAGAACAAGATATTTTTAATAAAATTAAAGAATTAGCTTTTCAATTAGAAACTTTATTTATTTTTGGCACCAAACCCACGGCATTAATAGAAACAATTAAGATTTTTGAAGAAGTAAGTAAATCAGGAGGTAAGATTATTGGACATTATTTTGAAATTAACGAAAAAGTTAAAAAAATTCCATTGTTTATCCCTGTTTATAAATTTTCTCAAAACATGTTAATTGATAAGTTTGATAAAAACACTCAAATAAAATATTACATAAGTAAGGAGGATCTAAATGTGGTTAAGTCTTATTTAGATTACATAAAAGATAATAGAGTTGTGCTTATGAATTATGATATTTCACCTAAAATGATAAGTTTTGTTAGAAATACCTTTAAAGATGAAGATTGTTATTATAATTTCGAAGATAAAACCATGATTAAAAATCCAGCCTTATTATTAAGAAAAATAATTGAACATTTTTCTTTAAAAATTGAAGAATTTGATAATTTTGAGAAACTAGAGCGAGGGAAATTTATCGTTCACTTTGAAAAAATAAAATTTTTTAACTCAGAAAAGATAGAAAATTTTTTAAGGAAAATAGAGGCTATAAAGCAAAATAAAACTGAAGAAAATAACGAATCACCAAAGAAAGATGAGAAAGATAAGAATCTATTTAATGAGATTACTATTAAGTATGTACCTAATCATTACTATTATCCAATTATTCTTGCTAACTATAATCTTAAAATTGACTATATAAACCACATTATCAAAGAAGAGAGCGAAGTTAAGTTTATTGAAAAATTAGAGGAATATCTAAGGAATGAAAACAATCTTTTTGATAAAAAATTTGAGTGGTGGTTCTTTTCAAAAATAGATGAGACATTAGATAATGTTTATATTCCTTGGTATAATCCAAAATCTAACAGAATTGAACATTTTAAGCCTGACTTTATATTTTGGCTGAAACAAAAGGAAAGTAACGATTACTATATTGTTTTTATTGATCCAAAAGGCACTGAATACGCGGAAGCTTATAGAAAAATTGATGGATTTAATTCTATTTTTAAAGATAAAGTTTTTCAGCATGATAATTTTAGAATAAGAGTATTTACTTTTTTTTGGACAGATGATAGAAAGAAAGGGCCGAAGAATTATGTAGATTACTGGCAAGATAATTTTAATAACGTGATTAATGATATTACTAAAATCAATAAAGTCATATACTAGTTAAAAGTTCTGAAGGAAAATGATAAAAAATGTATTATGGTGTTAATCAGGCAATGAGGAAGAATTAAGAATGATATTTATGAATAATAGATATATTAAAATATATGATATGCTACTTATCTGTGGTGAAGATCAAAAGTAAAAAGTTTTTTAAATGATAGCCGACGATCTTAATTTTTTAGCTAAAAATTAAGAAAATATGCAGGGTTTTAGTAAAATAGCAGAGAAATTTTCAACTTTATCAAGAAATAATATATTATATTACTTCTAAGTAAATGACCATAAAACTAAATCAAAAAGCACCAGATTTTAGTTTAAAGGATCAAGAAGGTAAAATTCATAGACTTTCTGATTATCGAGGAAAATGGGTATTAATCTATTTTTATCCTAAGGATTTTACTCCAGGTTGTACCCTTGAAGCTTGTAATATTAGAAATAATTTTTCAGAATTTACTAAGTTAGGTATTGTCGTTATAGGAATTAGTTCTGATTCGATTGATTCTCATAAGAAATTTGCTCAAAAATACAATTTGCCTTTTATTTTACTTTCTGATGAGGACAGGGAAATTGCTAGAAAATATGGGGCGATAAAACAGAAAAAGATAATGGGACTAAATATTGAAGGTACTAGTAGAATATCTTTCTTAATCGATCCTGAAGGTAAAATTGTTAAGATCTATGATAAAGTTATCCCCATTAACCATGCTCAACAAGTTTTAGATGACCTTAGTGATTTAATTAAATAGATGAAAACTGGAACTGCTACAATTCCTCTCGATTATGGGAAATGCCCGCGCTGGCTTTTTGAAAGAATGAAGAATTTAGGAGGGCTGATGATGGAGTTAATTATTGAAGAATTTGGTGTTAATGAATTTTTAAGAAGACTTTCTCATCCTGTTTGGTTTCAGTCTTTTGGCTCACTGTTAGCTTTTGATTGGAATTCTTCGGGCTTAACGGTTGTTTTAACAAGCGCTCTAAAATCAGCCTCTAAAGAGAGAAATTTGGGGATTTATTTTGCTGGTGGTAAAGGTAAAACATCTCGTCAAACTCCTAACGAGCTTATGGAAATTGGCTATAGAACAGGATTAGATGGTCTGGAATATTCAAGATTATCTAAGCTTATTGCTAAAATTGATAATTCATTAATTCAAGATGGTTTTGATATTTATCATCATATTTTTATTGTTTCGGAAAATGGTAACTGGGCAGTCATTCAGCAAGGAATGAATACTAATCAAGGACAAGCACGACGATATCATTGGTTTTCAGAAAATGCTAATAGGAATGATTTGACCAGTGAACCTCACGCAGGAATTATTTCCTCTTCAATTTTAAATAGAGTTCTAGATCTTACTAATAAGAGGAGCGAAGAAAACAAAAGGGGTATTATTAGAGTCTTAACGGAGGAAAAGGATGTCATGAGAGAGATAAGTAAGATTATTAGTCATCCAGAACGAAATCTATTTTTACCTGATATCGAATTTCATTATCATCCTGTGGTTGAGGAGAGATTTGATATTAAGAGAATTAAGCAGACATTGGAAAAAGCGAAATTCTTACAACCTCAAACAATTCAGGATTTACTTTCTATTGAAGGAATTGGGCCAAGAACAATTAGAGCGTTGTCCTTAGCCTCAGAATTGATTTATGGATACTCTCCATCATTTCAAGATCCAGCTCGATATACTTTTGCTCATGGAGGTAAGGATGGCACTCCATATTTTGTTGATCGACAGACCTATGACCAAACAATAAAAATATTTAAGAAAGCTGTTGAAATTTCCAAGAAAGGAAAAATATTTTTATAATTTCTATTATGAATTACGGTGATGTAGCGATTACAAAACTAAAACATGCTTCATTTCTGATCAACTTTGAAAATCAGAATATTTATATTGATCCTTTTAGAATTGATGATAATTCACCTAAGGCAGATTATGTTTTTATAACCCATAGTCATTTTGATCATTTTAGTCTTGATGACCTTAAAAAGATAGTCAGCAAAGAAACTAAAATCATAAGTGTTAGTTCAGTGGTGGAAGAAATAAGAAAATGGGCAAGATTGAATGACTTAATCGTTAAACCTGAAAATGACTATAGTTTCGAAGGATTAAATTTCAAGACCTTACCTGCTTATAACACTAATAAATTTAAATCACCGGAAGAAGTTTTTCATCCTCGAAGTGAACAGAGCGTAGGATATGTGATAAGACTGGATAAAGTTTCAATTTATCATACTGGTGATACTGATTTTATTGAGGAGATGAAATTCTTGAGGGAGGAAGGTGTTGATGTAGCATTAGTGCCTGTTTCAGGGATATATGTAATGACACCAGAAGAGGCTGCAAGTGCAGTCAATTATTTTTTACCTAAAATTGCTATTCCCATGCACTACGGAGAAATTATTGGCTCATTTGAAGATGCCAAGAAGTTTAAAGAACTAAGCAAAGTGGAGGTTGTTTTTAATTAAATGAGATTAAGAAGGGAATTTTTCGAAAGAAGAACCTTAACTGTTGCTAGAGAGATGCTGGGTAAACTGGTTGTTAGAAAGTATAATAATCAATTATTGGTAGGTAAAATAGTTGAAGTGGAGGCTTACATTGGACCGAAAGATAAAGCTTCGCATGCTTATAGTCCTAAAGTCCAATCGTTGGCTACTAAATTAAAAATTTTGAATCAAAATTGGCCAAGAATCAAAGATTATATTAATAATAGAGAATTGTTTTTTAGAAGGATTATTAATTGTTCCCTTTGCAAAGTTACCTCGAGAAATTTAGCTGAGTACTTGAGAGGTGGACATATCTATATTTACTTGATCTATGGAAGTTACTATCAACTAAATATAACTTCATTTAAGGAAGGTTATCCTGAGTGCATTTTAATAAGAAGCCTCGAGCCAATAGTCAATCTTGAAAATCCTCGAGGACCAGGAAGAGTTTGTAAAGAGCTGAGACTGGAGAGTAATTTTTGGGGTTATGATTTGGTAAGAGGAAAAGAGATTTGGTTAGAGAAGGGAACAGATTATTCACCAAAGGAAATAATTAGTAAGCCACGAATTGGAATAGATTATGCTGGTGAATGGGCAGCGATACCTTGGCGATTTTATGTCAAAAACAATAGCTGGGTTTCTAAAAAATAATGATTTTTGATACGCATGCTCATCTAAATTTGGATATTTTTAAGGAAAAAGTTGGGGAGATAATTGATGATTCTATTGATGAAGGAGTATCGCTTATACTTGTTCCAGCAATTGATTTTAGGAGTGGTTTGAGATCTGTTGAGTTAGCTAATAAATTTAGTATCATCTATTGTGCCCTAGGAATTCATCCATTGGAGGCTGAAAAATTAGATGAAGATAGTTTTCTTGATCAATGGAATAGGGATTTTTCTCCTCAGATTAAAAGTAATAAAAAGGTGCTAGCGATTGGAGAAATAGGTTTAGATAGAGTTAAGGGCAAGAATATTAATTCTCAGATTAAATTTTTTGAAATTCAAATTAATTTAGCCAAAAAACTAAAGAAGCCTATTATTATTCACAATCGGGGTATGAGCAGAGAAATAATTGCTATTCTGAAAAATATTCATTTTGATCAAAAAGTAATCTTTCATTGTGCTGAAGCGGATAAGTATATTTTAGATTTTGCGATGGATAATAATCATTATTTAGGTGTTAACGGTGATTTAACTTATAATCCAAGAAAGCAAGAATTTTTTAGAAATGTTCCTCTGGATAAAATTGTTTTAGAAACTGATTCTCCATTTTTAGTACCCGAACCATTAAGGTCACAAAAAATTTTTCCTAATCAACCTAAAAATATTAATATCATTTTAAATTTCATTAGCAACATGCTAACTCAACCTCGCGAAGAGTTAGAAGAAATATTTTGGCAGAATAGTTTATCTGCTTTTAACTTATAATTTAATTATGTTAGATGAGATTCATGATGAAAAGATTAAATTTTTAGAAGAGCAGGCTCTAAAAATCAGAGAGTTAATAATTGATATGTTGCTTGAAGCTGGGTCAGGCCATTCAGCTGGTCCATTAGGCATGGCCGATATTTTCTCGGCCTTATTTTTTCATATTTTAAGATATGATGTTAACAATCCTCAGTGGTTAGAAAGAGACCGATTGATTATCTCTAATGGTCATATTTGCCCTGTTCTTTATGCTTCTTTAGCTTTAGCAGGTTTTTTCCCTTTGGAAGAATTGAAAACATTAAGAAAAATAGGTTCTCGTTTGCAGGGTCATCCTCATCGTGGTTCTTTGCCTGGCATTGAAAATACCTCTGGGCCATTAGGAGAGGGGATTTCTCAGGCAATTGGAATAGCAATAGCAGGGAAATTAGATAGAAAAGATTATCATGTTTATTGTATTGATTCTGATGGTGGCACCCAAGAAGGCAATACCTGGGAAGCTTATATGTTTTTAGGAAAACAAAAGTTAGACAATCTTACTATAATCATTGACAGAAACTATATTCAAATTGATGGTTTTACTGAAAACGTTATGCCTCTCGAGCCTTTAAAAGATAAATTGGAGGCTTTTGGCTTGAATGTCATTGAGATTAATGGCCATAATATCAGAAGTTTTATTGAGGCAGTGCAAAGAGCAAAAGCCACTAAATTTAAGACAACAGCCATAATAGCTCACACTATTCCAGGTAAAGGTGTTGACTTTATTGAGGGCAAATTTGAATGGCATGGTAAAGTGCCTAATCAGACTGAAGCTGAAGAAGCTGTAAAAGAGCTAAGAACATTAAGGGGCAAAATAATCAGTGAACACCAATAAATGAAAGATTTCAATAGGATTGAAAGTGTAGACAACTTTAACAGAGAGGAATACTTTAAGAAAAGATACCCTGGTATTATTCAAGAAATTATTTTTCCATCTGGTGACGATTTAAGAATTATCAGCGAGGCAGAAGAAATTTTGTCAAAGTTTCCTGATGACAGTGCAGAAAATTTATTTCTAAGATCATTAATTGATTTTTTAAAATCTTCAATTATTATCTTAACTCCCGAAATATTTCCCTCACATTCGGAAAGGAGAAAATGGCTAACTAGCCTACCTACTGAGGATGTTCAGTTTTTTGAAAACAACAGGCTAAGAATAAATAAGATTTTTCCTTTGATTTGGTCATTAAGTGAAGTATTGGAAAATCTTTCGAATAATCAAAATCTTAAAAGTGAATTTAACGAGATTACTGGCGATCTTTATGACGGTTCTTATGATCAATTAAGTATTGAAGATAAGATTAATTTAATTAATGAACTCAGAGAATTTGCTTTGAAAATTTTGGAAAAATTGAAATAAAATAAAAATAGATTATGAGTAAAAGTGATTTAATTTTACTTACAATTATTTTATTTCTTTTGTCTGAATTTGAGTTTGTGAAGGCTGAATGTGTCTTTAAAAGAAATTTATATTTGGGAAGCAGAGGAGAAGATGTTAGATGTTTACAAAATTATTTAAGGGAGAAAAAAATTTTAAATTTTTCTCCAACTGGTTTTTACGATGGAAGAACAAAATTAGGAGTCAGAAGATGGCAGAAATTAAATAACATTTATCCAGCTGATGGCAATTTCAATTCATCTTCAATAATTTTCTTTAATAAAGAGCAAGAGGAGAAATCAAAATTAGAAACTTTATTAAAAAAAGTTGATTTAAATAAAATTAAGATTGATGAAAATAATGGTATTGGAGACTTAGTACAATACTATCAACAGGTTTTTGTTGATTTTAAACCCTTAGCTATCTCCAGTGAAACTATTAAATATTTTAGTATTGATGAACCTTTCTCATTGTCTTATCAAATTTATGTCATAATAAATAATCAAGATAATTTTGAACGAGAAAAAATTAAGGAAAAAAATAAAATTTTTAGTTCTTTTTTTAAGGAGCGCGTTAATTTTCTTTATGGTCTTAAAATTAAATCGAACTTAAGAAATTTTCATTTAGCTATTATTTTAAATGATATTCTTTCATTAGAATTATCAGCTAAATTAGATGATTATTTGAATAAAAAAATAGATTTAGATGAATTAAAAAATGAATTAGGAATATTTAATTTACAACTAAACTTAATTAGGAAGAGTTATATTAATGATTATTTACAATTAACTTCTAGAAATAAATATTTCCTTTTAGACTATCTTAGTGATAATAAAATTTTAAAATCTTTTTTAAAACAAGCTAATGCTTTTAGTTTAGGTGGTTTTAGCTTAGGAATACCCTTTGGGGGAAGAATAGTTAATATAATCTGGTGCCCATGTAGTGGTTTTGCGAGATTGATTACTATTGGGCCACCTCTTCCACCTGCTCCTCCATTTTTATACGTGCCTGCAGGTTTTGAAGCTACAGGAGCAGTTTACGCTTATTGGAATTTGTATACTCCACAAGTTTGGGTTTTAGGTCTATATTTGCCAGCCTCAATACCTTGTATGCAATTTGGAGTAACCGCTTGTTTTCCAATAGGTTTTGGTAATCAAATATTAATGGTCGGAACTAGTTTAGGGCCATAAGATGTTATAATTTAGGATGGTCGATAATTTAAATCAATTAGACGTAATTAATGCCGGAAGAAGTTCAAAAAAGAGGCAATCGAGGGATAGAAAAGTTTGATATTAATAAGCTTAGGTCTTCAATTGAAAAAGCTAGTCGTGAAACTTCCTATTCAGAAGAAAAAATTTCTTTCTTGGTGGAAGAGATGGTTTCTTATGTGATGAATAATATTTCTCATTTGCAGAGAATTGATACGCAGTCACTAAGAACTTTGATTCTTAACAAACTAGATGAGCTTTATCCTGAAGTCGCTGAAGCATGGAGAAAGTATGACCGAGAGGTGAAAGGTAGGGAAGACTAAATGAAAATTTTTAAGGATAAATATCTTGCTCCTCTAACTAATTTTAAAATAGGAGGAAGGGCAGATTACTATGTCGAACTCAAAAGTGAGGAAGATATAAATCTTTTTTTGCATTGGCATAACAAGAAAATGCCATTTTTTATTATGGGGGGAGCCACTAATATTCTGATCAATGATTTTCATGGGGTTATTATAAGACCGCAATTTAAATATATTATTGATGAGGAAAATGAAGTTGTGAAAGTAGGGTCAGGAATAATGGTGGCTGAATTATTAGAGTATGCTTTAGAGAAAGGTTATGAAGGGCTAGAATGGGCAGGTGGTTTACCGGGAACAGTTGGTGGTGCTGTGGAAGGAGGAGTTGGTTGTTTCGGTGGTGAATTTAAAAATATAGTTATGGAGGTTATGGCTGTAAATATACTTACAGGTGAAAATAGAATTTTTAATCGAGAAGAGTGTCTTATCGAATATCGTAATTCATTTTTTAAAAAGAGCGGTCATTGGTTAATTGTTCAAAAAAAATTAATTTTTAATAAAAACGCCGATAAGGAAAAATTAAAAATGGTAGTTAATGAGAAAATAAATTATCGCCAAGAAAAACATCCTCTTGAATATCCAAACGCCGGAAGTGTTTTTAAAAATTATCCTTTCTCAAAAGCGCCACAATCAGTTCAAGAATTAGTTTTAGAAAAAAATGTTCTAAAAAATGATCCCTTTCCAATTATTCCAACTGCTTTTTTAATTTCTGAAGCTGGATTGAAAGGTAAAAGGATTGGCGATGCTCAAATTTCTGAGAAACATTCTAACTTCATTATCAATTTAGGAAGAGCAACCTTTAATGATGTTTATCAATTAATTGATTTAGTTAAGAAAAGTTTAGAAGATAAATTTCAAATTCAAGTTGAAAATGAAATTAGAATCGTTAAGGATGAAAAAATTTTTTAAATTATCCACAAAATTTCTTGACATTTTAAAAATGTATGTGATAAAATCTTATTTAGAATTATATCAGTTAAAAAAGAGGGGTTTGGTCGGCCCCTTTAAGGTGTTTTAAAATAAAATGGCAGCAAAGAAAAAGAAGGGAAAGAAAAAATAACTAAAACCCTCCCATATCGGGAGGGTTTTAGTTTGGATTGATTTTTTATAATTAATATTAAAAATTTATTTTTCTATAACATCATTGATGAAAATTTCCTAATTAATAATAAATTTTAATAATCCTAATATCTAAATGCTTTCATATCAAAATTTCTAAAGTATTATTCGTTTTTCTTTACTGATTAATTTTTTTTAAGATCCAGTAATTACATAAATTAAAACCATTTCTCATACAGAATTGGCTGATTAATTTTTTAGCATTGAATAATCTTGATTATCTTTAAATATCTTTTATTACTCCTAGATCTTAATGCATATTTAATCTAATTTTGTTAAAAACCTGTGGAAACGATAGTCAAAAACTATATTTTTTAAAGTATATTTTTATTTATCTTATTTTTAGCTAATTTCTATTTGAAATGGTATAAATTTGTATTGTAGTGGTAAATAGTGGTGATATGTGGAAAAATATGTGGAAATTCTGGAAAATTCAAAAATGAAATATTAACCTAAAAAATGCTTATAGGTGAGTATCATTATAACTTAGATAACAAAGGAAGATTGATGATACCGGCAAAATTTAGACATCGTTTTGGCAATGAAGCCATAATTACTAGAGGTTTAGAAAATTGTCTTTTTGTTTTTCCTAGAGATGAGTGGGAGAAAGTGGCGGAAAAAATCCTCAAACTACCATTGAGTCAGGCTAATTCCAGAGCATTTGCTAGATTAATGCTAGCAGGTGCTTATGAAAGTCAATTAGACAATCAAGGTCGAATATTAATACCAGAAAATCTTCGCGCTTATGCGTCCCTAGATAAAAAGGTAGTCATTGTTGGTTTATATTCAAGAATTGAGGTTTGGGATGAAACGAGATGGATTGAATATGCTAAGCAAAGTGAAGAACAAGCCCAAGAGATCGCAGAAAAATTGAGCGAGTTGGGTATTTGATGGTTCACCGACCTGTTCTTTTAAATGAAATTTTAGAAATTTTAGAACCTCAGCCAAATGAAAACTTTATTGACGCCACTTTTGGAGAGGGAAACATTACTTTTGCTTTAGCAGAAAGAACATTGCCTAAAGGAAAAATTTTAGCTATCGAATGGGATCCAGACGTTTATCAAATCGGCATAGAGAAGATTAAACAACTACATATGGAAAAAAGAATAAAATTGGTGAATTCCAATTTTAAATATCTTAAGCGAATTGTCAAAGAGGAAAATTTTACCCAAATAAAGGGAATTGTTTTTGACTTAGGGGTATCAAATTGGCATTATCAAAAATCAGGAAGAGGTTTTTCCTTTAAGTATGATGAACCTTTAGATATGAGGATTAATCCTCATTTGAAAATAACTGCTTTTGAGATTGTCAACTACTACAGTTATCACGATTTAGTAAAAATTTTCAGAGACTATGGTGAAGAAAGATCGGCGAATAAAATTGCACGAGCAATTGTTGAACATCGAAGAAAGAAAAAAATTGAAAGCTCAAGAGAATTAGCGGAAATAGTTGCTGAAGTGAAAAAATCTACAAAAAAAACTAATCCAGCTACTCAAGTGTTTATGGCATTAAGATCTTTTATCAACGGTGAATTAGAGAACATTGAAAAAGGGATAAGAGATGGTTTCGACATGATTGAACCAGGTGCCAAAATAGTTGTTCTTACTTTTCAAGGTTGTGAGGACCGAGTGATTAAAAAAGTTTTTCGTTTATTAAAAAAGAAGGGAGGAGAAGTTATTACTAAAAAAGTAGTTCGCCCAAAGAGAGATGAAATCTTATCTAACCCTTCTGCCAGGTCGTCAAAATTAAGAGCTATTAAAAAATTATGATTAGGTCGAGAAATTATAAAACACTTTCACCGTCACTTGACTATTGGATGTTGGTTAGCCTGGTGTTGATATTTCTGTTAATATATTTTTCTTTCCTTCTGATTAAAGAAAGATTATTTCTTAATGAAATGAATTTTTATCTTAGTAGACATAAAATTGATATAAATTTTCTTTCCCAGTTTGCCATCAATAGTAATCTTCTCGTTAATCAGCCGACCAAACTTCCTCTTGCCTCAAGCGTTGATTCTATTTATCTTCAACCGCCCGAATATTCTTATAACAATACCTTCTTAGTAAACGAATTTTAGGATGAGATTGAAAAAACTCGCCCTCCCTTTTATTGTTTACTTATACTTTTTCTTTTTTTTAATCATCAATATTGTATTGATATATTATCTGTATCAACTTCAAGTGGTAAAGGCAATATCATTTTCCTTTACGGGTAATCTTGAAAGAGTTGCACCACTAAGAGGAAATATCTATCTAGTTGATAAGGAGGGGAAAAAAATTCTTGCTGCTACAAGCTTATATTTATACGATCTATATTTTTATCCTCCTCAAGCCAAAAACATAATTGAAGAATTAAGACTTATTAATGCTCAAATTAAAATTTCTAATTTTGAAAAGATATTAGCTACCGCCACCGCTTCAAAAAATAGCATCCTTCTAGCTAAAAAAATTTCCTATGAACAGAAGAAAGCTCTAGAAAAAATTGGTTTATCAAGCATTTTTTTTGAAGAAAAGGTTGTAAGATATTATCCTTTAGGGAATATGTTATCAACGGTAATAGGGTTTGCCACCTTTGATGATAAGTCTGGTTTACTGAAAGGTCAATATGGTCTCGAAAGGTATTATGATAGTGTTTTAAAGGGTGAGGTTGGCTATAGGGATAAAAGTAGGATTATAAAAAATGCCCAGAAGGGAAATGATTTGGTGTTGAACATTGATTATTACGTTCAAAAAAAATCTGAAGAGATTTTAGATAAAGCGCTAGAAAAGTATAGAGCTAAAGGAGGTTTAATAATTGTTGTTGATTCGAAAAGAGGCGATATCATTGCGGTTGCTGAGAGACCTAATTATGACCCTAATAGATATTTTGACTATGAGGATTACTCAATTTTTGTTTCTCGATTAAGCACTAATTATGAGCCCGGTTCAGTATTAAAGCCTTTCTATTACGCTGCTGCTTTTTATGAGAATTTAGCTATACCCTCGACAACATATTATGATGCTGGCCATGTTAACTTGAATGGTTGGAGGATTGAGAATTTTGACAAGAAAGGAAGGGGAGAGATTGATCTTAAAACTGCTTTGGAACAATCTCTTAATACTGGTTCAGTTTATATTTCACAGTTACTGGGCAAAGCAAGATTTTTAAAATATACTGATTTGTTTAGATTGAATATTCCTGCAGAAGTTGATTTTCCTATACTTGAAAAACCTAACTTTTCTAATCTTCAGCCACCTCAGGGTAGGGAAGTTAATTTTGGTACAGCTAGCTTTGGTCAAGGTATCGCTCTTTCTCCTCTCAATCTTGTTCAAGGTTTTTTAGCTTTTGCTAATAATGGTGATATCCTGAAACTAAATTTTGCTAAGGAAATTATTTATTTTGATGAAAGTGTTGAAAAAATAAAACCTAAGAAAATAAGTACAGTTCTAGATAAGAGAACATTTGATTTAATCTCTCCTATTCTTGAAGGTGTGGTGATAAATCAGGCTAAAAAAGCTAGGATTTTAGGATATAGTATTGGCGGTAAAACAGGTTCAGCCTTAATACCAAATCCAGAAAAAACTATTCAGAGTGATTCAGGTTATAGTGATGAAGCAATTACTAATTTTATCGGCTTTTTTCCTCTGACCAACCCTCAATTTTTAGTTTTAGTAAGGTTAGATAGGCCTGATAAAGGACTACTTGCTTTTGGTACGGCCGCTCCAACTTTTAGAGAAGTATCTCAATTTTTGATCAATTATTATGGCTTAGAGCCAGATAAGCCAGAGGAATTAATAAATTAAATTCATTCAACTCTTTGCTCACCGTAGAGTATGAGACCACTTTGAGGAGGAATGTTTATAATGGTGGGAGGGTTATATACTCTATTTAGATGATCTCGATACCGATTAAAAACGCTTTCACTTGGGAGTTGAAATTGGAAGCTAAGATTATTAGAAGAATTAAAGAGTACTAATCCATTTTCATATTTTCTTCGATATAAAGCACCATTAACGAAATTAGGTGTTGAAGATACAATTATTTCTGAAATACTATTGACCCTAATAGGTTTTCCGAGGGGTAGATACATAGAATCATCGTAACATTGTGGTTTAGCATATGTTCCCCTTATACCTTCGATAGGGGAAAATGGCCTTAGAGCAAAATAGATGTTATCATTATTGACTAGATAGAATGACGAGATCATATAGATTGTTTGCTGGGAAGTAGAAGTGCAGTTTCCTTCAATAAATGCACCGATAAGCATAATATAGTCATAATGCTGATTTTCAATTGCTGTCTTGAAAATTTGATGAGTTCTAATTGGATCTGGATTTAAATTTTGACTTAGAGAGTAAGGAGACCAAAGCCATCCTTCATCGAGGTAACCATCAGTCATATCCTTAACTAAGTAAAAATTTCTTAAATCAAAAATTTTATGTTGATCTATGTAAGGAACATATCCCCAGTTGCCAAAATATTTAAATAAACCACCAATTTTACGATAAAGCATATGGCTAAATTCTAAAAACGTTAATTTGATTGAAAGTTCGGTGGGTGTCTGTCTAGATATTTCCGGTTTACTGTCCATTAGGTTGTCAAAGAAAATGGCGTCATATTTTAAGGTTGGATTAGGGAAATAATAATCAAATATTGCCAGATATTTAAAATATGTTTCAGCTACCTTTGGATTATAATAATTGACCATTGTTCCCGCATAAGCTTCTTCTATGCAGCCGTGAAGTTTATACAAGTTTGGATTGTCCTTGTTTATCTTTAACCATTCAGGATAGCGAGCATTAGGTCTAACTGGAAACATATTTTCATAACAATCTCCAGTGTTAGTTACTTTTTTGAATGAGTCTATAAAGCCGTTAAATTCTCCTGGTGATCTTCTTGTCCAACCCTTTTTTGCGGCATAAAAGTATTTAGTAAGTGGAGTCAAGTTAATATAGAAAAAATATTTATAGTTTGGATCATGATGTTTGATGATAAGATCAATATAACTTGATCCTAAATGAGCTGAGTTGTTAAGATAATTGTAGATTGGATCTCTTGGATAAAGCAGACTATAAACTTCAAAATTTTTTAGCGAACTTTTTTTAGGTTGGGGCCATAAAATACACTGGCCACTTCTTTCCACGAAAATATTCAGATCATCTAACCAAATGTTTATTGTTGAACTAGGAGTTGAAGAGGGGAAAAATATGTCTAGCCTATAAAAAATAGTATCTAAGTTTTGATAGTTAGGATCAGGAGATGGAGGGATAGTTGTTGTTAGTTCGATTTCTGTCCACTCAACGATAGGCGATGAAGTTATAAAGAAAGCTAGGGTCGTATGATATCGATCAGTAGGTATTCCCTCTTTATGATAATGAGCGGTAATTCTTAATTGATAACGGATATTAGTTATATCGGGAGAGGTTTTTATCTTTATTGAGGACCTAATTCTGTCTCCTATTTTTGGATAAAAATCTTTAGTCGAGGAAGAAATGTCGGGAGAACTATATGACCTTAAAGGATAAACAAAATATGGTATCTCATTGTGAGAGATAGTTTTAAGAGGTTTTTTGAAGATAGAAATTTTTTGACTGGCATAACCACTTGCTTTTATCGTTCTATCAATTTCAAGATTGACTTTTAAAGAAGGATTTTGAAGATTAAAAGGTATTATACCAGCAGATAATTCTTCCAAATTTTGATGATAAAATCTACTAATGTCTGGTAAAATTGTTTCAAATTCCCCTATTCCTCCAGTGTAATTGATACATCTACCTTGAGCAAAGGCGATGGTTGCCCACGCTAGAAAAATAATTAGCAGATAATAATTTTTCATTTTTTATAGTAAAATTTTATATATTTAAACGATAGCTGTAATTATATTATAAAATAGATTCTAAATGTAAATGCAAAAATGCTTATTGATTAAAATTTTATCATTTTTAATTTTATTTTTTGTTCTTTTAAAATCTTCTCTTGGTGCTGCAAGGATATCTGAATCACATGATGTTAACTTATTAAGTAATAATTGGTTTTTTGATGGTAGTATTGAGGATATTATCACTACTCCTCAGAAAATATTTGTTGCCGGAAATTTTTCCTATGTTGGTCCTTACAAGGGGAATGCCTTTTTAATAAATACTAATAATAATCTTTCGCTAGATTTAGTTGATAAGATTGATGGCATAGTTTGGGAAGCTATCCCAGATGGTAATGGTGGTTGGTATGTAGGTGGTGATTTTAATAAAGTTGGTTCCTATTCAATTAAAAAATTAGCCCATATTTTAAGTGATGGTAAAGTTAATCCTAATTTTAGTTTCGATATTAGTGAAACAGTTTATGCCATAGCAAGAAAGGATAATATTCTTTTTATCGGCGGTGCTTTTGAAAATATTGAAAATACAGGAATTAATTACTTAGCTGCTATTGATCTTTCAAATAATTCCCTAGTGGAAAATTTTAAAATCTTTCCCGATGATTATGTTTTTGATTTAGTAGTTGATCCAGAGAGAGACAAACTTTATGTTGCAGGTCAATTTATTTCTCTATGGGACCAGATACGAATGGTTTCATCTAGTGTTGAATTTTTATCAGCAATTAATATAGGAGAACAATTTACTGTTGATGAAGGATTTAATTTCTATTTTGACGATATTGTTTCAAAATTGCTTTTGAGTCAGAATGGCAATAGACTATATGTTAGCGGTTATTTTAAAAAAGTGGGTCAACTATCGAGAGGTTATTTAACCGCGATTGACCTAGCAAATAATCAAATATTAGCTAATTTTAATCCTAATCCAGATTATGTTGTATTAGCAATGGCGGAATCTAGCGATAGAAATTATCTGTATGTTGGAGGCCGATTTAGATCGATTGGTGGAGGTAATGTAAATTACCTAGCTAAGATATCCTCCTCGACTGGTAATATTGTTAGCAATTTTGATTGTCGAATTGATAGTGACGATAATGAAACAGATATTATTAATTCAGTTTTAGACTTGAAAATAGACTCCTCTGAACAACTATTATATGTTGGAGGTGCCTTTAGAAGAGTAAGTAATCGATCAAAGCCATTCTTTTTTGTCGCAAGTATTGCTAATAATTATTGCCGTTTAGTTGATGAAATAGACTTTGAAGCATCTAATTTACCAAATTCTATCATTCTCAATAATCTTAATATTAATGATAGAGTAAATATCTTATCGTTGGCAAATAATAGACTTTTTATCGGTGGTAGGTTTTCTTCCTACGGTGGGTTCAATCAAAAATACTTAGCAGCCTTTGACAAACTATCTTATAGCTTTGATCATAATTTTAGGCCATCAATTGATAGACCAGTGCATCAATTAGCTTTTGATTCAGCAAAAAATCAATTGTATTTTAGTGGTTACTTTAGTCAAGTCAATGGTGTTAATAGAAATTTTATAGCTAGTTTAAATTTAAATAATTACTCACTAACCAACTTTAATGTTAACATTAGTACCTCAAGCGGAGAGTTTATTTCAAAGTTTATTTTGGAGGAAAATAACTTATATTTAGCTGGTTCCTTTAGAAGAATAAATGGTAGGAACCTAAAATATTTAGCTAAGGTGGATTCAATTACTGGGCAAGTCGATGAAAATTTTGTTCCTCCTGACTTAAGAACACCCCCCACTTCTCTTGCTATAAAAGATAACTTTCTCTATGTAGGAGGCAAATATCTAAATGTTCTTAACAAAAATAGTGGCAGTATATTGCTAAATTTTAGTATTAGCGGGCAGATAAATGATATTTTTGTTGATGCTAATAATAACCTGCTCTTTATTGGTGGTAATTTTATTCAGCCATCAAAAAATTTTAGCATCTTAAATGCTAACACAGGAAACATTATTAATGGTAATTATTCCACTAATAAACCGGTATTTAGAATAAAAGGTAATGATAATATCAATCTAGTCTTTGTAGGTGGATATTTCGATTCTTTTATTACAACTTCTTCACCTATCAATTCATTTTTTATACTAAACTATGATAATTCTAACAACTTTAATTTACTGAGATTAAATCTAAATTTTGATAATTTCATATACTCAGCCTACTTTGATGCTGATGTTAAGAAAGTTTATCTAGTGGGTAATTTCTCAGCAAGTATTAACAGCAGAACATACAACAATATATTAGCTTTTGATATTCACTTACCAGAAACCACTACTCCTCTTAGGGATAATAGAGATGAAAGAAAGACTATCTCGGTGGGTACTGGCGGAGGAGGTGGAGGAGATTTTACTGTTCCTTCTCAACAGAGACAAACCACTTTAACAGCAACTACTTCTAATGATGAACTTTTAAGATTGTGGTTGTTACAGTTTATCTTGCAACAACAAAAAGCAACCACTCAAATTTTAGAATCAACTCCTACTCCTTTTGCCTCAAAAATAGAAAGTATTCCTCCTAATTTTAGATTTACTCGTTCCCTTAGATTAGGTATGAGAGGGGTTGATGTTAGATATCTTAAAATATTTCTTAAAGCTCAAGGTAAATCAATCTATCCTGAAGGTAGGATTTCAGATGTTTTTGATACCAGCACTCAAAGAGCAGTTATCAGATTCCAAAGAAAATACCAGAAAGAACTCAAAATTAGAAGACCTGATGGTATCGTTAGAGGAGCAACTTTAAGAAAAATTAATGAAATGATAAGGGGAAGAT
>JANXBL010000008.1 GCA_025060575.1 Patescibacteria group bacterium | reverse complement strand
AAATGTTGGCGATATTAGAGCCAATAGTGTTCGCTCCAGGCACATCAGTCAATCCCCTTAAAGCGGCAAACAACGAAGAAATAAGTTCCGGCAAAGATGTCCCCGCACCAACTATGATAATGCCAGCAATAAATGAAGGAATACCAATAGTAATAGCAATTTTTTCTGCGCTTTCCACTAACCAATCAGCACCTTTAACCAACAAAACCAGTGAAATAATAAAGATAATTAGCCATAAAATTAACATAAAATTAAATTTTAAACCAATTCACTAGTAATTTAAGTTTGCCTGTTCAACTGCTGATAATTTCTAAGCTGCTCTTCGATTAACTCTAAAAATTCGCTAACCTTAGGGAATCCTAACAAGTCAGTTTTATCCTTTAAAAGATTCCTTATCTTTCTAATCAACAACAAACCACCTGTATTTGCCATTCTTTCTTCTAGAATAACCAAACTGGGGTCCTTAGTAAGAAATGGTAGCTTTATCTGATCAGTTTGATAATGATGGGTCAATTGTCGATGAAGTTGACTTAATTCAGCGATGCTTTTTTGTCTAATAAATGCCTCGAAATGCTTTCCTAATCCTAAGTATATTTGATCTAGTCTTTCTTTAATTTCATCTAGCCTTTTTTCATCAATTTCATCATTATTTAATATTTCTCCAATCGATTCCACGATTATTTCTCTAATTTTGGCATAAAAAACATGAGCTAGTTCATGAAAGACCGGCAAAAGATAAAGCTCTGACTGTTTTAGCAACTCTAAAGGAACGATTACTATCCAACCAGAGGGCGTGTGAACAACACTAAATGTTGTTTCTCTATCGTCAGGAACGACAACAAATGAAACAATATTTGGGTTATCTCTACGGTTTCTGGTTAATCTTTCTTCGCTTGTTTTTCTAAGCAACTTTCCAATAAGACCACCATTAAGCTCCATCACTTCAAATTTGTCTTTCTGAAGTCCATTGTAAACATCTTCATGATTACTTATGTCAATATTTTCCTTGGGCAAAAGTAAATATCCAATATAAGCACCACTAAAATTATCTATCTTTCTCGAGCCATAATACTGAGGAGTTAAGAAAAAAATTATACCTGACGGATACTTAATCATGATAGAAGGAATAGTAAAGCCTTTATTTTCTAAACTTCTTTCCCTCCTTAATGATTCAATGAATTGCCTAACTGCCTGAGGAGAAGCTTTCTTTCAAATCGTCTAGGCTGATTGTTATTTTGTTTAACCTCTATAAAATCCACTTTCTCTCGCAGGGCTTTTTCTATTGATGGAGGAATTTCTCTTCTTCTTGAAAAACCTCCTTCAAATTTCATCGATTTATTTTCTAAGTTTTTGACCTTGAATCATTCAGGTTAGAAACCTTACTATATTAAACTTTTTACAATAAACTCTTATTGATGCAAAAAATTATGAATTGGCTCACAAATAATAAAACCAAAAGCTCAGAATAGTCTAAGAAAAACTTTATCTAATTTTACATTAGAGATTAAAATTTTTATAAAAGCAAAATGATTAAAATATTAAGAATATCATTAGTTATCGTTATGACTAGTTTATTCTGGTTTTATCTTTGGGGTTATTTTTACCACGATTATTTCCTTAATCTTATCATTAAAACTGAAGCTGAATATTTAAATGAAAAGTTAGGAAATAAATCCATAAGAAAAAGATTAACGGAAGGGTCAAGTGGAATAGAAGTAAAAATACTTCAACATATTCTTAAAAAAGAGGTTGATCAAGACTTAGATATAACTGGTTATTTTGGGCCAAAAACTAAAAAAGCTCTTAAAATTTTTCAAGAAAAATATTCATTAGAAAAGACTGGAATTGTTGATGAAATGACAAAGGAAAAATTAAACCAAATTTATCTTAATCAGCTCTGTCCTATCCCAAGTAAAACATATGAAAATGATTTTATTCTTTTTCCTGTTTCTAAAGCAGAAAACTTCCCGCCGACTATATTCCTCCCAATCTAGTTAATATCACCAATAAAGTAAGATCGAATAACATAATTTGTTTAAGAGAGGAAGCTGCTAAAGAATTATTAATGATGCTAAAAGAAGCAGATGGGTTAGGGTTAAGAATAGTTGTTATTTCCGGTTATCGCCAACCAGAAATACAAGAATTTTTATACCAGCGTTATCGAAAAGTATTTGGTAGAAAAGCACTCGATATTATTGCCCGCTCAGGTCATTCAGAGCATCAACTAGGAACAGCTGTTGATTTAGATTCATGGCAAAATTTTACACGTCTAGGGAAAAGATTTGAATCTACACCAGAAGGAAGATGGCTGTTAGAAAATAGCTGGAAATATGGTTTTATTCTAAGTTATCCTAAGGGTAAAAAGAAAATAACTGGTTATGATTATGAACCTTGGCACTATAGGTATGTGGGCAAGGAGCACGCTAAAAAAATTAAAGAAATGGATATAACTTTAATTGAATATCTCGAATCTTTATATCAAGAAAATTTTTAAAAAAATATCTTCTATTTTGATAATTTTAATCCAGGAGATTGGCTAGAAGCGACAACGATAAGTTACTCCAAATTTAATGTCCTGATCATTTAGGTTAAGTAAGATTTCCTCATTATTATTTAATCTAATGACCGTTGACCCTATTTTAATTGAGTAAATCTTTTCCGGTATGAGTGAATAGTAAACACTTGCTCCCTTCCAATATGAACCGTTTCTAAAAACCCCATCATAACCAAACCCCGAAATCCTGGACTTTGTTTCCACCCTATAAAGTTTAATTTCATAAGAAAAGGGAATTTTTCTTCCTGCAATTATCACTTCTCCTCTTATAGGAATAAAAATAGATAGATTTGCCTTAAGTTCTTCGCTCTGTCCAAACATATATATCGGTCCATTACAGAATGGCCCGTTACCTCTCACTTCCACTGAACAGATTAAAGAACTCGAAACTTTGATAGTACCATTTTGAAGATTAAAAAGAGTAATATGTTTCAGAATTTCTTTAAAAGAACCTTCATTAGGGAATCTATTATTTTTTACTAAGGTGATAGTTGAACTAACAAAATCGCTGTAGTCAATATTTCTAGTATATATTGACAAAAGATCTCTATTTCTTCCTTCTAAGAAGGATTTAATAAAATCTTTTATTTCTTGTTGAAAAGCTGTGGTAGTAATAATACAAGAAGAAGTAGGCAATCTTTCTTGACCAGGAGATGGTAAATAGGGTAATTTAGGATAACTCTGAGGTAAAGGTAGGGTAATGGTAGCCTTTCGATTTCCAGTTTCTGGTATCGGCAGTTCTTGTCCTTTTTGAGGTAACAAAGCCTTTAGACTAGAAAGTAGACCAAACTCTTTTTGATTGATAGTAAAAATTCCAAAAAGAATAACACCTACTATTATGGTTAGTAAATATAATGTTTTTTTATTCCTTAAAAAATTCATCATAATAAATTTTAAAACATAAAAGTAGAAAAGTTAATTAAATCCTCGCTTGTTAAATAATAACCACCGAAAAATTTTTATGAAAATTAGGGTTGTTTTTAGACCAAAATTAATCATAATTAAAAAATTAAAAATAATAGGGGGTATCTTCAGCCCATTGGGTATTTCCGTATTTGGAGTGTAAAATTTTAAATGCTTCTTTTGAAAGAGAGGTTGTTAATTTATCCTTACATTCTCCGTCGCGAACAGAGTAAATAGCACGATGAAGTGCCTCGGGGACTTTACTATCTTGAGGATACTTTTTAGCATAACTTATAACTGTTTGGAGAAAGTAATTCTGGGGGATAAAATTAGAAATAGATAAAAACTCCTGTCTACCTTTTACTAACTGTTCTACGGTAAAAAATTTTAACCAAGAATTAACATAATCCTTGTCTTTGCTATTAGTACTATCAATAAAGCCTCTACACCACCATTTTCCTCGATAACCCATATTTAACTCATTATCGAAAAGATATCTTTCTCTTTCTGCAAATTGATAATCTTCGAAATTGTCATGTCTTAGAAGATGAGATGTTAGGGCATTGTTAAAAATAAATGGTCTAACACTAGGATTCCTTAGCATAAACATTACCGCATAAAAATTTTTTTCATCATAATTTTTTCCTTCTAAATACTCAATTAGATAGGGATATCTAGCCTGATGGTCAGATAAAATTAATTTTGCTATCTTATCAGCCTTTTCAAAATCATTTAATAGAATAGATCGAACGAAGGCAGAAATTTTTAGGTTAGTGGACAAAATTTTTAAGGATGATAAGTTTTCAGAAGTAGCGAGTTCCAACAAAACGTCAACAGGCAATTGAGTATTGATAAATCTTAGCATTTGGCCATCAACAATGATTGGATTATCCTTGCCTTTATCTTTGATAGTCAAAAAATGACACTCTGAAAGCATGTTATTATAAAAATCGAGACAGAGAAATGACTTTTCAACACCATATTTAATAACCTCCTCGAAAGTATTAACCACCTCAACCATCAGTTTTCTGAAATACTTTTCCGAAAAAGGATCATGCGAAAATTCTACCTCGTTTAAAATTCTGGCTAATTCTGATCTAACTTTTTCATTTCTACCCTCTTCCAATAAAGCTTTCAACCAATAGTATTTAGCGGTTAGAAATAAAGGAGAAGAGGTGGGTATTTTCTCTAATATCTCAAGAAAAACATGTCTTTCTGATGTAGTAGTAGTAGTAGTAGTAGTAGTAAAATTTAAAATACTGGCCAATAGCCAATGGAGAGATTGAGTCTGTTGAAATTTATTAAAGGCAAATTTAAAATTATCGGGATGATTAGATATTTTTAACAAGTAGATCCACTGAAGAAAGTCTGAATTACTTGATAAAATTTCTTCTCGAGAAAGAAAATAGCTAGAATCCATATCCTTAGGTGGTTCCTTAAGAAAAAATGATATACCAGCAAAGTCATCTAAGTTTCTGACTATTTCTGGAGGATTATTAGAAAACTCCAAAACCTTAACACTGTCGTAAATTCTTTGTCTTGGATTAAGCCTATAAATAACTAAATCATACAATTCTTTGGCAGCCGGATGTATTTCTTTGAAAGAGTTATCCCTTAAAATCTTTTCAAAATATTGAGCAATCTTTTCAACTTTCTGTTTTCTCTCTAAAAATTGTGCATCATCCTTTGGCAAATAAAACAAATAGTAGGCAGAATAACCCTCTCTCAACATTTCTCGTATATATGTTCTACCAATTCCTAAAGCAGCATAACCTCTCCATGGATGACCAGGTGTATTAACTATTTTGCTCCATATTTCACGGGCCATACTAAAATTTCCCTGATAAAAGAATTTTGCTCCTTCTTGATATTCAAAATCATATTTCAGAAGTTTAGCATTAGGAGTTCTAAAATTAGCTATTGGACCTGAAGATTTATTACTGAATATGTTTCTGGTATCTAAATAATCAATATTTGATTTATCTTGTTTTTTCTTCTTAAAGTTAAATAAGGACTCTACTAGGTCAGTCAATGAAACTATATTTGCTGACAACATGTTAATGTTATCATCTTGCTTTTTGCTTACTCTTTGAATATTGTTATAACCATAGGAATCATAATTGCACCATCTGAAAACCTCATCTTGATTTCTTAACCAAATCTCTAATTCTTGGGGTGTATATATTTTTGCTCTCTGACGGAGTGTTCTCGCTGCCATAAAGAAAGCGTGAGAAAGACAATTAAGATTGTAGCGAGATATTTGATCGTAAATATCCCTAGGAACAGAATAATTTGGTAATTTAGTTTTTATAAAAAAATCTCTTGTCTCTACCCATTCATCAAGACCAAACTTTTTCTCTCCATATATTCTTTTCAATCTATCAGGAAAATATAGTCCATTAAAATTATCTAAGTAGTAATGAAATAAAGCAACTTTTTCTGGATGAGATAACGACTTTCCTTTGGTTAATGAACGATAAACTGGATAGAGGGCAGTAATGCTCCAGTTTTTAGTAATTACCCCAAATTGACCATCTAAAAGCAGTTTAGGATCCTTATAGTAAATAACTGGTATAGATGAGCTCTCTACATCTTCAATTGAAGAATAGATCAGATAACCCCTAAGACCACAACTATAGACGGTTGTCGAAATAAGTAAAGCAAACATAATAACGACATATCTTTTTTCCTTAGTAAAAAACTTTCTCCACATTAGTAGCTTATTTAAAATTATAAATTTTAGCTAAAAATTTTTCAATATCATCCTTTTGCCAAGGTTCATTCTTAAAAATATAAATTTTTTTATTCTTTATGTATCTAGAAGGCGGAAGAGATTCATCAAAAGAAAGACCAATTGCGCTATTACAAGCATGAGACTTCATAAACGATTTATTATAAAGGTCATTTTGTAAGTAATATCTATCTTGCCAACTTAAGCCATAAAAAAGTGGAACCACTTCATCTACCGCTAACTCTTCCAACCAACTATTTTTATGACACCACGATATAAGAGCGGTGATTGATAAAAAAGTTGATGATGGTAATAATTCTCTTATTCTTGCCAACATTATCTTATAAAGATTTCTTTCTGAAAGTTTGGCATCAAAATCTATTTGGAGACCAATTATTTTTTCGTCTCGATCTCTGAGTCGATTAAAGGCTAAAATTATTTTTTCAATAACTTGATCTAAATGTTTTTCTCCTAAATTGTTTTCCCTATTTTCAACCCTAAAAACAGCTATTGCCTTTGTTTCATCGTTCATAAGTAAGGAGTTATACCTAGGGTTAAATTCTACACCATCTTTTTTAAGATAAATAGTTCCAGCATAAAAAGCAACCTGAATGTTTCTGTCTAAAAAGTCTAAATTTTCTGATCTTTCCCATGACCAAATAGTAATAGGAATTGATTTTTTTATTGGAAAATATAGAAATAAAAGAATAACTACAAAAGTAGCAATTCCTAGGATATAGATAAAAATAAGTCGCTCAGCGAAATTTTTGGTGAAAAGAAACATTAAACGCATTTAAGTTAATCATATCAATAATCTTATAATTAAATTTTAGCACCTAATGGAATTTTTGTCTTATTTTCTTTTAGGAATCGTTGAAGGTATTACTGAATTTCTACCAATTTCTTCCACCGCTCATCTAATACTATTTTCTCATCTATTTAAAATACCACAAACTGACTTTCATAAATTCTTTGAAATAACAATTCAAAGTGGAGCAATTTCGGCAGTAGTTTTCGGGTACTTCAAAATATTAATAACCAAAAAAGACCTGATCAGAAAAATACTTATCTCTTTTTTACCAACTGCTATTATTTCGATAGTTTTTTATAGAGCGATTAAGGATATTTTCTTTGAAAATGAAGTTTTAATAATTTCAATGTTGATTTTAGTGGGTATATTTTTTATAGTGATTGAAAACTTTATAAAGAAGGGGAAAATAAAGCTCGATTATTCCTTGAATGAACTAACCGATTGGCAATCATTCTTGATTGGTATTTTTCAAGCCCTCTCTATTATACCTGGCGTTTCTCGCGCAGGAGCAGTGATTATGACAATGATCTTTATGAAATTTAGAAGGGAAGACGCTGTAATATATTCTTTTCTCTTGGCTGTCCCAACAATAATCGGTGCCGGTATTTATGAACTATATCAAGTAAGTTTTCGAGAAAACTTAGAAAATTTTTGGACAGCGAATAATTTAGTTTATTTAGTAATTGGTTTTATTACTTCTTTTGTTTCCGCCCTGATTGCCATTAGATGGTTTATAAAATATTTACAGAAAAATGATCTAACTATGTTTGGTTACTATCGAATAATCCTAGGAGTGGTTTTCGCTCTATTACTGTATTTCTATCTATAGATAAAATTAATGAAGTATAAATTTTAATTAATGAAAATCTTACTATTAAGATTAGCTTTTTAATGTGATATAATTATAAATATGATTATAATTTAAAGTCGGTTAGATTAAGCTTGTTCAAGAAACGGTCGAAAATATTTAATATTTAACAATCTAGAGCACTAAAATGGAAGGAGAAAAAAGTTGCCAAGTTTGTCAAAGAATAGTTGAATCATTATGTGAAGTATGTGGTAACTGTATGGAGTGTTGTAACTGCCCAAAAGAAGAGCCAGAAGAGTAAAAGTTGAAAGATTTGCTTTTAACATCTAGGCCAAGATTTTGGATATATGAATTAGGAACCTTTTTTATAGGTTATATTTTAGCTATAAAAAACATAAGTGATTTTATTAACCTAAATTTTTTCATTTTCTTTATCTATTTTACATTTCCAGCCAATCTTTTAATCTATGGAATTAATGACATCTTTGATTACGAAACGGATAAGCTCAATCCTAAAAAGCAAACATATGAAAAACTACTCCATCCTAAAGAACACAAAAGATTTATTTTTTTTATTCTAATCTTTAATTTACCCTTTATAATCTACGCCTATTTCAGCTTAAACTACCTCCAGCTTTTATTTCTCTTACTTTTCGTATTCTTTGCAGTATTTTACTCTGCCCCTCCAATCAGAGCAAAAACCAAACCTATTCTTGACTCCTTATTTTCTGCTAATCATTATGTTTTTACCGCAATATTTTCCTATTATCTTATATATCCTAACAAAGAATTTCCTCTAGTTCCTTTCCTCTTTGGCATTATTTGGTCAATGGCAATGCATGCTTATTCAGCAGTTCCTGACATCGAATTTGATAAACAAGCTGGCATTAACACTATCGCTACCTTTTTGGGCAAAAAAAACACAATTATCCTATGTTGTTTCTTCTATTCTATTGCTTTTATTCTTTTATCATCAATTAACATCCTTTTTGTGATTGGCTCTGTCCCCTATTTAATATTGATGGCACTTTCTTTAAGAGAGATTAATAATCCGGATAAACTATTTAAAATCTATAAACTTTTCCCGCATCTTAATACCTTATTGCCTATGTCTTGGTCAATATACTATTTAGCATCGAAGATCAGCTAGTATTTTCTTATAGGTAATTATTGCTGAAGCAATAACCATCGGCATACCAATCCCGGGATTAACGTATGAACCAACATAGTAAAGGTTATTAATTTTGCTACTCTTATTCTTAGGTCTAAATAGGGTCTGATGCAAAGTATGAATTGGTCCTAAGGCAGTGCCTCTAAAAGCATTATAATAAGATCTAAAATCATCTGGAGTGAAAATTTTTTCAAAGTCTATTAAATTCTTAAAGCCCTTAATTTTCATCTTGTCCTCAATTAGTCGATAAATTTTTTCCTTAAAATAAGATCTTTCTTCATTGTCTATCTTTAGATTTGGTGCAATGGGTACTAAAACAAAAAATTGTTCATGCCCCATAGGAACAATATCCTTATCAACTTTTGACGCAACAGCAACGTAAAATGAGGGATTTTCTGGCAGTCTATCATAATCAAATATCTGTTTAAAATTCTTTTGCCAATCATCGCAAAAATAAAAATTATGGTGAGTTATATTTTGAATCTCTTTCCTTAATCCCAGATAAAGGATAAAAGCTGAAGGAGATAATTTTAATCTTTGCCAAAATTCCTGCTTATAACTTCTATATCTGTCTTCCTGAATTAATTCCATTTCAGTATGATAAAGATCAGCATTTGAAACAATGAGATCAAAGTCAAAGGTTGCTCCATTGGAGAGTAAAATACCAAATGCTTTATTATTCTTTATTAATATTTGCTCAACCGAACTATTAACGAACATGTTGACTCCTAACTCTTGGCCTAGCTTAAATAGATTTTCAACTATTTGATATATACCACCAAGCGGGTAATAAACTCCTTTCTTAAAAAGAAAATAATTAATCATACCAAAAATTGCAGGGGTTGATTGAGGAGAAGTTCCTAAAAACAATGAATTAAATTCTAGAATTTTAATAATTTTTTCACTTTTAAAATACTTTCTAAGATAACTATCGAGACTTTGAAAAGGATTAAATTTAGTAATTAATTTAAATAATTTTCCGTTAATAAATTTACTAAATTTTATCTCATTAAAGATAAAATCATCTCTTACGGAAAAATAGGCTTCTTCCATAAGTTCGATGTGTTTCTTGAATTTGTTAAAAGATCCTCTCTCTAATCTTTCAAATATTTGTTCATTTTGGTTGATATCAGCTTTTAATAATAACTCCTCTCCATCTTCAAAAAAAATTTTAAATATTGGATCTAGGCGAATTAAATTAAGTTCACGATAAAAATCTTTATCTAAAATTCTAAAAAAATATTCAAAAATATCATCCATCAATAACCAAGATGGTCCAGTATCAAAAAAATAAAAGTTATCTCTAATAAAGTTAGCTCGTCCTCCTAGTTGTTTATTTTTTTCAAAAAGATAAACATTAAAACCTTTTCGAGCTAAAAGTAAAGCAATTGCCAAACCGCCTAAACCCCCTCCGATAATTCCTACTTTCTTAGACATTTTTAAAACCAAAAATTGTCTTGAGAAAAATTAACATAAAATCAATTCTTGAATTAAAAGCTCGTTTATGAATTATATCGTATTTATTTTTTTCTATTTTTCTCAAGATATTAGCATAAAGACTAGACGACAGAGAAACTGCTAATCGGCATTTTTTATGTTTTATGAGACTAATACCCGAGTTAGCCTCTTCATATATTTTTCTGATTTTGCTAATTTGCTGCTTAACAAATTGAATAAAATTTTCATCTATAGCTATTGATTCTTCACTAATGTTAAATTTTCTTAATTCTTCTTGAGGAAAATATATTCTATCCCTTTTAAAATAATCATCACCAAAATCTCTTAAAAAATTAGTCATTTGCATGGCATAACCTAATTTCCTAGCTTGTTCATAGGCACTCTCTTTAATAACACCAAAAATTTTAGCCAACATTAATCCTATTACTTCTGCTGAACCGTAGATATATCTTTCAAGATCTTGCCACGTCTGATATCTCTTAATTCTAAAATCCATTTCCATTGAATTCAAAAAATCGAAAAAGTGGCTATAATCAAGACTATGCCTCTCTATCACTTTCAATAGAGCATTGAAAAGATCAATGTCGCTTTTCTTCTTTTGAATAGCAAGACAAAATTTTTCTTTAAATTCTAAAAATTTTTCCAAATTATTCTCTTCATCCACAATGTCATCAAAAAATCTAACGAAAGCATAAAAAACAAAGACATCAGCTCTTACCGAATGAGGTAAAAATAAAGAAGCGAAATAATAGTTTTTAGCATGTTTTTTTATCACATCCTCAAATTCCATTGTCTATTTTTCCCTAGTCAAAATTAGATCGAGAAGATAATTTATGAAATCAACAAATTTCTGATTATTAATCCTTTTAAGTTCATTCTTGATTAGATTTGAATTTTCACTGATCTTTTTGCGTGCAAATTCTATTACTCCACTTTCCTCTACAAATTTGATAAATCTTTGGACATCTATTTGATTATCAAACAGCTTATCTCTAAGTAGCAAAAAATCATTCCTAAAGTACTTATTAAGATAGAAAGTTAAGAAAGTATGCTGATTATTAAATATGTCGTTAAGGATATCTTTGCCTGTTTTTTTCTTTTCCCCTAAAATGTCAAATACGTCATCTTGAATCTGATATATTAAACCAAGATGTTTACCAACGTAATCTATAGTCTTAAATAAGCTAGCTTCTCTACCACCAGCCAAAACATAACCTATTCTCATAGGTTTGACAAAAGAGTAGAATGATGTTTTGAGCAAATTCTTTTCTAAAATTAGACTTAGGGTAGGTCTTGGTTTGGTAGTTAAGTAAATATCTACTGCTTGTCCTATTAAAACTAAATCTATCATTTCAAAGAATTCCTTATAAAATAATTTTTTTATCCTATCATTCTCCCACTGATGTTTATCTAAAGAAGCAAAAACTTCTTTAAACAGCCAGTCACCAAAAATTATGGCTTGACCTTCCGCAAATTTGATTAATTGCTGATTATTATTCAATCTTTTAGAAAATTTTTGCCAAAGAAAATAATTAATAGTTTTTTGATTGTGTCTTAATTTTCCATTATCCATAATATCATCGTGAACTAAACAAAAATTATGAAATAATTCAATCGCTACTAAAACGTCGGCAATCTCTAAGAGCATATCATTTTCTTTCAACTTTCTTGAAAAAATACTATAGATACTAAAAACTAAAAAAGGTCTAATCTTTTTACCTCCTCTTAAAATTTTAAATAATTGTCGAGAGATAACATTTAGCTCTTTGGCATGTTTTAGCAATTTTTTTTCTAGCCTCAGGAATGTTAGACTGATTTCTTTAAGATAAATTTTAGAAAATTTTTCGCTAAATTCCTCTAATTTCATCTAATAATTGTTTACTATTTTAACTATTTCCCCGTCCCTTAACTCAATTTTTTGATAACACTGGTTGGCAATATTTTCATTATGGGTAACAATAACAAAAGTTGTGCCTTTAACTTTATTTATCTTAAAAAATAGATCAACGACAATTTTGGTATTTTCAGAATCGAGATTTCCCGTTGGTTCATCGGCCAAGACAATATCTGGCTCATTAATAAGAGCTCGACAGATAGCTGCTCTTTGCCTTTGGCCACCAGAAACATAATCTGGATATTTTCCTAAAATTTCTTCAATATCTAATATTTTTGCTAATTCTACCACTCTATTCTTAACTTGACTATAACTATACTTACCTCCCCTAATAGCCGCTGGCATGATAATATTTTCAAAAATGGTAAACTCGGAAATAAGATAATGGAACTGAAAAATAAAGCCAACTTTAGTATTTCTAAAGATAGCTAAATTTTTAGAATCAAGATGAGTAATATCTTGATTACCCACAATTATTTTACCTTGAGTCGGTTTGTCGAGTCCACCTAAAATATTAAGCAAAGTTGTTTTACCACTACCAGATTGACCGTAAATAGCATAGACATAGCCCTTATCTAGTTCAAGATTTATTCCCTTTAAGGCAACAGTGTCTACCTTACCTTCGTATATTTTTACTAAGTTTCTTACAATAACTATTTTCTCCATTTTATCCACCAATGATAATTTTAGCCGGTTCAATATTGATAACTTTTCGAGCAGAAAGATAACCAGCCATCATGATTGTTAGAACATTAAATACAATCGTTAAAAGCAAATACTCAAATCTCACCACAATATCAAACAGCGGTAACCCTTCTTCTGTCTTAGTTAGAGAAAGAAATAAATTAATCATCCCCAGCCCCAATACTAAACCTAATAAAACACCTGTTAATCCCAAAAGAAAACTGATATTAACAAAAATCTTGATAATTTCAAAATTTTGCATGCCTAATGACTTTAGCACTCCAATATCCTTATATTTTTCGACAATTTTCATGCTAATGATACTAAATATAGAAACAGCTATCGAAATCAGAATAAAAAATTGAACAAAGAAACCTGAACGTGACTGAGCAGCTAAACCACGTAAAAGTTGCTGATTTGACTCTTTCCATTCACTCAATTCATAGGGCCATCGATAATTGACTAACAACTTATTCTTAATCTTATCTGAATCAAAAACATTGTTTATCTGGAAAAAAATTGAACTAAATTCACTTCTGCTATAACCAAGAATATCCTGTACTCTATTGATATCAGCCACCACATAATTATCTAACTGCTGATTACCTGATTTAAATATACCCACCACCTTTCCTCCCATGAATTTATTAGCCCTAGCCCTAATAATAAAGTAATCACCAACATTTAAGTCTAATTTTTGAGCAATCTCATAACCAATTACAGCGCCATTGTTTCTGAGGGAATAATTACCAGCTATTAAATTTTCCCTTAAACCAAAAATATCCTTGCCCTGCAAATCTTGAAAACCGATTAATCTCCCCGTAATTTCTTTCTTTCTATCAAAATCAGATAAAACAATTACTCCCTCAGCTACAAAAGTTATCTTGTTAAAAATGTTAGGATCATCGATAATTTTTTTAACTATCTCTTCGGGTCTTTTAATCCTATCGTTAATTTTATCATCAGCAAAAGGTTTTATAGTCAGATGAGGTGAATATCCTAATGTTCTCTTTATTAGATTGGCCTGAGTACTATCAAGAATAATTCCAACAAAAGTTTGAACGCCTATACCAATGGCGATAGCTAAAACTATCAACAGTGACCTGTATAATTTATACTGTAAAAAGCGATAAGCAATGAAAAACTCCAAAAACCTAAACATTGTATAATTCTTTAATCTTAGAAATTATTTCTCTGTGATTGACTATCGGCTTAATATATTTTAAATTCCCCTTAAAAGGATCAAGGATATTCTCTAATTTTTCGTTTCTTAGTTCAGGTAAATATTTTAAAATGTATTTCGCTTGGGGGTCAAATTTTTTAGCCTGGATAATAGGGTTGAAAATTCTCAGAGGTTTAGGATCAGGACCAACAGAAGCAACCCATTGCCAATTACCAGTATTAACAACTTCGTCATAGTCAATTAGATAACGAGAAAAAAATTTTTCCCCAATTCTCCAATCTGCTAATAGATCTTTAGTCAAAAATGAGCCGACTATCATTCTTGCTCGATTATGCATCCAGTTTTCTGTCGTTAACTGTCTAATGGCAGCGTCAACTATCGGATAGCCTGTTTTTCCCTCTTCAAAAGCTCTAATCAATCTCTCGTTGTTTTGCCATGATAAATTTCTTCTTCTCTCTTGAAATTCTAAATTCCTTAATTGTGGGAAATAATGTTTGATATGATACCAAAATTCACGCCAAGCAAGCTCAACAAGGAAAGATCCATTTTCTCTTTTGGCTAGATGGAAAAGATACCTAATTGATATCAAACCAAACCTAATATATGGAGAAAGCTTGGAAGTGCCATCGATGGCTAGCAAATTTCTAGTTCGATCATATTCTCTAAAATTAAAATTAGATATTCTCTCGTTTAAAAATTCTAAACTCCAATAAAAATTCTTATTTACCTTAATGTTCTTTATCTTCTCTGGAATTTGAAACTTATCAGTTTTTATCAATTTAAACTTTCTCAAAAGATTCTCATCAACATCTAAAATTTTATCATCAACCGAAACTAACCATTTTCTTAAAAAATGACTAAACACCCTACGAAATTCTATTTTTCTTGGATCAACCAAAAAATTATCAAAAACCTCGACAAATTTAACCCCCCTCTTTTGACATATATTTCTAACCTTAGATGTTCTTTCCTCTCCCTCCCAAGTAAGTGAGATGGCTGTATACAGACTATCTGGTCTTAATTCTTCTAATAAATATTCAATTATCTTTTCTGTTTGACCATAAAAAATTTTAAGAGGTATCTTTCTATTTAAATCATCAACTGCTATTTTTAAAAAATATAAACGATTATCAAAAGCTTTTAAATTGTTTAAAATATTATCATCAAATATAAAAATAGAATAGACCTCGTTGGAGTCTGATAAACACTGTATTAATGCCCGATTATCAAATATCCTTAGATCCCGCTTAAACCAATAAATGCTTTTCATTCTGATTAAGACTAGCTAGTAATTTTTTAACTGCTAATTCTTTCTTTTTTGCTTCTAGAAGAATATCTAACTTTTTAACTTTAATTGTTGTCTGTTCAAGCCATAAAACAAATTTAATAAAATCATTTTTATTAATATAATCTCCGTGAGCGAATTTATTTTTGTTATTTTTTGGCGAGGAGGAAAGATGAAACTCGGGTATTCTTCCCCTCCAAGTTTTAATAATATCCTCTATCTTAATGTCACTAGATAAAAGTTGGTGATGATAATAATCGAAAACAAAAGGTAAATCGACTAAATGACAAATTTCAATTATCTCCTTAGCGGAATAACTCTTTTCATCATTTTCCAAGGCTAATCTTTCCTTTAGCCAGCTATTTCTTTTGATGTTTTTAACTAAATTTTCAACCGCTCTACTTTTATTACCATAAACCCCTCCGCCATGGATGACAACAATAGAATTTTCATCCATTTCCATTGTATCCAGAACCCAAAAATGATATTTTAACTCACTTAATGATCTATTGAGTAATTTTTTATTTTCTGTTGACAAAATAACATATTGACCCGGATGCATCGTAATTCTGATACTAAATTTCTTGATTTCGCTTTTATATTCCAAAATCAAACTTTTAACCTCCACCCACCAAGAAGATTTAAAATTAGGATGACTAGCAAAAGGAACAAATTGACTCCCCAAACGGAAAATTCCACATCCTAAATTTTGACTAAGAGAAAGTAACTTAATAAAATCTTCAATATTCTTTTTAACAGTTTGAATGACTGACTTCTTATTTAGATTTTTAAGACGGAAAGTATGATTAGTTGATAATCTTGAGTCGTAAGTTGAACAAATAAAACCAATTGAAATATTAACTAGATTTGTCATTAATCGTTAAGAGATAATTATAGCATACTAGATGGAGGGTCCTGGAGTAAAAATTATTTCAGAAAAATTAAAATTTCTAGAAAATAGCCAAGTTATTGGGGCTTATGGCCATGTCAAAAAATTTGACCCTAAAATTCTAAAGGAAAAAGAAATAGAAAAGATAACTTCTTATGGCAAACTTCTATTTATCAAGATTAAAGATGTTGGTTACATAAAAATCCATTTTTTAATGTATGGCTCATATTCATTAGATAAATTGACCAAGCCACAAAAGTCATTAAGACTAGCTATTGAGACGAAAAACTCGAAGATATTTTTTTACAATTGCTCCGTTGATTTATGGCAAAAATTACCTAATAAGAAAAGCGACATTTTATCAAAAAAATTTCCTATCAATTCAAAAGTATTAACTTTAATGAAAACCAAGGAATATATCTGCGATATTCTTCTTAATCAAGATATCTTCCCAGGAGTAGGCAATATCATTAAAGTAGAAGCTCTATTTAGAGCAAAAATTCACCCTTTATCATTTTGTTATCGTATTCCGGCTAAAATGTTAATGGATTTAATTAGAGAAGCAAAAAAATTTTCAATTATTTTCTATCAGATCAGAAAAAGAGGAGATAATTTAAGAAAATACCTCCTTTGCTATGGAAAAAATGCCTGTTCTAATTGTAATAGTCGAATTATCAAGAAAAGATTAGGGAACAAAAAAAGATTTTCATTCTACTGTCCCGGTTGTCAAAAAATTTTTAATTGACATTAGATTAATATTTTGATAACATTATTTATGTTCCAAGTCGAAAATTATTAAACCTTAATTTTAAATAATAAAAGATGAATGAAATTAGTACTTGTCAAAATTGTCAACGACAAACTAATGAATTGTGTCAAGATTGTAAAAAATGCTTAGACTGTTGTCACTGTCATGATCAAAATGAAGGCGGTTTACTTGACGAAATAATGAACTTTTTTGATAATTGAAAACTGATAATATAATTTGCTAACTTTCTTGAATTAAGTTGCAACTAAGATGAGATTATCAATTTTAGTTTCTTTTTTTTATTGTTTTTTTTCTTGGGCAGCTGAATCAGGTAAACAAATTGAAAATTTCGCTAATAATTTTTTTTGGATTGCTGTTTTACTTTTAATTGCTAAAATTTTTAGTCTGGTTGAAAAAGCTAAACAACCAGCAGTGTTAGGAGAGTTAATTGCAGGAATAATTCTTGGAAATTTATATTTATTGGGGATAAACTATTTTGAACCAATAAAATCAAGTGAAATTATAAAATTCCTTGCTGAACTTGGAGTGGTAATACTTCTTTTTCAAATAGGATTAGAGTCAAATGTGGGACAGATGATTAAGGTGGGAGGACGATCTTTAGCGGTGGCTGTAGTAGGCGTGGTTGTTCCATTTTTGTTAGGAACGTACCTTGTGGCTCCACTTATTTTGCCAGGATTAGACAAAAACGAATATTTATTCTTGGGAGCGGCATTAACTGCTACTTCTGTAGGAATCACTGCCAGGGTATTTAGAGATCTCGGTAAATCTCACATTCCAGAAGCAAAAATAATTTTAGGCGCAGCAGTGATCGATGATATTTTGGGGTTAATTATTTTAGCGATCGTCTCAGCGATTGTTACTGTAGGAAGTGTTAGTGGTTTATCTGTATTATGGATAATCGTTAAGGCCATTCTATTTTTATTGAGCGCAATTATTATCGGCCAATTACTAGCTCCCTCGATTAGTAAAATTTTCTCTAGAATTAATACTGGAGTGGGAATGAAATTCACTCTCGCTTTAGTATTTGGATTAGTAGGAGCCTTCGTTGCTTCTAAGATAGGTCTAGCACCAATTGTTGGCGCTTTTGCTGCTGGACTAGTTTTGGATCCTGTTCACTTTAAGTTTTTTAATAGACCTAAAATTGTCGAAGAGATCGAAAAATCAATGGAGAGTATTAAAGAAAATGCCAAAAATGACATCAAAAAAATTATTGAAAACTATGAAGAAAAACATATAGAGGACTTAATAGAACCGATAAGTCACTTTTTAGTACCTATCTTTTTTATTACTATTGGAATGAGTGTTGATATTAAAACTTTATTAGATCTTAAGACTTTGATCTTGGCTTTAGGTATTACCTTAACTGCTTTTATCGGAAAATATGTTTCTGGATTAGTAGCGGGAAAAGTTAATAAATCACTAGTTGGATTAGGAATGGTACCAAGAGGAGAAGTTGGCTTAATTTTCGTAACAATTGGTCAAAATTTAGGAGTAGTTTCCAGCAAAGTTTTTTCAGTGGTTGTGATTATGATTATTATTACTACCCTCATTACTCCTCCACTGATATCAGCTATTCTAGCTAGATATCGTGAAAATTAATTTCTTTCGAGAATAGCAAGAGTTTCGAAATGTGGCGTATTAGGGTAAAAATCAAAAGCAAACATATTGACTATTGAATACCTTTCTGATAACAAAGAAATGTCTCTGATCTGAGTTAAAGGATTACAAGAAAGGTAAAATAAGTAGTAAGGAGGATATTGAACTATCTTTTTTACCAGTTTAGGATTTATTCCTGATCGAGGAGGATCTACCACTAAAAGATCAGTTTCCTCGAGAAAAGAAAAATCTATTTTCTCGCTCGGTAAATTGATTATTTTAAAATTTGATGCTCCGTTAATTTCGGCATTAAGAACAGCATACTTACAAGAATGAGGATCAATTTCCAAGCCAATTACCTCATCAGCCAAATCGCTTAAAAGAATTCCTATCACTCCCACACCACAATACAAATCAATTATCCTTTTCATTTTATCCTTTATAAATTCTCTCATTTTTTGAATTGATTTTTCAAATAAAAAAATATTATTCTGAAAAAATGATGCATAATGATACCTAAACTCCTTGTCCAGTATTTTTTCTCTCAGAAAATTATTACCCCTTTCTAAAAGAATTTGATCGAATTTACTACTCGGCGATTGAGGATCAGAATAGGCAATAACAAAATTATCGGCTTCTTCATAATTTTTAATCGATTGCTTTTCTGAAATTAAAAGAGAAAAATGCCTTTGATCATAATTTATTGATCTTCTTATTATTAGCGATTTGGGTTGAACGATTTTTCTTCTATTAACGAAGTCTAGAATTTTTACAGCAATTTCATTGGAATAATTATCTATCAAGGAACATCCCTTTTTAACTACAATTTTATCCCTATAGCTACCTCTTCTATAGAAGGCAAAATGGTAGATATCATTTTTTTTAAAGCTATACTCAATCTTAGTCCGATAGCCAAACAATGACTCAGCTTTAAAAAAATCATCTAGAACAATTTCTCTCCCTAAAAAAGTTGTTATCAATTCATTAAATATACTTTTCTTAATTTCTATTTGATAATCATAATTAAAAACTTGCCAAGGAGAACACGAAAGATAATGATCCTCCTGAGCTTTTACACGGTAGGGCGATTTTTCAATAATTTCAATGACTTCACCTAAAATAAATCTTTTATTTTCCTTAATAATTCTAATCTTAGCTTTCTCTCCAGGCAAAACACCATAAGCAAAAACAACTTTTCCATTCAATTTACCAATACTTACGCCATTATGCCCAATTTTTTCAAAATAAACAATTACATTTTGTTTAGATAGATTATTATTCATAAATCGTCTTTTAACTAATTAGATAGCAATTTGATGCCTACTCAAAAACCACCGGTACTTCGAAATAATATTGATTCTCTGGTAAACCTGAGGGGTTAGAATTTTTAAAAATTAACTTACCGCGATGAGAAAAATGAAAAATGTCTGTATTTGGAAATGATGGATTGTTAAATTCTAATTTGCCTTCGAAAGGAACAAAATTATCAGTCATCCAATCATCCTTAGCCTGAACATAACCCTCAGCAATAATCTTACCATCCCAATCAACCAAATCCACAGGAAAAGTTCCCTCAAAAAACCACCGACCTTTAGCTTTTCCTTTTATGACAAGAGGTGAATTTATAACTTGATTTGGCAAAGGTGAATCAATTTTTATGCTTTCCGATGCATCATTTTCTATTAGCTTAGTTGGATCTATTCTGATTATTTTATCGTCTCCATTCCGAGGATAACCCCTACCATCTCTGTTAGAAGTAGAAAAATATATTTTACCGTCTGGACCGACTGTTATCGCCCTCAACCTGCCAAACCTTTTAAAAAAATGAACTTTTAATATTTTATCTTGTAAATTAAACTCATATAATCCTTCACCTCTCAGTCCAGTAAATAAAAGTCTATTTTTGTAATAAACAAGATCTGCTGGTGCCCAAGTGATATCAGGACCTGAATGAAGCTCAGGGGATATCATCCCCTCTCTTGACATTTCACCTTCAATTATTGGCCAACCATAATTGCCTCCTTTTTTGATTAAGTTTATCTCATCTAAACCAGTTTTAAATCCTGATCGTCCATGATCAATTGCCCATAAATTACCCTCATCATCCCATGCTATTCCTTGAGAATTTCTGATACCGTAAGCGTATATTAGTCTTGAAAGTTGGTTATCAGAATCTGAAAAAGGATTATCTTTCACAAACTTACCATCATCGGTTAGCCTTAAAATCTTGCCACCTAATGAATTTAGATCTTGAGCATCTTGAGATTTTCCAGCATCTCCAACGGTCACATAAAGATAACCATCTGGGCCAAATTTTATACGACCACCATTATGAATAGAACTTGCTGGTAAATCATCTAAGATCAATCTGTCCTTAATAAGACTATATCCCGACCCTTCATTAATCAATCTGTACCTATCAATTCTATTAACTAATGATTTGTTCTTTTCAGTAGTGTAATAGAAGTAAACAAATTTATTTTCCATAAAATTAGGATGCAAAGTAGCACCGAGTAACCCTCCCTCAGCAACTTGTTTTACCTCAGATAACCTAAAATTGGCTAACACTTTCTTAGTCTCAATATCTAAAATCTTTACTCTTCCTGGCCTCTCAGTAATCAACAGCTCTTTTTCATTTAAAAACACCATACTCCATGGCACCTCTAGATTGTTAAATAAGACCTCATAGTTTACCGGCAAATCACTTCCCCGCTCTAACTTTTGCTCTATTTTATTCTGAGGTTTAAAAAAGTACCTCTCAATATTCTGACGAAAAATAATAAGTACAACAAAGAGAGACAAAACTAAAATTAATAGAAGTAATAAGTATCTAGCTATCATAAATAGATTATAAAGCTTTTTAGTCAGATTTATTTAGAGGTTTAATCAACTTTGTCTATAGGAAAAAATTTTAATTCAAGTTTATTAATTTTTGACCATCATGGATACATACAAAAAGTAGTTTAAGTAATGCTTAACTTATCTATAAATTTTTTAAAATTTTTGTTAGTACAGAGTAATTTCTATATTGATAACTAGGATTTATAGTCCGAAAATATAATTTCCGTTATAATTTTGATCTTTTTCCAAAACCACGATATGATAAAGATTAACTTTTAATGACTTATATATAAGTATAATAAAATAAATATAAAGCTTAAAATTATTAATCTCACCTAAAAATGTCCAAAGACGTTTTAAAGAAAAATCCACTGTTGGTTGCTATTATATCGAGTATGGTATGTTCTATCGTTATTATAAGCTTGGGATACCTAATTTTAGAAAGATCATATTTATCTAGGAAACTAAATCAAGATATGAAGATATTAGAGTTTTTTGGGAAAAAACATGTGGCGATGGTACCACCAATAAGAGAAGGGATATACTCGGGTGATGATTTATTACTAAGGGTAGATGAAAGTGGAAATAATATCCTTTATGTAACTGGAAAAATGATTTCGATGTCAGAAAGATTTATAAAAAATTTTGATTATGTAGTTTTTAACAATAAAATACTTGGACCATATGACAATGTAGATGGAATTTATTTAACTAAAGATGGCAGGAAATATGCTTATATAGTTAATAGTTTAAATCCTAAATTTGTAGGTAAAAAGCGAGAGGAAGTAGAATCTGAATTTTTTATGTATAATCCCTATGATGAAGCGTATGTGGTAGTAAATGGAAAGCAGGAATTTAAATACAACAAAATACAGGCTTTTAATTGGGATGAAGAAAGGGGAAATTATCTCTATGTTGGTCTATCAATTAGTAAAAATAAGAATGAGGAACCAAAATGTTCAATCGTCTATAACGGAAGGATAATAACTTCTACGGTGGAATTAGTTGATCCATTATCTACATGCGGAGGATCATTTGTATCATTAAGTCCAGACGGTAAAAATTTTTATTATTTAGCTGAAATTACAAAAGAAAACAAAAGAGTCTTGTTCTTTAACGATAAAAAAGTAGAAGATTTTCCCTACATTCTT
>JANXBL010000007.1 GCA_025060575.1 Patescibacteria group bacterium | reverse complement strand
AAAAATTTTCTTACTAAAAAATTTTGAAAATAAATAAATTTATATTAAAATTACCTTTAGTAAATAAAAGTGAATAAAGAGTTTTTTATACTAAATTGATATCAGTATGACTAAGAAGTATGACTAAAATTTTAATAACTGGCGGAGCCGGTTTTATTGGTTCAAATATAGCAAAATTTTACCTTGAGAGAGGAAATGAAGTTATTATTTTAGATAATTTATCTCGTAAGGGAGTGGAATATAATTTGGAGTGGTTGAGAAATATAGGAAATTTTGATTTCATAAAAGCTGACGTAAGGGATAAAAAATTTATGGAAGAGTTACTTAGGGATAACAATGACATAGACATAATATTTCATGAAGCAGCCCAAGTTGCGGTAACAACCTCTGTTCAAGATCCTGTATTAGATTTTGAGACTAATGTTGTAGGCACTTTTAATATCTTAGAAAGCATGAGAAAGCATCTAAAAAAAGCCATTTTAGTTTATGCATCGACAAATAAAGTCTATGGTGATTTGTCATATTTAAATATTATAGAAAAGGAAAAAAGATATGAATTTGAGGATAATAGATACAAATATGGCTTAGGCGAAGATATTAATTTAGATTTTCACTCGCCCTACGGTTGTTCTAAAGGTTCAGCAGATCAATACGTAAGAGATTACCATCGTATTTATGGCCTAAAAACAATAGTATTTAGGCAATCCTGCATCTATGGCACGAGACAAATTGGTTTAGAGGACCAGGGATGGGTAGCTTGGTTTATTATCAGGCTAATTCTTAATAAACCAGTTTCAATTTATGGTACTGGTAAACAAGTGAGAGATATTTTGTTTATTGATGATTTATTAGAAGCTTATGATTTGGCTATAAAAAATATAAACATAACCCAGGGTAAAATATATAATATTGGTGGTGGGTACGAAAATTCTTTATCCCTACTGGAGTTGATTGACTTATTGAAGGAATTATCTCACAAAGATTTAGATTATGATTTTTCTGATTGGCGCCCCGGTGATCAAAAAATTTTTATTTCTGATAATACCTTAATTAAAGGTGATTTAAAGTGGGAACCGAAAATAAATTATAGATCAGGTATAGAAAAGATTTACCATTGGATCTTAGAAAATAAAGATTTTATAAGCAGTATTGTTGAAAATAATGTTTAAAAAAGTTTTAATTTCTACTTTGGATCCTTTTAATAAAGGAGGAGTTTTGTCGATGGTAAGATTTTTTTATTTTCGAACTAAGGAAGAGAAATTAATTCCTACTCTAGTTTACAATATCATACCTAGCTTGAGGGATGATCGCCAAATTGATGATATCAATTTATTTGATTTCTTAAAACTTAAGAAACCTATAATTAAAAAAGAAGAAATTTTTAATATGAGGGGTTACGGTTTACAACGTGTATTGCCTGAGTTTGAATTTTTAAATTATTTTTTAAATATTAAACTTTGGAAGAAAATTATTAATGACAATTATGATTTGTTCTTTGCTATTGGTGGTAATAACTTAGTTGCTTTACCATATGTTATATTTAAAAAAAACTTTGTCCTATGGGTAGCCTCAACACTGTATGAAGATAGAATTGATAGAATTAAAAAGGAAAAATTTATTAGAAAATTAAGAGATTATGCTTCATTACCAATATTATTATTTTTGGAAGGATTGATTTTTAAGAGAGCTAATAAAATTTTAGCTCTAAGTTACTATACTAGAAATAAAATAATTAATAAATATTCATTTACTAAGAATAAAATAGAAACCGCATTCTACCCAGTCGATACTAATATATTTTACCCCCTTGAAAATAGAAAAAGAAAAAATAATTATATTCTCTTTACGGGTAGATTTACTGACGAAAGAAAAAATATAATTTTATTATTAAAAGCATTTTTATATATTAAAGAAAATAAAAAATTAAATTTTGATTTAAAACTCAAACTTGTTGGCGATAAACCAAATTTTTTGGTATTAGATTTCATAAGAAAAAATAATCTAGAAAATAAAGTGGAAATCTTGGATTTTCTACCCAATGATAAATTGTTAAAAATTTATCAAAATGCTTTGCTATTTGTTATCCCTTCTTTTCAAGAGGGTTTATGTATTTCTGCTTTAGAAGCATTAGCTTGCGGCGTACCAGTAATTTCTACAAAATGTGGTGGACCAGAAGAATTTGTAATCGACGATTATAATGGTTATTTAGTCAATAATAATGATTTAAACGATCTAATAGAAAAAATTTTAATGTTTATTAAATTAGATGATTCACGAAAGCAACAAATGGGCGAAAATGCAAGAAGATACATTCTGGAAAATTATTCGATAGAAAAAATTTGGCCAAAGTTTTTTCAATTTTTTCACGAAAAACATGTATAATGAAGAGACCAGTGATTCATTCGGAGAAATCCTTTGTAAGATTTATTCCTTGGAAATTTCTAAAACTATGTTTAAGGGCTTTTATTTTAATTGAAACAGACGAGAGGATAAATTATTCTCACTCAAAACTTAATTTGTTTTGTTAAAAAATGAAAGTATTAATTAGTGGTAGTAAATTCCATTTTGGCTTGCCTATGTCATATTTTAGAGCTTTCAAAAAATTCGGCATTAAAGATGTAGAAATTTTCGCGGATGAAGAAGAATATTGGAGTGATCTAAAATCTCTTAAGAATAGATATACCCATAGACTTTTTTGGAAAATATTTGCCACTAGAATAAATAAAAAATTTCTAGCTAAAGTCGAGCAATATAAACCAGATTTAATTTTAATATTGAAAGGTTGGTTTTATAAACCCCAAACAATAAAAAAAATAAAAGAAATATTACCCCAATCAGTTCTTTTTTGTTATAATCAAGAAAACCCATTTAATACTAACTTTTTTACTCAATTTAGTTATTCTAATAAATGGGTTGTAAAATCAATACCATATTATGATGCTTATTTTACGTGGGGCAATTTTTTAATTAAAAGACTTTATGTAAATGGGGCTAAAAAAGTTATTTATTTACCTTTTGGATATGATCCTGATATTCACTATCCTATTGAAGTTGATGAAAATGGTAAAAAAAAATATGGTTCTGAGATAGCTTTTATAGGGACTTATTCAAAAGATAGAGAACATTATCTTAGATATCTAATTAATTATGATTTAAAAATTTGGGGTAATGGTTGGTATAAAGCAAAAAAGAATTAAAAGAAAAATGGCAAAATAAAGATGTTTACGGAGAAGAATTTTCTAAAATATGCAATTCTTCTAAGATAGTATTGGATATATTAAGACCACAAATGATACCATCTCATTCTATGAAAACATTTGAGATACCTGCCTGCCGTGGTTTTTTGATATGTAATAAAGGATATCAATTGGACCATTTTTTTGAAATTAATAAAGAAATTGTAGTTTTTGAATCTGAAGAAGAAATGTTAGAAAAAATTGATTTTTATCTAAAAAATGATAAATTAAGAGAAGAAATCAGAGAAGCTGGTTATAAAAGATTAATAAGTTCAAATTATAGTTATATAGACAGGGCCAAAATTATTTTGGAAGTTTATAGAGAATTATATTAATTACATTTATAAAATGAAAAAAACCTTGAAAAAGCTTCTATTAAAATCAAAATATGGTTACTCTATTTTGATAATTTACAGAAAAGTAAAGTTACTATTTTATAGTTATTTAAAATTGCCTGGACTTGTCAAGATTCCTGTCGATGGAGATTTTGTTTTTTTAGATACTAGAGATTGGGCTACCGCTAATGTTTGCAAGTATTTTTTAAAAACGATTTTCTAGATTATGAACCTAATCAAAGAAAGGTTTTTATTTTTTTAGCTAGATTTAGCAAGATTGTTTTTGATGTTGGTACGCAGATAGGAATTTATGCGATCTTAGCAGCTAAAGCTGGCTCTTCAAAGATTTATGCTTTTGATATTGAGCAATCCTTTTTGAAAATAGCTAAGAAGCATGCTATTAATAATAATTTTTTGGATAAGATTGAGTTTATAGAAGCAGCAATAGGCGAAAATGAAGATGGGTATATTTATATAGACAATTTTTGTGGTAAAAGCAAACTAAAGAGTATATCTTTAGATTTTTTCTGTAAACAAAACAAGGTATATCCAAATTTGATCAAAATGGATATAGAGGGCTATGAATTAGAGGCACTTAGAGGCGCTAAAGAAATTTTAAGTAAAAAACCCATATTAATTCTTTCTCTACATCCACAATTTATATTAGCAAGGAATAAAAACCCTAAAGAAGTACTTGAGATTTTATTTAGAAGGAATTTTTTTATTGTTGATCTAACTGATAGAATAGGCGAGATCGTTAATGTTAATAGTTTTGATTATTATTTGAATTTTTATAGGATAACCGATTTTTTAGCTATTTACAATAAAGATCCCAATCTAAATGAAATTATTAGTTTTATCAAAAAATGAAAATAATTATTTCTGTTGGTGGTAGATTCCATAGTTTTAATTTAGCACAAGAATTATTAAAGCGCGATGCTTTAAAATTTATTATCACTTCTTATCCTAAATTTATAACGCGAAGATGGGATTTGCCAGGTGATAAAGTTAAATCAATTTTTATTAAGGAAATTTTGGAGAGGGCATATAGAAAATCGCCAGTATTTTTACAAAATTTATATAATCCTCAATCTTTTCTTTGTGATTTGTTTGATAAATTAGCATTAAAAAAATTAGAAAAAGCAGATATTTTTGTTGGTTGGTCTTCTTTTTCTTTATATTCTTTAAGAAAAGCTAAGGAATTGGGAATGAAAACAATTTTAGATCATGGAAGTTCTCATATAGTTTATCAATATGAAATTTTAAAAGAAGAATATGAAAAATGGGGTTATAAACCTAGCTTTGATGAATTGCCGCATCCAAAAATTATAGAAAAAGAATTAAAAGAATATGAAGAAGCAGATTATATCTCTATTCCTTCTTTATTTGTAAAAAAAACATTTTTAGATAACGGAATTTCAGAAAAAAAGATTTTGTATATTCAATATGGCGTTGATTTAACTAAATTTAAAAAAATACCAAAAGAAGATAATGTTTTTAGAATTATTTTTGCCGGAAAAATTTGTTTAAGAAAGGGAATTCAATATTTAATTCAAGCTTTTGATGAGTTAAATTTGTTAAATTCAGAGCTGATTTTACTTGGTAACGTAGCAGAAGATATTAAGAAAATTTTAACTAAATATCAGAACAGTTCAAAAATCAAAATTAAAAAAGTTGCTCATTTTGATTTATATAAAGAATACTCTAATGGTTCTATTTTTGTTTTGCCTTCAATTGAAGAAGGTTTAGCGCGTGTCATTCCTGAGGCAATGGCTTGTGGCTTGCCTGTGATTTGTACAACAAATACTGGTGGAGAAGATATTGTTCGTGATGGTATTGATGGATTTATTATCCCAATTAGAGATGTTGAAAAATTAAAAGAAAAAATTTTATATTTTTATGAAAATCCAGAAATTACAAAACAAATGGGTCAAAATGCGCAAGATAGAGTAAAATCTGGATTTAGTTGGTCGGATTATGGAGAAAAAATTTACAATACTTACTTTAAAGTTTTGAATTAAAATAATTGTAAATAAAAAAGTGAGGATCATAGAATATTTAAGTCATAGTTTTATAGCGGATTTTCTAGATGATAATTCTATAGTTATAGATTTAGGTGGCAACCGAGGTGAATTTGCAAAATTTATTTTTGAAAATTTTAATTCTACTATTTATGTAGTAGAGCCAATTTTAGAATTATATAATCAAATTCTTGAAAATTCTAAAATTAAAAAATTTAATTATTGCATCTCTAATCAAAAAGAGATAGAAGTTTCAATTCCAGAATCACAATGTGCCACTATCTATGATAAAAATTTTAAAAATAAAATTATTTGTAAGGGAATAACTTTAAAAGAGTTGATAAACCAAAATAATATTTCTAAAATTGATTTATTAAAAGTTGATATTGAAGGTGCAGAAATTGAAATGTTCGAAACAATTCCTAATTATATTTTAAAAAATATTAATCAAATAACAATAGAATTCCATGATTTCTTATGGCCAGAATTAAGATTTAAAGTGGAAAAAATTAAAGAAATGATTAAAGATAATGGTTTTTATTGTATTAAATTTTCCATTAAAAACAATGGAGATGTTTTATTTGTAAAAAAGGATTTAATTCCAAAAATCTATTATTTTTATTTAAAATATTTCTATAGATATATATTAGGTATCAAAAGGATTTTAAGTAGATCGTCTAAAAGATTATGGAGAATAAAAAATTAAGAGTTCTATTTATCACTCCAGCCTATTGGCCAGCAATTGATTATGGAGGTCCAGTTCAAGCAGTTAAATTATTAGCTGAAAATCTGAAGAGCTTTGATTATGATATTAAAGTATTTACCTTAGCCTATGGTCTGAAAGAAAATAAATTTCAAAGAGAGAATATTAATAAAGTAGATGTTTTTTATTTTGGTTTTTATAAATTTTTTCGTTGGTTTATCCCTCGGGGTTTAATTAAAAGATTAATTAAGGAAAAATTTGATATATGTCATATTAATTTAGTTTGGGACCCAATTAGCTGGATTTCTGGTGTAGTTTTAAGTTTATTGAATAAGAAATTTGTTATTTCTCCAAGGGGAACTGTTGAAGAAAAATTAATTCGGGGGAAAAATTTTTTAATTAAAAAAATTATTTATTTTCTACTTATTAAATTTATATTCAAGAAAGCATCTGGATTTCACTTTACCTCACGAAGAGAAATGGAAGAGTTCTTTAGTTTTGTTAAAATAAGAAGACCTTATACAATTATTCTCAATCCTTTTGACTATAGGGAATTTGAGAAAAAAAAAGACATAAATTTAATTCATAAATTCAACTTGGAAAATAAAGATTATCTTTTATACTTTGGAAGAATCAACTGGAAAAAGAGAATTGAATTATTAATTGATGCTTTTTATGATTTAAATAAAAAATATTCTAACCTATATTTAGCCATTATTGGTTCGGCTGATACTGATTATTTTATAAAAATAAAGCAAAAGATAAAGAATTTAAATTTAGAAGATAAGATTATCATTTCAGAGGAGACGATAAGTGGGGATTTAAAAATTGCCGTTTACCAGAACGCTTATTGTTTGATTGTACCATCAATTTCAGAAAATTTTGGTTATGTAGTTGTCGAAGCTTTAGCAGCTAATATACCCGTCATAATTTCTGAGGGAGTTGGGCTAAAAGATTTAATAGAAAAATATAATGCTGGTTTGGTTTTTAATGGAAGTGATTATGATGATTTAAAGAACAATTTAGTGAACAAATTAGACCTAATTTTAACAGATAATAGTCTAAGGGAAAAACTAATTCAAAACGGCAAAGAGCTTCTATATGGTGAGTTTAATAATAAAGTTCTAACTCAAAAAATGGTAGAATTCTATGCTAAATTTCTATAGATCTTTAATTTGATAGTTAGTTATTATTTTTTTATCTAAATTTTCTTGATGAAATAAATAGTAAAAATTTATGATTTTTAGTTTCGTTCAAAAACTAAAAACTTTGAAAAAGTAAAATTTAAGATAAACACTATTAAGCTACTTAAGGCTACTGAAAATAAGTAGTAAATAGTTAAAATATCAGTAAAGAAATAAACGAGAAAACTAAATATCAAAAGACTTAAAAATTGGAATAAATAAAATTTTAAAAGTCTCAAGAGGATTAATTTTTTACCGACCTTAAAAGTTATAAAATTTTGAAATGCAAAATTAAATAATAAACTGGTGATATAGCCTAAAATGGCAGAGATTAGATAGAAAAATCTAAATTTTTCAGTTAAAAAATAGGTGAGAGATATATTTATAAAAAAGCTTATCAATCCACCAACAGAATAGAAAATAAACTGTTTAATAAAAACTAGTTCTTTCATCTGGCTAAAAAGCACCATAAATCAGCACATCCTATGGGCTTAAATCCTTTGCTGAGAAATCTATTTACCTCTTCAGCATAGAAATTACCAAGTTGAGGGTGAAAAACTATTGCTAATTTTAAATCTTTAATCTTATTTTCATCTTCTAAACACTTGGGGGAAAGGTAAATGTTCTTTCTTAAGTACCACATCGTTATCCCTCCATAGTATAAACCCATTTGATTTTGTCCTAAACAAACCTCATTATCTTTTAATTCATTTTTTAATTGTTTTAATGCCAAGACATCTTTTTCACCTAAAATTAAAAATTTATTGATTAAAAAGTCGAGTTTGTTGTAGGAAAGATAAAAACCAAATGCTAGCAAAATTACAATAACAACAAGACCATAAGTTTTAATATTTTCATAGATAAACCTTAGAGTTAAAAAACTAAAAAAAGCTACTATGGGAAGAAAGAAAATTACTCCAAAGGGATGAGTACTCCATTGGAAAAAAACCAAAGCATTAAATATTGGCATTAAGATGAGGGGAGTAATAATTTTATACTCATTTCTAAATTTAAAGATAAATAAAAGTAGGCCAAACATAGAAAGCCACAAAAAGAGATCGTTAAAGTTTAGTTGAGCTCTGCTATAAACTACAGGCAACCAATGATCTAATGGAGCCCTAGATGCTCTTCCAAAGAAAGCATTTTTGACACCAATTAATCCTTCATTGCCACGCAGAATGTAAATGTGAAGAAAGTTAAAGATAAAAATAATTACTGAAACCAAGGGTATTAAAATTAATAATTTTTTCCTTTGATTTTCAAAATTTTTATCTCTATTGAATAGTAGGTAAATCCAAATAGAAAGTGGCATAAAGAAATAGAACCAACCCATTAATCCACCTAAAATTATCGAACCTAATAGAAGATAAAAATAAAGTTCTTTTTTTGTAAAAAAATAAAAAACAAATAGGCTAAAACTGATCAAAGAGTGAGGTAGACTAAAAGCAGCTAATTCAGAAGTTGTACCATAGTAAATCGTTCCTGGCAGGATAATAAATACCAAAGAGATTAACAATGGTGGTATATAGCTATTAAATATTCTTCTAAGAGAAAGATAAAAAAATATCAAGCTAATTATAAAGATTAATAATATTCCTCCTCTTACAGTAATTTCAATAGGACCGAATAATTTTAATAAAAAATATGAATACAATAAGTAGAAGACCGGATGATTAGTATAGAAAGTGTTATCTGTCGAATTTTTAAATTGTTCAAAATTAAAATTTTCTTCTGAAACATAACTACTTACCAATTTTCCAAATTTCATATTAACTAAACCTGTATTTAACCAGTTCAAAACAGCCACTCCTGTTTCGCCATTTTGATCAGAAGTTACATTTATAAATGGTTTGTTAACATTTAAAGAAGCTAAACTTAAAAAGATACTTAGCAAGGATAAAATTAAAAAGAAATCTACTTTTTTGTTCAAATTAGTTTTTGGTTGATTAAATTTTAGTTTCAACAGAAAGAAAAGAGATTTTAGACCATTCTTTATCGGAAATAACTTTGATTCACCAACTCGAGGATAATATGGAATGTTAACTTCTTCATATTTTACTCCACTCTCTAATGCTTTAATCTTTAATTCTTGAGAAAAGTGCAAGTCCCATTCTTCTAATTTAAACCTATTCAAAATTTCTTTTTTGAAAATCATCATTCCAGAAAGAGAATCTTTCGTTCTGATATTAAATAATATATTAGTAATAAACGTTAAAAAAATATTGCCGAAAATTCGTATTGCCGGAAGTGAGTTTTTATTTTGAAGGGGAAATCTGGAACAATTTAGAAAATCCAAATCATTTTCTTCTAGATATTTTGACAGTTCTATGATTTTTTCACCGGGGTATTGACCATCGGCGTCCAGTGTTACAATGATATCTCCTTTTGCTTCTTTAAACCCTCGTTGAAGAGCATAACCATAGCCTTGTTTATGTTCTTTGACTACTCTAGCTCCGAGATTTTTAGCGATTTCTGCTGTTTTGTCGGTTGAATTGTTATCAACAATGATTATTTCAAAGACTTCTTTAGGAATTTTTTTAATAGTTTTTTCTATTCCTTCTTCTTCGTTATATGCCGGAATAACAACGGAAATTTTCATTAACATATTTTATCATATTATCATAAAATATAATAGATTTTTATTTTCACAGCAAATTTTTAAAGTATAATATCAAAATTAATCATTATAACTATTTAAATTAAAAATGATTAGGAAAGCAATTATACCAGTAGCGGGGTTAGGAACAAGGTTTTTACCAGCCACTAAAGCTCAGCCTAAAGAAATGTTGCCCATCATTGATAAACCAATTATTCAATATGTGGTTGAGGAGGCTGTTAATTCGGGAATTACTGAAATTATTTTTATAACTGGTAGAAATAAAAGAGCAATAGAAGATCACTTTGATTATGCTCCAGAAATTGAATCAAGATTGATCTCCAAAAATAATCACGAAGTTTTTAAAACTATAAGGTCAATATCTGAGATGGCTAATTTTACTTATGTTCGCCAAAAGGAACCATTGGGCGATGGCCATGCTCTTCTTTGTGCTTCCCATCTTGTTAATGATGAACCAGTTGCTGTTCTTTTTGGGGATGACATTATTGATAGTAAAATACCTTGCTTGAAACAGATGATTAAAATCTTTGAAAGATATGAGGACCCTGTTATTGCTATTGAAGAGGTTAAAAGAGAAGAAATAAAAAATTATGGCATAGTAGATGGAATAAAAATATCAGACAGAATTTTCGAGATAAGAGATATTGTCGAAAAGCCACAACCTAATGAAGCACCATCAAGACTAGGAATTGTCGGTAGATACATTCTAAAACCCAATGTTTTTGAAGAACTTAAAAAAATTTCACCAGGTAAAGATGGCGAAATAAGATTAGCCAACGCTTTAAAAAGCTTACTAAAATCACATTCTGTCTATGGCTATAAATTTAATGGCCAAAGATACGATTGTGGAAGCAAAATTGGTTATCTTAAAGCAACAGTCAATTTTGCCTTGAAACATGATGAAGTAAGGAATGAATTTAGAAAATTTTTAAAGGAAATATCCTGAGTAGTGTTTTAATTTTATCCTGTCAAAGAACTGTTTATTTTTAGGCCATTTTCTGAGCACTTATTTCTGATAATGTTTAAATTCAAACTACACAAACTTTCAAGAGGTTTTAGCGAGTTAAAATGATTTATAATTTAAATTAGATAAATTCAACGATGCTTACATGAATAAACCATCTACTCCTGAATTTTCTTATAGAAAAACTAAAGAGAAAATTGATCTTTTGGTAACAGAGTGTCTAAACTTCTTTTCCCTTTTAGATAGTATAAGTCTAGAAGACAGCGAGGATGATATTAGGAGGAAGTTCGATGATTTTAGCAACAAATTAACAGATAGCCAATTGCGCCATCTCTATGAAAATTTATTCGAATCGCTTTTAACGAAGCATCAAGAGGTGAATAATATTAGATCAAATGAGGACGAATTATTTACACAGTTAGAGTCTTTCGGTTTAAGAAAAGAGGATGTGAAAATTGTTTTTCGTCCTTTTTCTGTAAATATCATCCTTTCTCCCTCTCTTTTTGACAATATATTTATTGCCGAAAGAGGAAGCAAAATTATGGGTGTTCATTACAGAGGTTCTTGCTTGAATTTTATCAGAGGAAATGAGGATGATCCTGAGATTATTAATGAAATTATCCATCATGAAGATCTTCATAATATTTTAGATGGTATTAATTATTTTCAAGATAAAAGTTTAGAAGAGGCCGCTTGGACAATTAATTTTATAACGAAACTTCATGGGGACGAAAAAACTTTAAGCAGGAAGGAAATCTTAACCTATCTTGATGCGCTTCATGAAGAATTTTTAGCAGCTAGCTGGTCAATAGAAAACCTGTCCGAACTTCTTTCAGAGTATCAATTACCTCAGTGGTTTACATCCCGAGATATGCTAGAAACCTCTCAATTTGGCTTAGCGGCTTTAATTGCTGAAACAGCCGGTAGCAAAATATCATTATTGACTAAGAATATGGAAGATTTAGGATTTCCTAAGTCCCAAATTGACTATTTAAAAAATAAGTTCTTAGAGATAATTTTTTCAGCCGAAAAAGGTTTAGTTTTGGGGAAAAAATTAGGCCCAGATGTCTATCGTCATATTTTGGGCCTTTTGGTTGTTTTGCCGCCTACTTCGTGGTCAACTTTTATTGATGACTATCTAGTGAAGAAATTTGGCAAAGAAAAAATTCAGGAAATGTATGAAAGATTTTTACTTATTCATCGTTTTAATGGCTCGCTTTCCTCCTTAAGGAAAATTAACGAATTAACCTTAGAGGAAGAGGAAAAAGCAATTTTGTTAAGAAGATTTGAATCGATAGTTAATATTAGAGCAGAGGTGAAAAGCTTAGAAGACCTAGAGGAGTATGAAAAATTGCTTATTCAAATAGCTGAAAAAGTTTCTTTGTCAGAGCAAATAGTTGATGAAGTAATGAAAAGAGTAATAGGCCAATATTTTATTAACGGTTTATTGAGGTGATAAATTTTAAGCTTTTGTTTAGTTTATTGTTCATTTTACTATTTTTAATAAATATTCCCTTTGATTGTTGGGCTAAAGCACGCCCAGATAATATACGTGATAGAATTAATATTCTTTTTGCTGGTGATTTGATGTTAGATAGATATGTTAAAAAAAAGGTTGAAGATAAGTTTGGTGGTAATTACTTTGCTCTCTTTGAGAAAATTTCAAGCTATCTTAACTCATTTGATTATGTAGTGGTCAATCTTGAAGGTCCAATTTCAGATAAGGGGAAGAAAGTAGGTAGTGTCTATTCTTTTCGTATGAATCCCAAAGTATTAGATGCTTTAAAAAAGGCCAATATTAAAGTTTATAATTTAGCCAATAATCATATTTGGGATTACGGCAAGACAGCGTTTGATGATACTTTAGTTAACTTAAGCAAGGATAATCTTTTCTATTATGGAGCAGGGGAGAAAGCTTACTCTCCATTAATTATTAATAATAATGGATTAAAAATAGGCATATTAGGTTTTGGTGATTTTTTAACTCATCTTGAGGCTAAAAATAGTAAACCTGGTATAGCAGTGATTAACTCTACTCAATTTGCTAAGTCCATCAAGGAAGCGCGAAAAGAGGTTGATATTTTAATTGTTACTTTTCATTGGGGCAATGAATATCAAGCACAACCAACTAGTAGGCAAAAACAAATTGCTCGTCAAGCAATTGATTTAGGGGCTGATTTGATTATTGGTCATCACCCACATGTTGTTCAGACTATTGAAAAATATAAGGATAAATTTATTTTCTATTCGTTAGGAAATTTTATTTTTGATCAAAGTTTTTCGAAAGATACCATGAAAGGTGGTTTGGTCGAAGTGGAAATAGAGGGGACGAACATCAAGAACATTTATTTTCGTTGGAGTTATCTTAATAGAGATTTTCAACTAGAGAAAGTGAGCGATAGACTTTTGCCGTACGAAATTAATGGTAAAGTTTATAAACTTTTGATAGCTGATGAACCGGAAGAGTGGCCAAGAGGTTTAATGTTCGTTAAAAAGCCAGTTGACTTTGATGGTATGATTTTTATTTTTCCTGATAAACAAATAAGACATTTCTGGAACAAGAATACTTTTGTTGATTTGGATGTTTATTGGCTAGCGGATGAGAAAATTATTGGCAAGGATTATTTGCCCTCGATTAACAAGACGAAAGATATTTTTAGTATAAAGTCACCTTCATTGGCAGATAGAGTGATCGAGTTAATAAAGTGATAAAGAGAGTTTGGTGTTATGACAATATCCAACTGAGCTAAGGGTACATTATAATTTATTGAATAACTAATCAAAACCGTGGATAAGGTGGGGAAATATGTTTTAAACCTCGAAAACCAGTAGAAAATAAAAATTTATCTGTTTTACTATAGAAAAGTGCTCCACTGTATCAAAGTTGAAGCAGAAGATCAGGTAATGTGTAGAAGAGGAGAGTCAAACATACTAGTTATTCATACTCAGTACTACTACGGTGGTACTGGGTATGATTGTCGGGGGTATGTATGCCTCGGCAGGAGACCAAGACCATAGATTCGACTCGGCCATGTTCTGGGATAAATCAGAATGGGGCTTATTTAATTTTCACTTTGATATCGAGATAATTTTTTATAATTTAAGTCATATAAAAATAAATAAAATAAAAAAAGCAGGCGAAAGTAATGCCTGCTTACCAGGTTGGTTGAATCTTGACTAATCTGTATTTCTAGTACCTCTGCCCCACTTCACGGCAAAGTAGATCAAAATTGCCACCATAGTAGCAATCACTATCGAAGATTTTCCTACTACCTCCATTCTCGCCTCCTTCCTATCAGGGATTGTGCTTTCAATATCTTATCAAATTTAAATTTATCTGTCAAGGGAAAGTGGGTTATAATTATTTTTAAGATGGGACTTAGCGATAGAGATTACTATAAGGAAAAATTAGAAAAGATAGAAAATGACAAAAAGAAGTCTGAGAGGAGAAGACAGATTATTTTTCAGATCATCGTTGTTATTTTAATCCTCGGTTTAATTCTAAGCTCCTTTACTTTTTAAATAAGTTTAGTGGTAGAATTAAATTAATTATGGTCGAAAAAGCGAAATATTAATCATCAGTCACCTTGTTAAAATTACTAAAATTTAAAAAATGAAAAATTTTATTCTATTTTCCTTTTTAGGCCTCTGGGTAGGCGTTTTTGTTTTTGGTCAACAATCATTATCACAATTAACTTCACCCCCTTATGGGGAAGGTAGAGGAGAACAACCACCAGCTATTAGAACCTTGTTAGAAATTATATTAGCCAACCTAAAACAGCAAAAAGCTGGAGAAATTATTTCTGAACCAGCGCCAACACCACTATCTCCACAGCCAACGCCGACAACACCATTAAAACAGTTTGATGCTGACATAATTATTCCAACTCCAGCACCACCAATTGATAATAATCTTGTTCCAACTCCAGCGCCAACACCGACTCCTATTTTTGATGAAATAAGAGATGATGACGTTTTAGTTCAGATTAACAATCTAAGAATTAACAACATCACTCTTTCGCCAACAGCTAATGTAAAAGCTTACTTTTATGTAAGTCGAGATATTGGATGGAGATGTTTTCTTTATCAATCAGAAGATTCTGTAGCTTCAACTCTTTGCCCTTTAGATGTGAGAAGGCCGATTTTGCAAAAAGAATTAGTTGTTCGTATTAATAATGATACTATTTTGTTACTAAGAAATCGCGTGAGAACAGACATTTCTCAATTTAATGTTGGCGATAAAATAAATGTCTACGGTTTTCTTGACAAGGATAATCTTACTTTTGATGCCTTGGTTGTTAGAAAAATAGTTGGTAAAGTGGTAAAAAGAGAACCTGTGTCTATCGATCCTATTAAGCCTATAGCTCCTATTAAACCTATATCTCTACCAGTTAAACCCATACCTACTACTTCTCTGATTAGGGAGAGATGGTTGATTGGTTATTTAGAAAAAATAATGCCATCATCTCCAGCAGTCATCGCTTCTCCAACTTTTGATAGTTTAATTACGTCCACTCCTTCTAACGTGACTAATGAGGTTAGTCATATCTTCACAACTGATAATAATTTGAGTTATTCAGTTAGAGCAATTGATGACAATGTTAAGGGGTTGCTAGATAAATATACAAACAACCGAGTAAGAATATATGCTACTGTAGAAATCGAAGCTGCTTCGAATGTTCTTGGCCGTTTAATTGTTAAACAGATTTTTTTGGCTACTCCCACTCCATCTCTTACACCACCCAAAAAGGAACCTACCAAGGAGCAGTTAGTTTCTGTTTCAGGTATGTTAACAGAAACCGGTATTTCAATCTACATGTGGGGAACTCATACTTTACAGGCTGATGACAATCGAACTTATTTAGTGAAAGCAGTAAATGACGAAGTTTTAGAAAGTTTAAGGAAAAATACTGGCAAAAGAGTAACAGTTTATGCTAAAAAGATTGAATACAAAGATTTAGAAGGTGGTTTTTGGGCAATTGAAGCAGAAAAGGTTATTCCCCTCTTGGAAAGACCCTTTCCATCAAGAAGGTAAATTAATTAAAACAATCTTATCTTAGACGATGTATTTTGTGGCTGATGTTGGTGGAACAAAAACAAGATTAGGATGGACGAGAAATTTAAATAGTATAGAAAAGCTTGAGTTATTTAACACTCCACAAAATTATTTTGATTTTTTGGATTTATTGAGATCAATCGTTGCTAAAAATAGTAGCAAAAACTTAAAAGGAGTTTGTGTAGGATTAGCTGGTGTTTTTGACGAACAAAAGAAAAGATTAGTTTATTCACCTAATTTAAGAGAATATGAGGGCAAAAATATCAGGAGTGATCTAGAGAGAATTTTTAAAAAAAGAGTACTACTAGAAAATGATGCTTTCTTGGCTGGACTGGGTGAGGCAAAATTTGGGGCAGGTAAGATATTTGATTTTTTTGGATATTTAACTTTGGGATCTGGGGTTGGCGGAGTAAGAATTATTAATAGTCCTAATGGTTTCAGAAGCAATATTTTTAGTTCAGAACCAGGTCACTCATATCTTTTAATCAGTTTGGATAAAACAAAAAATCTGCTTATCGAGGTAGAAGATCTATTAGGAGGTAAGAGTATAGAATCAATTTTTTCCATCGAACCTAAAAATATAAACAACCCAATTTTCTGGAAAAACTATGTCAAAATTTTATCTATATTTTTAATCAATATCTCGCTTTTATGGTCAATTGATAAATTTGTAATTGGTGGTTCAATTTCTAAGAAAATAAAGATTGCTGATTTAGTTGAGAAAACTAAGAATTTTCATCCGTGGGGATTAAAATTAAAAATTAAAAGGTCAAAATTGGACGAATTTGCTGGTCTATATGGAGGATTAGTTAGAATTAAATTATCTTGATGAATAGAAGGTATATTTTTTACTCATCTGCTTTAACCATTTTGTTTCTATTTTGGTATTCTGGGATATTTGGTTATTTTAGTTTATTAAACGATATTTATGAAGCAAACAAGAGATTAAAATTTTTAGATAATCAAATCAAGAGTTTAGAAAACTTTGATCTTAATAGTTATCTTGATGGATTAATTTCGTTGTTGGAAGACAGCCAAACTGTTGCTAACTTTTTTAAGATCGAAAGTTTAATTTTTAAAAGCGAACTCTTTGCTCCTTGCCCCAAAAATGACTATTTTTGCTTAAAGCTAAATCTAGCTAATAACATTATAAAGTGCAATCAAGACTTTGATTGTTTAAGTGAGAATCTAGAAAAACAGTATCGTCAAAAGGTTTTAACTATTATTAGAGAAAAAGAAGATTTAGAAAGCAGATTAAGGACATTAAATGTCAGAAGAAATGGCTTAGATTATTCTTTCAATCCTTTTCTTCTATTAGGTAAAGTTTTTAATCCCCAATTGGTCAACATTCATCTTTCTTCATTAGATATTACATCTCAGATAGCTAATCTATCTTCAGAAAAATTACTCTTTGATCAAGATAATCAGCTAACTGAGGAAAGTACAACAAGTTCAATTAAATATTCGGAAAAAATTTATTATTCAACTAATAAAAAAATTATTAAAAATAGTAAAATTCAAGATAGGGATCAAAAAATAGTAGCCACCTCAATAATCCCCCTTGATAAAATTAACACAAAAACTATTTCCTTCAATACTATTTCGACCATTACCACTATCACTCCAGTTACTTCAACTATTACTTCGACCGAAAGGAAAAATACCACTGAATCAAAAGTAACAAAAGGTGGGGGAGGGGGAGCGCGTAGAGAAAAAGATATATGCGAAGATGCCAAGAGTAAAAATTGGCCCAATTTGATTGTTTCTGAAATTAAACATGAAAGTGAAGATAGCAAGGATGATGAATACGTTGAAATCTATAATTCTACTAATCAAGAAGTTGATCTTTCCTGTTGGTCGTTAGAAAAATATGCCTCACGTTCGTCTTATGATTCACAGCCTAGATTAACAATTTTAATTCCTCAATCGAAATTTAGTGGTAAGATTAAGCCTAAACATTTCTTCCTAATAACCTCATCTTCAACTAAAAATAAGTATAATCCTGATCTAACTTATCCTGAAAGTTATTCTCTTGCTGAAAATAATGTCATTATTTTACGAAAACCAAACGGCGATATTTCTGATTTGGTTGGTTATGGCGATGATAGAAATAAAATATATACTTTTGAAGGAGAGCCATTTATTTATAGTCAATTAAACAATAGAACTATACAGCGAAAAAACTTTATCGATAGTAATGATAATGCTAAAGATTTTTGGTTAAGATCGCCAACACCTCAAAATTCATCAAATCTTAGTATACCCAGAGATGATTTTATTGATCTATCTGGAGTTCGCATTGATGAATTTAAGGTATTATCGAGTACCTCGACAGATGATGAGAAATTCTATCTCAATATTAATTTTAATGAGCCGAAAATATCTATTTCGCCCTTAAATTATTTTTTTGAATTAAAAATTGGAACCAATAGCCAGATTTTCAATTTGTCACTTTCTGATTTTGGAGTAACGACATCGTTACCTAAGCCAATGTTAAGTGGTAATTCAGTCTCCTTTGGAGGGGAAATGTTATATTGTCCATCACAATTTAGCCAGTATTATTTTCGCCTACTGCTAAGGGATCAGTTAGATGAAGAGAATATTTCCTTGCCAGCTACTTCTTCAGTCACTTTTCCAGAAGAGTTTTGTTCCTTCCATAGTCCAACCTCTTCTGCTTCTGTTACTAAGATATTAATTTCAGAAGTAAGAATTATAGAGGGCATAAAAAATAATTACGGAGAATATATCGAACTTTATAATCCGAATCAATTTGAAGTAAATCTAAACAATTGGTCATTAAGAAAAATAACTAAAAATGGTGATTTCCAAAAAACTCCTATTGTTAGTTCTCAAAGATTAAGAGGTATAGTGATCAAACCATTTTCCTATTTACTGTTAGCTAATAACGAATACTTGCCAGAGAGTAATCTGAGGGTTGATGTTATCTACCCATCTTCCTCCTCCTATGGTTTAACTCATGACAATGGATTGGCGATAATTGATGAAAATAATGAAGTTATTGATAAGATTTGTTGGGGAAAGGTAGTAGGATATAATGACTGTCTCGTTAATCCTCAAAATGATAGGGTTTTTTTGAGAAAGGCAGGTAAGTATTCTGATGAAGAGTCAATGAAGGGCACTGAACAAAATTATGGTAATAGCTTTGATTCTGAAATTGTTAGGAATAACTTTATAGTATCTGAGCCTGAACCTCAAAATTCTAGTCATCAGGAAATTCCTCCTGATTATTTTACTAAAGAAGAGTTATCTGTTCAAGATAATATAATCGAAATAGTATTTATCTCTCCTTATCAAAAGCTAATAAATGCTTCTTATGAAATAAGGGTCGATAATCTGGATGATAACAGATTGGAGTTAGAGTCAATTCCTCCTGTTGCTCCTTATGGCGAAAGAGAAAAGATTATGTTTGACGGGTGCCAAAATAACCTAAAGGATAATCAGAAAATATTTTTCGTACTCAAAGAAAATAATCAGCTTAAATATTATAGAGAATTTACCTTATCTAATTTAAATTGTGTTAGTTCCACTAGTCATAAGATTATAAATTATTTAAGCAGTTATTCGAATAACTTCAAGTATAGATTGAGGAGTATTTTTAATAATTTGTCCTTCTTAAAATGAATACTCTTTGGGTAGTCTCTACGCCAATTGGTAATTTAAAAGATATAACCTTGAGATCTTTAGAAGTTTTACGATCTGTCAATTACATCATCTGCGAGGACAGTCGAATTACTATTAGACTTTTAGAATACTATCAAATTCACAGTAAAAGATTAATTTCTTACTTTGCTCCTCGTGAAGAAGAGAAAATACCAAAGATAATCAAAATCTTAGAAAAGGAAAGCGTTGCTTTGGTTGTCGATGCTGGCATGCCAACAATTTCTGACCCTGGTTATAGATTGATAAAGTCTTGTTTAGAAAATGGTATAGAGGTTGAAGTTTTGCCAGGACCATCAGCTTTTTTAACAGCATTGGTTGGTTCAGGGTTGCCCATCGATAAATTTGTATTTCTAGGATTTTTGCCCAAAAAGGGGTTGGTTAATTACCTAGAAAAATATAAAAATTTAAAAATTACTTTCGTATTTTATGAATCAAACCAGCGCCTAATAAGAAATCTTTTCAAGATAAAAAAAGTTTTTAATAATGGCTATGTAGTTATCGCAAGAGAGCTATCAAAAATTCATGAGGAGTATATTAGGGGGGAGTTAGATGAAGTAGTGAAAATTTTAAAAGACAGAAAATTAAAAGGTGAGCTAACAATAATTTTTAGACCAGACTGACTATGATAAAATTCGTTAAAGAATGAGAAAAATTTTGGCCGTTTTTCTCTTTTTAACATTATCTTCCATAATTTTACTTAATTTTAATGGTTGGAGAGTATATCAATTCAAAAAGAATAGTGAATTAAAGATTTCAAATATGGAAAAACTAATCTTGCCTAAGGTTTGCGAAGATAGAGTCTGGGAGATTAATCTCTCTAAAAATATAATTTACTTTTTTGAAAATTGTGAGCTTAAGTCAATGATGAAAATTGCTCATCAATCAAGGCCGGGAAAGTGGTATCAAACGCCCACGGGCTATTTTCGCTTAGGCACTAAAAGAGAAAGACATGTTTCTTCTTATTTTAATGTCAGGATGGATTACGCTGTTCAGCTCTATGAGGATTACTTTATTCATGAAAATCCTCGCTTTCTTAACGGTCGCTATGTAACGAGAAATTTTTCAGCTGGTTGTTTGAGCTTAGAAACAGACTACGCAAAGAAATTTTACAGCTTAGCGAAGACAGGCGATTTGGTTATTTCTTATCTAGACCTTGATCATATTCAGCTTAATGATGGTTTCTTTTTCCCGGTCAATAGACAACAATTTTACGTAAAACAGAGATTCAATAATCCCCTTAGAACAAGGTGGTTATATGTCGGTAATAAAGATAATCTGACTTACGATTTCATTCAACATTCAGGAGTTGATTTAGCACCTAATCCAAATGTTCAAGATTTGAATGTTTATAGTATTTACGATGGCAAAATAGCAAGAATAATAAAAAATGGCCAAAATGATTATGGTATGGGTAATACCGTTATAATAGAACATCAAATCAATAATAGAGCGATTTATTCTCTCTATGCTCATCTTTCTTCAATTAGAAGCGATTTGAAAGAGGGAAATGTTATTAAAGGAGGCGAAGTTGTTGGTAGGGTAGGAGCAACTGGGTTTGGTTGTGATTATTGGAGAATTGAAAGAGATGGTTGTCAAGAAAAAGATAAATTAGATATTCATCTCCATTGGGAAATAAAAACGAAGCCAGTTCTTTCCAGTCCAAAACCTGCCCAATGTTTTATTAATGGCAAACAAGATAAGTGTTATGGTTATACACCTGACGATCCTATTAATTATGGCTATTTTAATCCATTAGATATATTAGCTAAAAAGTAGGACTAGCGTGAGGATGAAACAATTATTTCCATTATTTTGAATTAGAATTATTTTTAGGAGTAAAATAAATTTATAGTAATCAATATTAGTTCTTGTTTAATTAATATTTTTTATACCTTAACGGGGCGTGGCCTAATTGGTTAAGGCACCGGCTTCGGGTGCCGGAGATTGTGGGTTCGAATCCCACCGTCCCGAAATCAATTTTCTAAATTTTTCTTCATTTAGCCAATCCAGTAATTCACCTTCCAATCTATAGGGTATCATCGTAGTAGGGTTGATGTTTAATATTTTTATCAATTGTTCAAAATATCTATAGGCTTTTTCCTTCAGAGTTTTAGGATAAATTTCTTCTTCAGGACTAGTTTTTCCTCTAGAGCTACTAATTTCACCATAAGCTAATTCAAAGGATAACTCAAAGAGGGTAGAGATCATTGCATTGTAAGAAGTAATAAGATTTTGATCATCTAACTTGAGCTTAAGTGCTATGAAAAGTTTGTTTAAATTTAAAGGTTCTGGAGCATAACTAATGCCCCTAACAATTGAAACGCCCGTTGGCATCACTTCGAAATCATTTTCAGAGCATTTACTATAGAAACTTGCCAAAATCTTCATTATCGTTTCATTATCTATATCTGATGTCTGATAGACGATGATGTTGTCGTATCTATTTAATATACTCGCTCCCATTTTAAAATAAATTCTATCCAGGCAATTAAGTTCTTTAAGAGTTTCTACCCATTTTCTTAAAAGTTCTTCCAGGTTACTATCAAAATTAAAGGTTATATACCATCGATTAACTACGGGATTGGATTTTAAACTGTGCCTTCTGAGATTAAAATGATAAAAGAGATCCGAATAATAAACTTGTTTTTCTTCATACAAGCTTAAAATGTGCTTCATTCCTTCATTGTATTCGTTTATTTTCTGCTGGCTTATAACTCCTTTTCTGTAAACAAATTTATTATAAAAAAAAGGCTGTGAAAAAGAAGGTAAATTGCTAATAAAAAATTTAACTATAAATTCTTCTACTTGCCCTTCGTTAATCAATCTGGATAGATGCTCTCTAAAAGTGGTGACAATCTCTTCTTGCCTATTTCCTAGTATTTCTTTTAAACACTCTTCTAAACTTTTTTCTGGATTAACATTTTTTATGTGGCGATTATAACGAAATCTAATGTGATCAATAAAAAATCTTGCTTGTTTTTCTATTTGTTCGGGATCGCCGGTTGCTGGTTTTACTAGATCGTATAAATTATCGAAAATTTTTCTCGACCAGTTCAGCGAAACTCCTCCCTCAATTTTTCTAGCCTCTTCTATTCTCTCGTTTTTTTTAGCTTGTTCTCCTGTCATTATTTAACTTTAACATAATTAAGTATTAAGCCCAGATTTTTAAGTTAAAATTTAAATAATAAGTGTCAAGGTGAACTTTACAGAATTGTTTAAAATTTTAAAAATAAAATTATCTTATGGTATATCGTATATTATTTATGTAAATAGAATGAATATGCTTTATTTGGATAATGGTAAAAAATACTTTATCTATTGACTCTAATAGTTTTTATATTACATTCTCCTAAATTTATCCTTGCTTCACAAAGTAAAGACATAGTTACAAAGGGAATTAAAAATTCTCTCTGTGATGATTTTATAAAAAACTTAGGAATGATTACTTCCGCTGATGAAGGTTTTGAGGATTTAACTTATAATTTAACAACAACACTGAAAAATGGCATTCCTGAAGAGATATTAAATTTTCCTCGAGATCTTTTGATAAATAACCTTAATGAGCAAAATGCTTTGATAATACAAAAAATGCCGGAAAATGATTTACAAGATCTGATAAAAAAATCAATATATGTTGGCTCAAAAAATCCAATATATGATGATTCAAACTTTCGAAAGGCTGTTCTTGAAATATTTGAAAAAATTAAAAAAAAATAATGAGTACTTTGATAAACCATTTCTTGGTTTTTATTTTTTTCCAAGGTAAGGATTGGGATGGTAATAAAATTATTCTTTTAACTGTAGATGAGTTAGATCGTGGTCTAAGATTTGATAAAGATATCAGTTTTCATAGGAGTGCTTTTGTTTATAATGGTTACTTGAAAAAATGGCAACAGATAATGGAAAGAAAAAAAGAATATTTTTCAATATTAAGTGGAAGTAATTTTGTTGCCTATAAATTTTTTTAATGGTATCTTATTATTTGACATAAGAAAGTATTATTGCGGTTTTAAGGGGTGTACCGCTAACTCTTCTTATATATACTCTGGGATTGCTCATACCATAAAAGATGGACGAATAATTCTGTTTACTTTAATAGGGCAAAAAATTTTTTGTTACCTTTGGAAAAAATTTATGATATTAATGATGATAAAATTTATAAGTATCATTTGCCTACAACAGATCCGCCTTCTTCTCAGAGCCGCTAGCCATCTATATTTCCTTTAAAAAATTTTAGGGATTATCAATGGTTTATGATTGTTGACGAATTTAATAATATCTTGTCTATTAAGAAAGTCGATTTATCTAACTTAAGTGTAGAAAAAATATACTCTGACTTATTTTTTAATCTCGATTATTCTTATAGCTTTCCTTATTCTTGGGATCAAGAAAATACGCACAGTAGTTTTTTAATTTAGGACCGATATTAATTGACATTGTTAGAGATGGTTCTGAGGAATTATTGTTGCCATACGCTACTAATCTCAAGAGGTTCCCCTTCTTTAAGAGTAGGGTCTTAAAAATAGATTACAAAAATAATAGAGTAATTGAATTATCGCTCGATTCTACCTATCAGCAAATAGCAAAAAATTTCGAGAAAGTTTTTAGCAAAGAGGGTGTTGAAATTTTTACCATTCCTACCTTAATTTATTCTCACTCATTTCATAGACTTTATGACGTAGACGAAAGATATCTGTGTAAAGCGAATACTCCTTTTTACTTCGTTTTTA
>JANXBL010000006.1 GCA_025060575.1 Patescibacteria group bacterium | reverse complement strand
TAAATTTTTCCTTCCTTTACAAAATGGGCCTGCCAGCGATTAAGAAAATTTTCTATCAAGTGGAAATGTTTTTCCAATAGATTTTGATCAAGATTGGCAATAAGGAGCAAAAGAGTATCGCTGGCTAAAATTGATTGAGATGACTTGTTTTGATCCCAGATGGCGTCAAGGTTGTGAAGATAAGTTAACAGTCTTTCATTTTGGAAATCTTTATCTATCTGATTAGATAGTAAATAGAAAGTCAAAAGCTCATCTCGATACCAATTTTCAAAAAACCAAGGAAAACCAGCAGGTAAGTAATGATGAAGAAATAGAGCATTTAATCTATTTATGATAAAACTCGGGAGGGGGGCACCATAATTGATAATTGTTTTTTTTGATGAATCATTAGTTAAGCCGGGCTTTTCAATGAATATTTTTAATTCCCTCACTTTACCTTCTAGTCCGTTATATGTCCACCACTCAAAGGGTGGCGAATTTCTATCCTTATCAAAATCAAGATTTTTTTTCTGCCAAATATTATTAATTTTTAGGGGAGCATCACTTTCAATTCTTAGAATAGCATTGAAGTCGGGAAGATATTGTCGAACGAAAAATGTATTTTTTTGTTCACTATTTATTTCAATCTTTCTTTTAAATGGCTCGTTATCAAAAATATCTTTTACATCAAAATTTAAACACAGGTAATCCCAGTTTTCAAATATTATTTCAATGGCCGAGTTTTTTATTTCTAATAAGGCTTTATTATGTGGAAATTCTAAGATAGCTCTTTTATGATCTAAAATTTGATATCCCTTTATTTCGTGACAAAATAGTATTTCGTCTAAAAAACGAATAGCTCGATTTTGATAAAAAAAATAACCTCCAAAGTATCTACTTTTGCGTGAACCAAGGAAAAGCCAGATATTCCCATTCTTTAGAAAGAGAAGGTCGCTATATACTTGGAGAGAAAAATCTAACTCTTTATAGAATGCTTTCATAATTCATAAAGATCATAGTAATTCTTTATCAGGTTTTGCCAATCAAAGTTAGTAGCTAGTGCTCTTGCTTCGTACTTATTTTGAATTCTTTCGCTTCTTTTCATTAAGGTTATTTTCAATAAAATTTTAAATAGGTCGTCTATAACTTCACTATCTTTCCTTTCTTTTCTTTTAAGAATCCATAAACCAGGATTTGAATCTTTTACAAGTTGTTTATCTATGACATAGCTGCCAAAGCCAGTCAAATCAGTCGTTATAGCCATAACACCAGCTGCTAATGTTTCTAATGGAGTATAGCCCCACGGTTCATAGAGAGAGGGGAAAATTCCTAAATGACAGCCGTTGATCACGTTATAGTAATCTAAATTTAATAAACCATCAGACGAAGAGACATATGTTGGATAGATAATTATCTTTACCTTATCTTCTTCTCTGTTAAGAAGATCAGCCTTCCGAGCTAAATCTAAAAATGGATTAGTTTCGGGAAGAAGATGAGTGGCTAACGGGATCTTGGTTGCTTTTTTTATTTTGCTCAACATTTTTTGAATTTCGAGATATTCATTTCTAGTAAGAATTTTCTCTCCTTCGATCTGTCTTTGATGGATTAAAGCATGGAGTAATCGAGAATTAATTTCATTCTGAATATTCTCTAGATAATCTTCAACACTACGATAGACAATTAAGTTTTCCAAAATGTTATGGTCAATATCTATGATTTGACTAGGTACGAAAATAAATAGGTAAATATTGGTGGTGATATTATTTTCTTTTAGAAATTTGTTTAATTTGCCTAATGAAAGGATAGCAATGTCAAAGCCTTTGTTTCTAACTTCTTCTCGACCACTCATAAAAAATATTAAAGCGTCCCTGGTGGGGCAATGTTTCTGGAAATAGGGCGAAAAGAGATAAAGAACGAATTGTAAGATTATATTTTTATTCTTCTGGTGAAAGGTGGATATTTCTTCAAAAGTGGGAAAGCGATCAAGATCTATACCGTTTGGTAAAATGTGACTTACTTTCCTTTCTAAAAAATGTTCCACTTCAATAGCGGTGATTTGACTAACGGTTGTTAGGTGATCGGCGAAATTAGCCGCTAATTTTTCAATGCTATGTTTAGCTTCCACTCCATAATCATAGGCAGTTTTTAATGGTTCAAATTTTTCAATATTTTCCCAGAAGTTAACTTTTGCGGAGGATAAACTTCTACCTAAAACAGTCGCATGAGTAGTGAAAATTTTTCTTTGTTTGAGGTCTTTAGCAAAAATCAAGCCTCCACCTGCTAACCATTCATGAAAATGAAGGATTGAATTTTGAAAATCCGCTTCCTTAACTAATTCAAAAAGAAAATCACTTACCGCTTTTGACCAAGCAATGGGTTCATTGTAATCTTGGCCAGTTCTAAGACTGTCAACGCCAAACTTTTGCCAAAGTTCGTATTTAAGATTGTTGATTTGTTCGAGATACTTAGTAAAATCTATTAAAAAACCATGAGGTATGCCGTCAATTAACCATTCTCCGTAATAAACGTTAATTCCATAACTCCTCAATCTTTCAATTACATTTATAAATTCAGTTGGTGGTTTTAGTACTCTAAAATCATTAAGCCTATTTTCGTTAAAATAAGGACCAACAACAAAATAGTTTTTACCGTATAGATTCTTGACATATTTTGCCTTTGAGGCTAGAACAGTATAGATACCACCTACTTTATTGGCGATTTCCCAACTAATTTCGAAAATGTACTTTGACATTTGGTTTAGCTCTTAGTTTAAGATCCTCAAGAACATTTCGAAAATTAAGATATGCTTCATAAGGATTATCATAAGGGTTAAAATATTTATGTACATCGCCATCAGCAAACCATTTGGTGCACATGTAATAAAAATGATCAGCTGTCTGTAGCTTTCTCCAAATTTCTTTGAGATGAGGGGGAATATCCTTTTCTAATGAAAATAGAATTTCAAAACATTCTTTCTGCATTTCATTGCCTAACCAAGCTGTTAGATCTCTTTCAGTGTCTGCCCACGTGATAGGTCGAGCTGAGGAAAATACTCCTCGTGATGGATATTTTTTTACTACTTCGGATGGTAGACTAAACTCTAAATCTTTTCTTTTTAACACTTCAAATGGCAAACTTTCTAAAAATTGAAAAATGCCAGTTTCTGCCCATTGATGCTCTCCAAAAGTTTCAAAATCCATAAAGAGATTGATTACCTCTCCTTGTCCGTTATGAGCTTCTACCCAACTTGCAAATTTATCAGCTGTCAATGGCCATTCTTCCCACCATTTGGCAGAAAAACGAAAACTGATATCGTCTGATAGTTTATAGTGGCGAAGAAGAATTTTGAGTTGTTTAGATGGATCATGATAGATAAAGGTGGGTGAACGCCATTCTAAAATCCAAGGTACACCTTCAGTTAAAATGGCCTGGAAACCTAGTTCCTTTACAGTTTCTACTAAACCATCAAAATATATCAATTCAGTATTAGCAAAAACCACAGGTATCTGATTGAACAACCTTTTCAGAGTATTTTTATGAATCTGAACCTCTTCCTTAAATTCTTTTCGAGAATAGAGTGAGGCGAGTGAATGATGGTAAGTTTCGCCGACAAACTCTACTGAACCAGTTTTAGCTAATCTTTGAAAAATGATGATTATTTCTGGATGCCATTTTTTAAATTGATCGATTAGACTTCCCGTTAAACCAAAGCTAACTTTAAATTTACCCCTAGTCTCTTCTATTAGTTTTTCTATTAATTCTAAGGTGGGCTGATAACATTTATGCACAATTCTATCTAAGTAAAATTTATTTCTCTCTTCATCAAAATAGTCTAAGCTATTTTCAATATCAAAGATAGTATAATGCCTCAGTCTATCTGGCTGATGGATTTTGAAATAGAAAACTATTGAAGGCATCTTTGATAAATACTATAAAGGTGGTTAGCTGTTTTTGACCAGTCAAATTTTAATTTCGCTTCCGCTCTTGAATTGTTGAGATACGTTTGGTGGAGTTTTTGATATTTCAATAGAGAGACTATTTTATTAACTAGCTCATAAGTATCCCAGAAATCAAATTTCAAGGAATGATTAAGATAATAACCAACGCCGGTTGTCTTTGAAAGAATTACCGGGATATTATGATTAAGCCCTTCAAGAGGAACCAAGCCAAAGGGATCAGCTACTGATGGAACAACCAAGAGGTCAGCACTTCGATAAATACTAGCCAGATTGTTATCTCGAAGAAAACTGGTAAAAATTACATTCGATGATATTCCTAATTCATAGCTCATTTTAACGAGCTGGGGTAACATATCTCCATGGCCAACGAAGACAAATTTTGTTTTTGGCAAAAATTTAAGCACTAATGGTATTGCCCTTAGCAAATAATCAGGTCCTTTTTGTAAAGTTATTCTTCCAACAAAAAGAACAATTTGCCATCCTTCTTTTTTCAGATTTAATAAATAAGGTGGTAAATTAGTTAAACTTTCTTCCCAGTGGAATCCATTAGGGAGAACAATTATTTTCTCTGGTGGCAGATGGTAAATTTTAATTAAAACATCTTTAGTTAGATCACTTACTGGTAAAAGATAATCGCTTTGCCTAAAATAGTCATTTTCAATTTTAAAAATAATCGGATTGGGATTATTACCTGTTCTTTCGATTTCTGTTGAGTGAACATGAATAAAGGAAGGAACGTTAAAATAATTTTTTAAGAAGATTGTTGCCGGTGCAGTTAGCCAATCATGGCCATGGACGATATCAGGCACTTCTTGATATGATTGTAATAATCTTTCTCCATAAGTTAGAACTAAGTCAAAAGTTTCGTTGTTAATAAAACTTAAGATGGAAATATTAGAAGAATAAGATTTTATTAAACTTTTAAAAAATGAATCAGCAAAAATTAATTTAAATGGCATTTGGTTGATTGGCAATTTAGTGGGCAAACTGAAGGTGAGATCAACTAATCTATTTAACTCTTTGGCTAAGTAAAAGCAGGCAACTCCTAAACCACCGCTATTAAATGGTGGCAATTCCCAACCTAACATTAAAACTTTCATTTTACTTTAATTTTAAATTAAAAAACTTTTAAAGTTAAGAACAATTTTTAACAAATCAATTTTGTTTTCAAAGTAAATTATGTCAGGCATTTTTCTTAGTTCTCTAATCTGTCTCTTGGCAAAATTTAAAATATCGTGATAGCAGTTATCGATTGCTTGCTTTTTACTAATTTCTCCCTTAACATATCTTCCAAACCACTCATATTCTAAACCAAAGCTTATAATTCTATCTATGTTTATTATTTTTCTTCGGGTTAGCTCTTTAATTTCTGATATTATCTTGGGCACTCTCATTTTCAATCTTTTTTCTATCTTTTTAAATAATTTTTCTTTATCAATATGAGGTGAGAGTATTAAAAATTCAAAATCCGGCTTTTTTATAAGCTTAGGTACCTTTCCAAGTGAATAACATATTTCTAATGCTCTAATCAGCCTTCTTTTATTTTGAAGGCCTATTTCCTTGGCTCTTCGCTGATCGATTTCTAACAACTTTTTATAGACTAACGGAGACGGTAATTTTTCAAGCTTTTTCCTTAGATAGTAATTGGGTTTTGCTTCCGGCAATTGCCAACCTTCCTTAAGTGCCCTAAGATAGAGTATTGTTCCCCCGCAAAATATTGGTACTCTATTTCTCTTTAGTATTTCTAAGGTATGTTTTCTAGCTTTTTTTAACCATTGAAAGAGGGAGTAATTCCTACGGGGGGAAGCAATTGATAATAGATAGTGGGGTATTAAACCATTTTTAGATAAAATAAGCTTTTCTTTCTCTACTGTTTCAATTTTACCGCTTCCTGCATCAAGATATTTATATACCTGTCTAGAATCTGCGCTGATAATCTCTCCGTTTATTTTTTTTGCCAGATAGATGGCAAAATCGGATTTACCTGATGAAGTGGGACCAGTGATAAAAATTGCTTTCCACATTTTTTCTTGACTTATATCTTATTTGTGTAGTAAAATCTTTTTAGAATTAAAAATGGTCAAAGTTAATTTAAATAAAAATTTTAAATCCGAAAAATGAATAATCAAAAAAAAGGTTTTACTTTAATCGAACTTCTTATTGTTTTGGCTTTAATCGCTATTTTAGCAGGAGTTATTATCGTAGTTGTTAGACCAGCAGAAATATTCAAACGAGGTAGAGATACTAAAAGAATTGGTGACTTGAGAAATATTTCAATAGCAATTGACAATTTTGTTGCAGAGGCTTCCAACAATCCAGGATTATATAACTGGCCAGAAAGAGGGACATGTACTGTAGCAGGTGTAACATTGAGTAATATTTATTTTAGTACCACTACGACTTCTTTCCCACCTGGTTGGCCAACTAGTAGTAGTCAGGGAACCATTGCCGCTACCGGTACTAATACTACCGGGGTTAACGGAACTAACGGTTGGTTACCAATAAATATAGCAACTATAACAATCAATAATCTTTCAGCTCTTCCTCTTGACCCAATAAACAGTGTTATCAATAATGTTGGTTACTTTTATGCTTTTAGTTGTGGTGCTTTAGGAGAATATGAGTTATCAGCTAAGCTAGAAGACTTAGCGAGAATGGTTGAGGGAGGGAATAGAGATGGTTGTGGAACACTAGCTTCAACTACTTGTCTTTATGAAGTTGGTCCAAACAGATCAACCCTATATTGATCAAATTTATTCTTTACAATATAAGGTCAGCCTTTAATGTTGGTTCTATCTTAAGGACAGGAGAATTTTTAGGATTTAAAGATTTTTATTTGGTAGGCTACACACCAAGCCTAGAAAATAGAAGGGTTATTAAAACATCTTTGGGTGCTGAAAAGAATCTAGATATTTTTAGAGTGAAGAGAATTTTGCCCTTACTTAAAAAATTAAGCAAAGAGGGTTTTAAAATAGTTAGTTTAGAATGTCCTCGAGATAGAGAATTTTTTAAGGATAAGATTTGTTATTTCTATCATTTTAAGCCGTATTCAAAAATGGCAATTCTATTAGGAAATGAAGTTGATGGTCTAAATTATAATATTCTCCAGTTGTCTGATAAGATAGTTGAAATCCCTCGACAGGGCAAGATAAAAGAATCTTTAAACGTAGCAATTTCTTTTGCTATCTTTACTAGCTATTTAAGATTTGGATGGGAAAATCAACCATCTAAAACCATTTAAGAATTCTTTACCTGACATTTTTTTTCTGTTTTCCAATTGGACTTCTTTTAGAATGATAAAACCATCCTTTAGTCGTAGGCCAATATTATTGGTGAAAGTAAAGAAATTTCCTATTTTTGTTTGACGGATCGATGGTGGTAGATCTCCTTCTTTTAATTTTTCTATGGAAAAGATTTTTAACATAATATTTTCTTTACCATTATTTAGATAGATAAAAGTTCCTGGCCATGGATTGTAGGCTCTAATTTTTCTATCCCAATTTTGATAATCTTCTTCTAGAGAAAGAAGACCATCATCTTTTTTTAACTTTCTAGTATAAGTAGCTAAATTTTCGTTCTGGGTTAAAAGTTGAAAATTTTTATTATTTTTAATCCATTTTTCAATTATTTCAGATAGCATCTGACCTCCTAATTTTCCTAATTTTTCTTCTAATTCACTATATGTTTCTTTTTGGGTTAAGGTAATTTTTGATTGACTTATAATCGGACCATGATCAACCAATTCATCAATTAAAAATATTGTTATCCCACTTGTATCATCACCCTGAATAATTGTCTCTCTAATTGGATTAGGACCACGATGACGGGGCAAGAGGGAAGGATGAATATTTAAAATTCCTTGATGGAATGAATCAATTATCTCCTTAGGAATAATTTTCCCAAAACTAGCAATTATACCCGTAGTAGGTTTTAGGAGCTCGATAGTTCTTTTAATTTCTACCCAAGACCCTTTGTTTATTTCAATAACATTTAGTTTTTCTTTTAAACAAAAAAGATAAACTGTATTTGGTTGTATTTTTAACTTTCGTCCAGCTGGTTTTCCTGCTAAAGTAATTACTAGGTAGGGTTTATATTTTTTTATGAATTCCTTCAAAACGTAGACAGAAAAATTACTTGAACCAAAGAAGATGCAAGGAAGAATCTTAGACATTTATAATTTTTTATCGATTATTATTTAATCCACTTACCGATATCAATAGAATTAATTCAACATAGTTTAAAATTATTATTCGACTTTTTCTTCTAGTCTAAAAATTTCATTCGCTTTATCGATAAATAACTTTCCTTCTAAATGATCAATTTCATGTTGAACTATTTGGGCTAATAAATCTTTAACCCTTTTTTTCTTCCTTTTTCCCCACATATCTTGATATTCGAAATTTACTATGGGATATCTTTTTATTCTTCCCCATATTTTAGGTAGACTTAAACATCCTTCTTCCATTACTTGTTCGTTCCCTTGGACACTAATAATGCGAGGATTAATAAATTCTAAAATTTCATCATTATGGAGGGCAACGAAAATTGATAGGTCCTCCCCAATTTGATTAGCTGCTAAACCAACGCCATTGTTAAGAGTCATTACTTTTTTCATTTCTTTGATTAAGTCCTTAATTCTTTTATCAATCACTTCCACTTTCTTGGTCTTTTTAGTTAAAATTTCATCAGGATAGAGAATAATTTTCCTTTTCATTTCCTTATTGTGATACAATAATTTTAAAATGAATTACAACAATTCAGAAGAGTTTAAGAAAGATCAAGGTTATGTTATCAATAATATCTGGTATCCAAGAGTGACAAAAATTTGTGATGTAAAGAGCAAACCAGCTCTTTATTATTTTTATGCGTCAGCGGCTAATTTTAGTGAGGCTACCAGAAAAAAACAACAGGCTGCAATGGAAGGAAAAATAGTTCATGAAATAATTGAAAGTTTTATTAGTCAAAAACCGATTATCGTACCAGAGGATTATAGTGGTTTTAAAAAAGCTTTTGACGATTTTCTCCGCAATCATAGTTTTTTTTCAAAACATGAATGGTTGGAAAAAAAAGTCAAGCATCCATATCATCGTTATGTGGGCACATTTGATATTTTAGCGGAAGTTGATAATCAATTTGCTCTTGTTGATATTAAAACGTCTTCGGCGGTATACGATGATTATCGTTTGCAAACCGCTGCTTATTTTTACGCGCTTAATGATGAACCATGGTTAATAGGCTTAGGAGATCGTAAAATTATTTTACCGAGGGAGGTTGAGAAAAGATATATTTTAAGACTTAACCAAAAAAGAATATGCCAAAAGTGTGGAATGGTACTGAGATTAAGAAAAATGGGAGACAAGTTTGAGGTCAATGGTGAGGGTGATGTTAATTGTGAGCATGAGTTTGGGGAAATAGTTGGAGAGTGGGAGTTAAAAGAATTTAATAATCATGAGGAAGATTTTAAGGGATTTTTAAGTTGTAAGGGTTTATGGGAATGGGAATATCGAGATTTTTTGAAAGAGATAGGTTATCTATAGGATTAAATTAACGACTTGTAATAGCTAAAAGTATTTTTTTTACATAGAGTGAAGATTTATTTGTAAGATAAGAATTTATCATTATTAGAATATAATTAAAAGATTAATGACAGAAAGGCACGGTGGCGGAGAGGTTACGCAGCGGTCTGCAAAACCGCTTTACGCGGGTTCGAATCCCGCCCGTGCCTCATCTAAAATTGAAGTATTATGATTATAATAAGGTTAATAATAATAAATGAAAAAAATTTTTAATTTAGAAAATGAAAAAAATTTTTAATTTAGAGACAAAAAATTTAGTGGGTAGAGAAGTAGTACTTTTTGGTTTTGTTAATTCAATTCGAGATCATGGTAAACTTTTTTTCTTCGATTTAAAAGACAGAAGCGGTATAGTCCAATGCGTTATTAGTCAAGAAAATAATTATTTTGGATCAGTCAAAGAAATTAAAAATCAATCAGTTGTTATGGTTAAAGGCCAAGTCCAACAAAGACCACCGCATTTAGCAAACCCTCATTTACCGACTGGCAAAGTGGAAGTTGTGATAAATGAAATTCAAATTTTAAGTCAACCAAAAACGCTTCCTTTTGAAGTTGATTCTGATGGTTATGAAATTGATGAAGCTCTAAGATTAAAATATCGTTATCTGGATTTAAGACGAGCAAGATTGCAAAATAATTTAAGAAAACGTCACGAGTTTTTACTTTTTATAAGAAACTTTCTTGACGCTCATGGTTTTATTGAAATAGAAACACCTATATTGACTAAATCAACTCCCGAAGGAGCAAGAGACTATTTGGTTCCTAGTAGAATCTATCCTGGCAAATTTTATGCTCTTCCTCAATCGCCACAACAATATAAACAGTTGCTAATGGTGGCTGGTTTAGAAAGATATTTTCAGATTGCCCGTTGTTTTCGGGACGAAGATCCGCGAGGAGACCGTCAACCTGAATTTACTCAACTTGATATGGAAATGAGTTATGTTAATAGAGATGATATTCTTTCCTTAGTTGAAAAAATGTTCGTGGAAGTGATAAATCAACTCTATCCTCAGAAAAGAATTAAAACTTATCCCTTCCCACGCTTGACCTATGAAGAAGCAATTAGCATTTATGGCTCTGATAAACCAGATTTGAGAAATGATCCCAATGACCCTAACGAACTAGCTTTTGCCTTTATCGTTGATTTTCCAATGTTTGAAGTAGTTAATGATAAATTAGAGACAATGCATCATCCCTTTACTCAGCCAAGATTACCTGATGGCAAAAGTGATAGAGATGCTTTATTTAATGCTTTAGAAAAATCACCTGAAAGTTTGCTCAGTGAACAATATGATCTAGTGCTTAATGGTTATGAGATTGGAGGTGGTAGTATCAGAACGACTGACCCCGAAATATTAATCAAAGTATTCGAAATTTTAGGCCATGAAAGAGGGGAAGTAGAGGAAAAATTTGGTCATCTTTTGGAAGCATTTTCTTATGGAGTTCCTCCTCATGGTGGTATTGCTCCGGGTATTGATCGTATTCTGATGATTTTAAATAATGAACCAAATATAAGGGAGGTAATTGCCTTTCCCAAGACAGGTGAAGGTCGAGATTTAATGATGAATTCTCCCAGTGAAATAGAAAAAAAGCAATTAGATGAATTAAGCATTCAGATTCGCCAAGTCGAAAATTAATATTTTTTTTAATTAAAAAATTTAAAATGATTAACAACAAGATAATTAAGGTAAGCTTAATTATTATAACAATTTTAATAGTTTTTTCACTCATGGCTTTATTATTCTTCTATATTCTTAGAGGAAGGCAAAATCATGTAGCAGTTTTCCTTAATAATGGTATGGTCTATTTTGGTAAATTGTCAACTTTCCCAAGATTAAAATTAGTCAATCCTGTTTATTTCCAAATTGATCAAAATGGTAATCCTTCGCTTCAGAAATTTAATGATGCTTTTTGGCAACCTAAAGGAGTTATCTATCTAAATAAAAATTCAGTTGCCTTCATAGCTCCGTTAAAAAATACTAGTCCAGTAATTAACTTTATTAACCAACAATCTTTTCCTCCGGCTTTCTGGGGTCAACCTCAGGCTCAACCGCAACCTCAACAACCTTTACCATCTCAACAACCACCAGTTCAATCTCAAATCCCATCTCAGCCTCAAATCATTCAAGAAAATATAGTTGAGTAATAGTAGAAATTTAAGAAATCTTGACTTGATAATTAAAATAGATTAAAATATACACTAATCTAAAAATATAATTTAGAAAATTTAGTTTTATGCGGAGACGACAGCACCCTAAAGATTTTTAATTGCCTGGGTTATTTACTGATTTTATTGAGAGTTTGATCCTGGCTCAGGGTGAACGCTCGCGGTGTGGATAAGGCATGCAAGTCGTACGGTTTCAGAGTAGTGCTTGCACTACTTTGGAACAGTGGCGAACGGGGCAGTAATATATGTCTAACCTACCCTAGAGTTGACAATAACCTTGAGAAATCAGGGCTAATAGTCAATAGATCCAAGCTACACAAGTAGCTCTGGATAAAGCCGAAAGGTGCTCTAGGAAGGGGGCATATCCGATCAGCTAGTTGGTGAGGTAATGGCTCACCAAGGCGAAGACCGGTAGGGGGCCTGAGAGGGTGTTCCCCGCCAAGGGCACTGAGACACGGGCCCTACTCCTACGGGAGGCAGCAGCCGAGAATCTTCCGCAATGGGCGAAAGCCTGACGGAGCGACACCGCGTGCCGGAAGAAGCCCTTCGGGGTGTAAACGGCTTTTGTAGGGGAAGAAGCCGTGATTTCACGGTTGACGGTACCCTACGAATAAGGGACGACCAACTTCGTGCCAGCAGTCGCGGTAAGACGAAGGTCCCAAGCGTTACCCGGATTTACTGGGCGTAAAGGGCGAGAAGGCGGTCTTTTAAGTCCTTCCTTAAAGTTCTTTGGCCTAACCAAAGAAATGGGAAGGATACTAAAAGACTAGAGACTGTCAGGGGTCAGTGGAACGTACGGTGTAGGGGTGAAATCCGATGATATCGTACGGAACTCCAAAGGCGAAGGCAGCTGACTAGGACAGTTCTGACGCTGATCTCGCGAAAGCTAGGGGCGCGAACCGGATTAGAGACCCGGGTAGTCCTAGCTGTAAACGATGGATGCTAGCTCTAGGGAGTTTCGACCCTCTCTGGGGCGAAGCTAACGCGTTAAGCATCCCGCCTGGGGAGTACGGCCGCAAGGCTGAAACTCAAAGGAATAGGCGGAAGTCTGAACAAGCGGTGGACCATGTTGCTCAATTCGAGAGTAAACGAAGAATCTTACCCAGGCTTGACATGCTAGTCTTAATGCCTTCTTCGAAAGAAGAAGGAACCCTGATTTTTTCAGGGGGGCTAGCACAGGTGTTGCATGGCCGTCGTCAGCTCGTGGCGTGAGTCGTAACCTTAAGTGGCGCAACGAGCGCAACCCCTGTCCTGTGTTATACGTGTCACAGGAGACTGCCCTGAATAACAGGGAGGAAGGAGGGGATGACGTCAGGTCTGCATGGCCTTTATGCCTGGGGCTGCAAACATGGTACAATGCTAGGGACAATGAGAAGCAATGGCGTGAGCCGGAGCAAATCTCTAAAACCTAGCTCAGTTCGGATTGGAGGCTGAAACTCGCCTCCATGAAGGTGGAATCGCTAGTAATCGCCGGTCAGATATACGGCGGTGAATACGTTCTCAGACTTTGCACTCACTGCCCGTCAGGTCAGGGGAGTTGTCTTTACCTGAAGCTCTGCCATGCGGAGTTAGGGTAAGGGCAATGACCAGGGCTAAGTCGTAACAAGGTATCGCTACTGGAAGGTGGCGATGGACCAAATCTTTTTAGAATCAAATTCTCAAGAATCTAGCTGAATCAGTAATAACCCAGGCAATTAAAAATCTGCCGTCTAAAAATGGAATTTATCCTAATTATGAAAGTACTTTTAGTTGAAGACGATAAATTTCTAAGGACAGTTTTAGAAAAGAAGCTTTTAAATGAAGGCTTTGAAGTTATTATTGCTGAGGATGGTGAAGAAGCTTTGCAAAAACTGGTCCGAGAAAGACCAGGTATTATTTTATTGGATATAGTTTTACCTAAAAGAAGTGGTTTCGCGGTTTTAGAGGAGATTCAAAGGGATCCTGAATTTAGAAGTTTGCCCGTGATCATTCTTTCTAATCTTGGGCAGAGAGAAGATGTGGAAAAAGGAATCTCACTGGGAGCGGTTGATTATTTTGTAAAGGCTAAAATTTCACTTGATGAGCTGTTAAATAAAATAAAAGATTATGCTAAAAGTGAACAGGTGGTAAAATAGATTTTAATTGCCCGGGTGGCGGAATTGGTAGACGCTGCAGACTTAAAATCTGCTTCCCCTTCGCAGGGAGTGTGGGTTCGAGTCCCACCCCGGGCATAAAGAGGTAAGTATATTACTTGACAAATATAAGTATAAATGCTATAATTATAAATAGAACGCTAAAAGAAGGAGGAAGAAAGATCATGAACTATCTGGAAAGTTTCCTGAGGGAAGTGGTAGCTACTACGGAGGAAAGAGACTACTCGGTCAATTCCTTTTTCCGCTGGGCGTGGAAATGGAACATGAGGGTCTATCTGGACCCCGAGGGCTTGATCTATTTCCACGAATATTACACACTGGATGACCGGCGATATCCGTGCTGGTACTCTTATACCAGCGTAGTTTACGCCGTGGAATTCCAGTCCAGGCCCATTCGTGTGAAAAGAATCTTGGGCGAGACCCAAATAAACGGTCAATCGTCAAAGATTTCCACTCTAGAAAGAGAAACAGCCCAGCTACTCAGAAATGCTCAGTTCCTGGGAAAATTTCGAGAGTTAGTATGGACTACGTTTTCTCATGAGGAAAACGTAGCCGAAGCTAACTCTATGGTCCCTGCATTAGGGCTATACACCCCCGAACAGTACGCCTACATGACAGATAAGGAAATAAGAGAGAAGAAGTTTTGCTTCTTTTCTATGAGGCTATTAACCGGGGGTCTTCTTCTGGCTTTTGAGAGGAATAGTTACGCGGGCAATGGGCTGTGGGATTCGCGACTTCATGCTTGGCATGGAGTCGTAATCAACAAAGATGGGCTTCAGGAAATTGCCCGGCAGCCTATTGACCGCAACATCGCCATCTGCTTCAGCTCACAGTTTAAGTTTATAACTAATACTGTGAGCAGGGTAGAACGATATCCTCAAATCAGCCTGCTTCCGTAATGCTCACTCACTACAATAGACGGGTTTATACTAAAACCCGTCTTTTTCATTTTTGAAACATCTTTTTATTGTTAATTAAATTTCCTAACATGTATAATATTAAATGTTATTTGCCTATATCCAAAACTTTTTAATATTGACTTTCTTCACTTAATCATTCTTAGCTTGACAGAAGGATAATTTGTTTTTCTATATCTTAAAATTAAGACTTTTAATTCCAAAATAGTTAAGTCTTGAGATATTGAATTTACTATTTATAGGGAGTGTGGGTTCGAGTCCCACCCCGGGCATAAACTTGACAAGATAGAAAAAATTTGTTACTATATTAGTTAGTACACTTCATCAACAAAGGAGGAAAAAAAGATGACATTTGATGTCTGTGATGTCTATTGTCCTGACATCTCGGAATTCGAATTTAAACCCACTTTTAATTCTGGGTTAATCGAATACGTAGAGTTTAGGCATCAAAGTTTGCCTATAAGATTTTTTGATAAAAGAGATGCTGTGCTTGAAGAAGTAGCGATTATTAGCACAGTCAAACAATTAGGCGGTGAGCCCCTGGATTGGGATCAAGTTTCTTCATGCTTCGTTCCTTTATCCTATGGGCTTGGTGAAATTTTTAATAGAGCCCTAACAAGCCATATCCAAGTTGGGTTCAGAGAAGGAACTTTGCAGATCGAGATTTTTTCTTCTGATGCGGTGGGTGCCGATAGGAAGGGGAGGTTACTTTCCATTATAAAAGTAAAACCTCCCCTAACCCTGGAAGGCAGTCCCTTGTGGGTTACCATGATAGGTAGATTCATAGTTTCGGTTACGGATGCAGAACATACCTTAAGGATTCAAGACGTTGCGTCCGTGACGAAGGAAACTCCTCGAATTAAGATAGTGAGGAAGAGAATAACAATTTTGGCAGACGATGTCGAAATATATGAATGACATCGCCTGACACTACCCGAACGAGGCTATGCCTCGTTCTTTTGTTTTAAATAATTCCTAATTACATAGAGTTCAAATAATTTTAAATATGTAATTCCAAAGCTTATAAGGGCTGACTACTTTTCCTATTTGCTTAGCTTCTAGTTCACTGAATTCTACGGGATGATTCGGTGTTGGGTGATTGATAATTAAAAGGGGCAAAGGTCCATAAACATGCTTTCCAGTCCTGGTATCAGTGAGGTGATCGCCCGTAATTATTATATTTATTTCTTTGCCTAGTTTCTTCAATAGATCACCTAACCAACCATCAAAGAACTCAAAGTATTCCTTTTTCCTATCAAAGTCTTTATCGTGACTAGCTTCATCAGCCTCTTTTAAGTGAATATAGGTTAACTGGTATTTTTCATAATTAGATAGAATTGCTTTTTGGATAAACTGATATCTGTCTTTTAATTTTTCAATTTCAGGGAGAGTTAAAGTTTTGAATCCAGCCAAGAGACAGCCAGCTTTGACAACTCCGTTTTCAGCAATGACTAGACCATTTTTAAATCCGTATTTTTTAAAGAAATTAGTTAGCCTTGGCAAGCAATTGCCAGCCTCTCTAGTAAGAAGATAATTTGCCTTAAGAAATCCTTTTTTTTCTCTTAATTTATTGATAGGATGATTATCAAGAAGATAGAAAGACTTCTCTAAAAATTCTTGAACTAGTTTAGCGGTTTTTATCGATAAACTATTTTTATTCAGGGGTTTAATTTTTTTTACTCTTACTCCTAACTTATAAGGGTCGGCATCGCTAATTTTTGGGGAAAATTTTCCTTTAAAAATTAATACTCCTCGATGTCCATATGTACGATGAAAGTGAAATGGTACTGAAAAACTCATCATATTTATTGCTTTCTCTAAATCAGTTAAACCTAAAAATTGCCTACCTGCTCTTCTATCAATTACAACGAGATTTCTATCAACAGTAGCAAAGTCAACTCTTAAGGCTAAATCTAAACCTTTATATCCTATTTCTAATGAGAAAGCTTCAAGCGGACCTCTCTTAACTTTTTCAGGTTTTAGTTCATAACCTAAAATACCAAGATTAGCTAACCCAGTAGCGCTCGATGATGCATGCTTGGGCCAATTTTTTTCTTTAAGGGATAAAATTGAGCTAGAAAGCTTTTTTCTAGTAGTCTTTGGATATGAGGTTTTTTGGCTAATCTGAGAGGAGTTTTACTACTAACAGGATCAGCTAAACCGTCAATCAGAAAGAAAATTATTCTTTTCATGTTTTAACTTTATGATATAATAAAATATGTTATAATTATTTTATATATTTTATCACTAATTTTACTTTTGTGAGATTTTTTAACTAGTCGAGTGTATTTTAATTTAGTGTAAAATTATTATGAAAGTCGCGCCTTCAATTAAAAGGAGATGTAATAAGTGTAAAATTGTTAAGCGAGGTTTGTATCGCTATGTTATTTGTGAAAATCCAAAACACAAACAAAGACAAGGTTAATAGATAATAGGATAAATGGTAAGAGTTATTGGTGTCGAGCTAGATAACAATAAAAAGATAGTTTTCGCTTTACCTAAAATTTACGGAATTGGTTTATCATTGGCGAAAAAAATTTGTCAAGAGGTAAAGATCGATCCAACGAAAACAACCAAAGATTTAACTCCCGAGGAAATTTCAAGAATAGAAAAGTTTATTGAGAATAATTTTAAAGTGGAGGGTGACCTAAGACGAGAGATAAAAGAAAATATAAAAAGATTGATTGATATTCAAAGTTATGTCGGTATTAGGCATCAAAAAAGATTACCAGTAAGAGGTCAACGAACAAGAACTAATGCTAGGACAAGAAAGGGTCCAAGAAAAACTGTAGCTACCGGCGCTAGAAGAAAAGCTGGTGGAGGTAAGAGATAAATAATGGGTCAAACCAGAACAAAAATAATCGGCGAGTCGGAGGAGGCAGAGAAAAAAAGTGAAGTTTCTGAAGAGTCTTCTTCGTCTAAGAGAAAAAGACAAAAGAAAAGAAGTTACTTAGCAAAAGGAAGAATATATATTAATGCTAATTTTAATAATACCTTATTGAGTTTGACTGATGAGAAAGGAAACGTTATTCTCTGGTCCTCTTCAGGTCATTCTGGTTTAAAGAACACCAAAAAAGGTACACCATTTGGAGGTACAAAAGCTATGGAGGTTTTACTGGATAAGATGAAAGACATTAACATTGATCAGTTGGATGTTTTTGTTAAGGGTGTAGGACCGGGAAGAGAAGCAGCCTTAAGAGTGCTTTTTAGTAAAAATTATAATATTAATTCAATTGTCGATATTACTCCAATTCCTTTTGGTGGTCCAACTAAGCCTAAACCACGAAGGGTATAAAAATGAAAATTGGTCCGAGAGAAAAATATTGCCGTCGTTATGGACAAAAATTGCTGTGGAACGATCGTTGTTCATCAGTTAAGTGTGGTTTAGTAAGAAGAAGAAATAGACCAGGAGTTCATGGCAAAAAACCTCGTCCTCTTTCTCTCTATGCTCGGCAATTGATTGAAAAACAAAAATTAAGATTCAGCTATTTACTTTCGGAAAAGAAGATGAAAAATTATGTCCAGATGGCAATGAAATTTAAAGAATCAGCCCCTTTAGCCTTAATAGAACTATTAGAGAGGAGATTAGATAACGTTATCTGGAGAGCTGGTTATGTCACCAGCAAACTAATGGCAAGACAACTGGTTAGTCACGGACACTTTTTAGTTAATGGTAGTAAAATGAAGTCCGCTTCCTATTTAGTGAAAGAGGGAGACATTATCAGCATTAAACCCCAAAGTAGAAATATTAAACCTTTTTCTGATCTAGGTCAGAGATTAAAGTTTTATCAACCACCTCACTGGATTGTTTTTGATCCGAAAACTTTTGAATCAAAGATAGTTAAATTACCTAAATCAGAAGAAGTTCAACACAATTTCAATCTGAGTTTGGTTATTGATTTTTACAGTCGATAGTAATTTTGATAAAGATTAAAATAATGATTAACGATTTAGTTATCGCTGAAAAAGCTAGGTTAATTTTGAAGGAAACTAATAAGGCTGTTTTTGAAATTAAGCCATTATCCCCTGGTTATGGAGTAACAATTGGCAATGCTTTGCGAAGAGTATTGCTTTCTTCTTTAACAGGTGCTGCTATTACGCGAGTTAAGATTCAGGATGTTTTGCATGAATTTTCGACTATTCCTGGTGTATTAGAGGATGTTTTAGATATTACTCTTAACTTAAAGAAGGTTAGATTTTCAATGGATATCGAAGGCCCAGTGGAGTTAGAATTAAACGCTAAGGGAAAAGGCGAAGTGAAAGCAAAGGATATTAAATTAGTGAGTGGAATAAATATTGCCAACCCAGAGCAATTAATTGCAACCTTAACCAAAGAGTCGGCAGAGTTAAAAATGGTCTTTACTGTTGAGAAGGGTAAAGGCTTTTCTCCTGCAGAGGAAAGAATGAAAGAAAGAAGTGTTGCAGGGGAAATCGTAATGGATGCCATTTTTTCTCCTGTTGTTAATGCTGTCTATGAGATTGAGAATATTCGCTACCTGGATAGGACTGACTTTAATTTATTAAGATTAACAATCGAAACAGATGGGACCAAGGATCCAGAAGTAGCCTTAGAGGAGGCAGTTAAAATTTTAATTAATCAATTGGAAGCTATTATTAAATGAAAACCAAAAAGAAGTTTCATCTTAAGAGAGATCAGAGGAAAGCGCTCTTTAAAATTTTGCTACATAATTTTATTGTTAATGGCAAGATTAAAACTACAGATGAAAGGGCAAAGTACTTGAAAAGGTTGGTTGAGAGGCTAATTTCTCGGATAAAAAAAGACGATGAACTAACTGGGCTTAGGAGGGCTCTACGAATTTTACCCAAGAAATCAGCCTACAAATTAATGTATGAGATTGTGCCTCGTTATGGAGAGAGAACAGGAGGTTATGTAAGAATTGTTAAACTACCTTTTAATAGGTTAAAGGACAAGGCGAAAATTTCACTAATTGAATTTGTGTAAATGTTAATAATAAGATTTCAAAAAATAGGAAAGAAAAAGCAAAAGATTATGAGGTTGGTTTTGCAGGAGAAAAGATCAAAATTAAATGGTAAGGTAATTAAAATTTTAGGTTGGTGGGATCCATTTCTAGATAAGGGTAATTTTGATAGCGATTTAATAAAGTTTTATATTGATAATGGGTCTCAACTATCTCAAACCGCTAAGCAAATCCTAGCTAAAAATAAAATTATTTAAAATTCCTAAAATGATACCAAAAGTAGTAAGTGGCCCAAAGGGGTTGAAAATTATTTTTTGCAAGAATAGTCAAAATCTTTCTGTGAGTTTGTTATTGCTGGTAAAAGCAGGAACCGACCTTGAGAAAAAAAGTAAAAATGGTATTTTTCATTTTATTGAGCATCTATACTTTAAAGGAACGAAAAAATATCCTAATGCCAAAGTTTTGATGGAAGCAATTGATGAGGTTGGTGGTAGCTATAATGCTTTCACTGGCTATCAATACACTGGTTACTATATTAAAGTTTTACCAGAATATCTTTTTGATGCTTTAGAAATTTTGAGTGAAATTATTATTAACCCTCTCTTTCCCAAAGATGAGATAGAAAAAGAAAGAAAAGTTATTTTTGAGGAAATTAATCTTTATCGAGATATTCCTTCAAATTTTGTTATTGATTTAGGTTATAGTTTATCTTTTGGTGATCAACCAGCTGGCTGGCCAATCTTAGGCACTAAGGAAACAGTAGAAAAAATTAATCGTAATGATATCTTAAAGACAATTAATGATAATTATTCCTCACGAAATACAATTTTAATTATAAGTGGTCAAATATACGATCAGAAAAAAATTGTTAATTATGTAAATAGAATATTTCATCAATACAATAGTAAAAAGCCAAAATTAAATTTTATATTTAGGCACAAGGGAATTGGTTATGAAGAGAAGATTTATCACAAAAAAGTTGAACAAGCACATGTTTTTTTAGGTTTTCCTATGCCTGGTCTTAATGATCTTGGCGACAAAAGATTTTATCTTCATTTAACTTCAAGTATACTAGGTGATAAGTCAAGTTCTCGTTTATGGTTAAAAATAAGAGAGGAAATGGGCGCTGCTTATTATATTCGTTCTTATTTTAACGAATATTTTAACCGTAGTCTATTTTTTATTCATGCAGGTTTGAATTTAGATAGACTAGAAAATGTTTTATCAGTTTTGGCTCACGAAATTAGAATTTTCAAAGAAAAGGGACCTACGGAAAAAGAAATGGAAACAGCTAAAGCTGTTCTCAAGAGTAGCTTATTTATGGATCTTGAAGAAAGTCTAGGAACAGCAATTTTTTATGGTCGCCAATATCTTTGGAAGAAAAAATTTCTCACTCCTAAAGAAATTAGCCAGAAAATAGACGAAATCTCTCCAAAAAGCTTTAGGAAATATATAAGTAATTTTCTTGAGTTGAAACATCTAAAATTTGCTATTATTATTCCTCCAGAAATAAAGATAAATTTTTCGAAAATTTTTCGAAAGTTGTTAAAATAGTTTTATGGTTCAAGATTTAAGAAAGTTCACTATTTTCTGGTCAATTCCTCTTTTGTTGATTGCCATTTGGTATTTAAGACCAATTATTTTGCCTTTTCTTGTAGGAATAATTTTAGGAATAGCTATTCAAACATTTGCTGTTTACTTAAACTTTAAAGTAAAACTAAATTTTTATTTTAATGTTTTCATTATCTATGTGGTGGTAATTTTGATTGTAAGTTTTGCTTTTTATTTGACAATTCGTGTTTTTATAGATGAATTTCCTAGCTTTTTAGAAAAGTTACGCCCCTATGCCGAAATTTATGGTTTGAAAATAAAAGATGTTAAATATCCTGAAATAATCAAAAATTTGAATTTGTTAGGTGTTGGTTCTAACTACTTTGGCAACATTAAAAGTTTTTTTGCCAATTTTTTTAACTGGGCTTTTTCTCTTATCCTAATTTTCGTTGTCTCTATTTATGTTGCTTTTAGAAGAAACTTTCCTGAAGAAGTTTTCAATTTTTTTAGCAGTGAAAGATCTGAGGACTATACCAAGATTTGGAGAAAAATCAAAAGAAAAATTTCTTTTTGGTTAATGGGGCAATTATTTTTGGGAGTAGTGATAGGAGTATTGACTTACATATTTATGGGTCCTATTTTTAAAATTGGCTATGCGCCAATGATTGCTCTTTTTTCTGGGCTTTTAGAATTGGTGCCGATAATCGGACCTTTGATAAGTCTTATTTTGGCATTAATTATCACTTTTCTTGATAAACCGGAGATGATTTTTTTTGTGGCTGCTTTCTTCATTGTGCTTCAACAATTAGAAAACCACTTGTTAGTTCCTATGGTAATGAAAAAGGCTATTTCTTTTCATCCTCTATTGATTATTTTTGGTGTCCTGGTAGGAGGAAAAATGGGTGGTGTTTTAGGTATAATAGTAATATTGCCCCTTTTAGGCGTGGTCGTTGAAATAATTAATTACCTTCAAATGCGGGGTGGTGTAATGGGTAGCACGTTTCCCTCTGGAGGAAAAGATTCTGGTTCGAGTCCAGACCCCGCAGCTTCTAGAAAATGACATGTTATTTTTGCTCTCAAAATGCAAAGGAAATAGATTTTAAAGAGGTAGATACTATTAAAAGATTTTTGTCAGTTGCCTATAAAATAAAGCCGAGAAAGTTATCCGGAATATGCTCTAAACATCAAAGAAAATTAGCGAGAGCAGTTAAGAGAGCAAAAGAAATGGCTCTTATTCCATATCTCCCCCATGTTAAATAATAAAATTAAATTTATAATTATATTAATCATTATTGTTTCCTTTTCTCTTTCCCTTGCTCAAACATTATTACCATCAAAGTACCCTTCCCTTAGACTAGGTTTAGTTATGCCAGGTGGCAGTCCTGATCCAACTGATCTAGAAACAATTAATTTTCTTAAAACTCTCTACGGTTCAGCAACTAAAGATGAAGTTGCTCGATTTGAGGCCGATTATTTTGACATTTCTGCTGGTGATGGTATTAACAAAATTTTTAGAGATAAAATAATAACTCTTACCTATGTTTATTTTCAAATTCTCTTTAATTCTATATCGACCATGAATACTAGTTTGATGAAAATGGCTCTTTCTCGTGGTTGGGATTTTGAAGATTTTTTTCTTCATTTTAAAGAGGATACATACTTAGATGCTAACTCTGTGACAACTGATCTCACCATTTTTGTTGGCAAGGGAACTAGAATTATATTTACTTATAATAGTTCAACTAACCATATCGGTGGTTGGTTAAATGCTAGCAATCCTCAAGATGTGTTTTCATTTAGTAATAATGGAGGTGGTTTGTGGATAATGGCACCAGAGCGATTTGATGAGATTAATTTTGAAAGTCTTTCAGTTAACGGTCAACCTGGACAGAATGGAAGATTAGTCATAGAGTATCCAAGTGAAGTAGATCACAATTTTTCTCCTACTAATTGGAAAACTTTAAACATAGTTGAGGATACAACTAATCAATTAAGACAAGCAGGTAAAATCAGATGGTTCCCACCTAGTGATTGGAAATTTTCTATTATTCGTGGTAATGGTGCTTTGATCAGCCATGATGGCGCTGGTGGTTATGTCATTAGAATCAAAACATTAAACTATCAAATCTATCCTAAAATTTCTTCTTCTCCAGATGGTCACTATAACAACATACCAATCAGACTTAAAAAAATTGTTGATCTATTAACGACTAACTTGAGAGTTGGAAACGTTATTGGAGCTAACACTACTTCTATAAGGATAAATAATAGAAGTTACTATAGAGGTAGGGACTATTACAAAGATATGACGATTGAAATAATTTCAGGCAGGGGACAAGGTCAAGTTAGGAAGGTGATTAGTTCTGAAACAGGTTCTGACCCACTGCTTTATATCTCTCCTTCTTGGGATATTGTGCCTAATACTACTTCTATCTATAGAATTACTGGACCAACAGTAAGAATTTTAGGATGGGATCCAGCCAATGATCGCAATGGAGATGGTTATGTTGATGATGATGAATTTGCTAATCTTGTTAATCCTAAAGCAACAGCTCGCTTTAGATGGGAAAGCAGAGTTAAAAAGGGTACTGAAGAATGGTCTTCTGCTAATGCTTCCTGTCGTCCCAATCTTTGGAATCCTAATTATCGTCAAGCCTTACTTGACTATTACTTGCCCATTTGGAGAGCCGAAAAAATAAGGGGCTATGATAATGACGATGCGCCTGCTTTGTTAAATTATAGTCACTTTCCTGTTTTGTTAGGTGGTCGTATTTGGGAGAAAGAAGGGGGTCCAGTGGGTTTAGACAGCCAACTTAATCTTTCCTATCGTGATGCTTTCTTCGATATTCATAGAGCCTTCAAAGAATCAGGGGTAGAATTTATAGGTACAAATATAGCTAATACCAACTATTGGGAGTGGGATTTTCATAGGGCATATATCGGTGTTTTTAATTTCTTTAGACAGGAAGATACAACATGGGATACTATGGGTTATGCTGGGGATGGTCTTAGCGTTGCTCGTAAGGCATGGCAAATTTCTGGTTATGCTAAGGCAGGTGTATATTCACTAATTCAAGGACAAAAAAATAGATTTGGTGGAGTAATCAACGATCTTAAAGGGACAAAAGAGGCTTGGGAGTGGGCAACCGTTGCCCAGCTTGCTCAGTATTACTTATTGAACATACCAGACAAAACCTTCTTTCAATTTTGGAATTGTACTTTTTGGTATGGAAGTTGGTTAACTTCTCAATCTGAAAATTCATGTTGGGATGCTTACTATAAATCAGGAGTTCCTAAAAATATTGCCTATCCGCCTCATCTGATGTTAAGAGTAGATATAGGGCAACCGGCAAATAGAATACCGCCTGGTTATGAAGCTATTCAATATGTAGGGGCAGTTGGTCGTTCGAACGATGATTTCGTTATTTTAACATCTAATAACTTAAAAATAGATGTCTACCCAACTTATATTTATTATCTTTGGAAGTCAACATCTACTTGGAGCGGTTTACCTTTTGAATCAGTTTTAGCTAGGGAATATACGAAAGGTCTGGTTATATACAGAGCTCCGTTTGCCAGCTGGCTTTTCCCTGCTAATATGACGCGCCTTGATTATATTTCTTCATCTA
>JANXBL010000005.1 GCA_025060575.1 Patescibacteria group bacterium | reverse complement strand
TCATTAAACATTACTATTCCTTATCTAGCACCTAGAGAACAGATAATATTGATATGGAAGATGAGGAGGTGAGGGTGAATTTTTTGAAAAATAAAGATTTTTCTCTATAATTATTTTTTAATGCCCTTTTCTAACAAGAAGGCTTTTACTCTTATTGAAATCCTTATCGTTTTAGCTATTATTTCTATTATTATAGCAATTTTTGTTGTTGTTTCTAAACCAGCAGATATATTGCAAAAATCGAGGGATACCAGCAGATTAAGAGATTTAAAAAAAACTGAAGAGATTATTTTGTTAATGTTTAATCATAATGACAAATTTGATGCTGCATCTTATATTTTCCCTAATACTGTCTATCTTTCTCTTCGTGATACTTCTTCTACTTGTGCTAGTCATCTTTCTCAATTACCTTCTCTTCCTTCTGGTTGGTCTTATCGTTGTTCAGCTACTCCTACTGCTATGAATGGTCAAGGTTGGCTTCCTATTCCTTTCTCTTCTAATCCTTTGATTAATCTTGATAGATTACCAATTGATCCTATAAATAAACCACCATATTATTATACTTTTGTCTTGAGCGAAAAATTCTATGAGTTAACAGCCTTAAAAGAAAAAAAAGAAGAGGAAATTATTGTTTATAACTCCAAAATAAGATTAACTCCAATCAGTAGGGGAGGAACATGGTTGAAAACTTGGGCTGGTCAGGATCACGATATACCTCGAGTGGTCTACCAAACCAATGACGGTGGTTATTTTGTTTTTGGTAATACTTATAGTTGCTGTGGTGGTAATTATGACATTTTTGTTTTGAAACTTGATAGCGGGGGTAATTATCAGTGGATAAAGACAATTGGTGATGCTTATTGGGATATAGTTTATTCTGTGGTCAATACTTCTGACGGTGGGTTTCTGTTAGCTGGTTATACAAGTAGTTACGGATCAATTAATGGTGATGTTTTTTTGGTTAAATTATCTAGTCAAGGTAATATAGTCTGGTCTAAAAGATTGGGTAGTAGTAATCAGGAATACATTTACGATATAAAAAAAATCAATGGTGGTTATATTGCCGTAGGTTATACGAGTAGTGGAAATGGTGATATTTTGTTAATCAGGCTTAATAATAATGGAGATATAGTTTGGTCGAGAGCAATTGGAGGATCAGGAGTTGATGATGGTTATTTTATTGAAGATCTTTCAGATGATTATTATTTGATTGGTGGTAAATTTTCAAGTTTAGGCGTAGACACTGCCTTAATAAAAATTGATGGTGGAGGAAGTATCGTTTGGGCGAAAGGACTGAGTGCGGTTGATGAGGTAATCTGGAAAAAAGCAGAAGATTTAGGTAACGAGTATTTAGTTGTTGGTCGAATTGATAGCCAAACTTTTGGTGGTCAAGGGAATAATGAGGTAATTATTTTGAATTTTGCCACCAGTGGTAGTTTAAACTGGACAAAAATAATTGGCGATAATCAATCAAATGAAATTAGAACAATGATTAAGACGCAGGACGATAATTATCTTTTACTAGGAAATAATATTATTAAGATTAGTTTGAGTGGCGATGTTCTTTGGGCTAAGAGTCTATTGAATAAGTTTTACTTTCTCTATTCTGGCTATCAAAATTTCGACGGTAGTTATTTAATAGCCGGTTACTATGATAATAGTCCAATTAGTAATTATGACATTTCTCTATTTAAATTAAGTTCAAAGGGTGAAATTTCTAGTTGTCCCTTTTTAACTAATGCTTCTCTTTCTTCTCTATCTCCCAATATAAATTTATTAAACATTTCACCATCAAATTATCCTATCACTCTTTCAAATTATTCGGTCAATATTCCAAATACTCCAGGCTTTACTCTGGAAATTACAAATTTTTGTCCTGCTTATTGACTGATAGTAATCGCTCCTGAAGTAGGAATGTTGATAACTCTAGTTCCTTCACCAGATACAAAACCTAACTGAATATTGGTAGAGGTAGTTTCGCCATAATTTTTAGTAAAAACGATTATCCGGTCATTGAAATTAAGAAAAGTTATTTGACGAGGAAGGCTATATGTTTCTCTAATACTGGACGTATTACCTTTGAAGAGAAATAGATAATCGACGGTTGTAGCATTATTTCTAAACCAAATACCCCACGCATCATTTTCTTCTGCCAGGACTGATTTTTCTTTAGCGATTTTAATTACGTTAACAACAAAATTTGATGTTTCTTCAAGAAGAAAGGTTGTTTTTGTTATTTGACCATAGAAAAAAGAACCAAAACTAACAACGATGCCAACAATGATAATCACTAACATAACTTCTAAGAAGGTAAATCCATTCATTATATAATTATATTCTATGGATATTATTAGGGATAAATTTATAAATTTTAGTTTTTTTGATATTTATTTTTTCATTTCATTTATATCATTAGTTATAGTTAGTCTAATTTTTTACTCAAAGATTGGTGAAAATATAAAAACCAGCATTCTTCTTTTTTTAATATTTTTTTTGATCGAAATTTTTATTATAAAATCTATTTTCTTAACGATTGCTCAGTATCTAATTTGGCTTAATCATCCCTTATCTAAGTATCTTGTCCCTCCCTATGCTAATAGCGTTTATTATTTTCTTGATTATGCCATGTCGCGCTTTTGGTTCGATCTATTTTTTCGTCTTATTGGTGTTCTAGTGGTCATTTCGATAATTTTTGCTATAAATTTTATTCTCAAGAGAGAAATTTTTTATGAGGATGAAAAATTGCTAATGAGCTATATTACTCTAATTTTTTTCTTTCCTTATAATTTGGTAATAATTTTTTTAGGATTTGTTACTCTTTTGTTTAGCTGGTTGATTAAAATAATATTTTGTTCTAAAAAATTTGAGCTAACAGAGGAAAGACTTTCATTCAGAAACTACTGGTTGGTCGTTGCTTGGTTATGTTTTTTGCTTCAGCCTTTCGTTCTCGTTAATTACAGCTTTTTGAAATATAGACCATTTTAGTTATAATTTTATAAATGTTTTTGTCTTCCCAGGATATTAAAACAATTTTGTTAAAGAAGAACCTAATAGACGAAAATACTTGGCAATTAGCAGAGGAAGATGCAAAAAAACTAAACGTTGAACCTGTTGATATTCTTTTTAACAGAAGGATTATCGATATTAATTTTTTCTACAATCTTCTTTCTGAGGAACTTAAAATACCTCGAGCAAACATTAAGGGTATTGCTATTCCTCCTAATGTTTTAGCTTTGGTGCCTGAAAAAATAGCCTTTGAGAGGAAAATAATTCCTTTTGCTCTTGAAGGAAATATACTAAAGTTGGCCATGGTCAATCCTCAAGATTTTGAGACTATCTCCTTGGTTGAAGAAATTTCTCACTATAGAGTTGAACCTTATCTCGCTACTTCTCAAGAGATTCAATATGCTTTGGTTAATTATCAGAAACTGTACAAAGAGGAATATGAAAAATTGTTGAGATCAGAGATTCCTCAGATGATTGATATTTCCAGCGAGACTAATATTATTAAGTTAGTTAATAATCTTTTGGGTTACGCTACTTCTACTAATGCTTCTGATATTCATATTGAACCATTAGAAGATTCTATGTTAATTAGGTTCAGGATTGATGGTCTTTTGAGGGAGATGATGAGATTACCAAGAAATGTTTTAGATCCAGTAATTGCTCGAATAAAAGTATTAAGTAATTTGCCTTTAGATGAACATTTTCGTCCTCTTGACGGCAGATTTAAAGCAAAAATCGGCGATTTTGAATTTGATGTGAGGGTAGCAATTATGCCTACGATGTATGGCGAAAAAGCTGTTTTAAGAATTTTAGCGGGAACAATCAAACCAACGTCTTTGGATGAGCTGGGCGTTAATGAAGCATTGAAGATAATTATTGAAGAGGCTTTGCGAAAAACTTTTGGCTTAATACTTGTTACTGGTCCAACAGGATCTGGAAAAACAACTACTCTCTATACGATGATTGGTTTACTTAATTCTCCCGGAATAAATATCGTAACAATTGAAGATCCAATTGAATACGCCATACCAAGAGTGAATCAGACCCAAATTAATCTAAAAGTCGGTTTGGATTTTGCTACTGGTTTAAGAGCTTTTTTAAGGCAAGATCCCAATGTGATTATGGTGGGAGAAATTAGAGACTCTGAAACCGCTGAGACAGCCACCCATGCTGCTTTGACTGGTCATCTTGTTCTTTCTACCTTGCACACCAACGATTCTTTGACTACTATTCCTCGTTTAATTGAACTCGGAGTTCCTCATTATTTAGTGGCTGATAGTTTGATTTTAATTATTGGTCAGAGATTAGCGAGAAAAATATGTCTTAACTGTATTGTTTCTAATAAAATTACTGAGACTCAAAAAAAGATAATTATTGAACAATTGAAGGCTTTACATATTCCAGAAGAGGAAATTCAAAATTATGAAAAAAGGATGATGGACACTATTTATAGTGGCAAAGGCTGTCAAGCTTGTGGTTTTACTGGTTATCAGGGTAGGGTAGGAATTTTTGAAGTATTATCAATAAATGAAGAGATTAAGTATATGATTGTTAGCAGAGATCTGAACATGGATAAGTTAAGATTAGTTGCTCGTAAAGTAGGTTTTAGAACGATGTTTGAAGATGCTTTAGATAAAATCGTTCTTGGTATTACAACCTTGGAGGAAGCTTTAAGGGTAATTAGAGAGTAAAAATGAAATCAATTCATTACAAAGCATATGACTTAGAGGGTAAATTACAGAAAGGTAATCTTTATCTATCAAGCGAAGAAGAAGCAACCGCTTTCCTAATTCGAAATAATTTGACTCCAGTTGAAATTAAAACTGTTCCTCAAAGCTTTATCTATCGCTTTATTTTTCGTTTTTTTTCCAGGATAAGTTTTCAACAAAAAATTTTTCTAATTAGAAATCTCTATCTTGTCTTAAGATCTGGATTAAATTTAGATCGTGGGTTGAATATTATTATCAAAGAATCTTCTGGTGGTTTAAGAGATTTTTTGCTGTATCTTAATTACAATCTTCAAAGAGGTGAACCACTTCATAAAACATTTGCTTATTTTCCTAATTATTTTAGCCAGGTAGAGATAGAGACAATCAAAGCAGGTGAAATTTCTGGTAATCTTATTCAAAACTTAGAGAAGCTAGCTGATAATTTAGAAAAGCAAAGACAAATAAAAAATGAAATTATTTCTAATCTTATCTATCCAGCCATTGTTCTAGTCCTAACCTTGGCTGTTTTGGTGATATTGATCACCTTCGTTATTCCTAAAATTGGCATATTGTTAAGCCAATTAACCTCAAAGCCACCTCTCTTGACGAGATTGTTGATTTCGGTGAGTAATTTTGTTAATGCTAATTTAGGTATCATAACCTTATTTTCCATATTCGTTCTTTTCTTTGTTATTTTCATTTTCTTTTTACCAAAAACAAGATTAATTCTGAATAAAATGCTAATGAAAATGCCAATTGTCTCTAGAATATATTTTTCATTAGCCTTAAGTCAATCATTATTCGTTTTAAGATCTTTACTATCTGCTGGTTTATCTTTAATTCAATCACTAGAATTGAGTGCTCAATCAACTTTTTTTCCTTCTCTACGTTTAGCATTTTTAAGAGTGGGAGAGGAGTTGAAAAGAGGGAAAAAATTAGGCGAAGCTCTAAGCAGTCAAGAAGATTTTCCTCCATTTCTAGCAAGCATTCTTGGGATTGCTTCGGAAACTGGTTCTCTTGAAGATACTTTACTGGTAATGGAAGAGTATTATTTGGAAGATTTTAGAAATAGTATCAGAAATTTTTTGAATCTTCTTCAACCGGTAATGCTGATTTTTGTAGGGATAATCGTTGGTTTTGTAGCAATAGTTGTATTAGTGCCTATTTATCAACAAATCTCAGAGCAATTACAAATGGAAGGTCGAGGAGGTTTGCCAGGAGAAGTAAGATGAATCTTTATCCAGAAAAAGTTCCTCGTTTAACACCGATAGATTATTTTTTAGAAAATTTTAATAAATTTTTAAGGAATAAAAAAAATGTTTGGCTAGGAGGAAGAGTGATGGCAATTCGTCAGCATGGCAAAATTAGTTTTCTCAAACTTCAAAGTTTTTTCAGTCAAATCCAGATTGTGATTAAAAATGATATCTTAAAAAATTATGAACAATTACTGAACCTAATAAAAATAGGCGACTTTTTTGCTTTTTATGGTAATGCTTTTTTGCCTCAATCAAAAGAGAAAAGCCTCCTAGCCAATAAATGGTTTATAATGGCAAAATCAGTAAAAAATTTTCCTAAGGAATATTACAAAGTAAGAGATGAAGAGCTACTTGTTCGTGAACCATACTTGAAGACTATTTTTTACCCAGAAGAAAGATCATCTTTTTATTATCGTTTTAAATTGTTAGAGGAACTAAGAAAGATTTTGTGGCGTGAGGGTTTTTTGGAGGTAGAAACCCCAATTCTTCAGACTTACTACGGTGGTGCGCTAGCAAGACCATTTGTGACCTATTTAGAAAGTATTAAAGAACCACTTTACTTAAGAATTGCACCAGAAATTTATCTTAAAAAGATGCTCGTGGGAGGATTTGAGAAAATTTTTGAGATAGGTAAAAATTTTCGCAATGAAGGAATTGATAAGGAGCATAATCCAGAGTTTACAATGATTGAACTCTATTGGGCATATCAAGATCGCGATGGTTTAATGAAATTTACTCAAAAAATCATCCAAGAACTTGTCAAAAGATATAACAAAATTAGAAAAGTTAGAGGATTAAAAATAATATATAGAGATAGAATAGTAAATTTAGGAGGCAAATGGAAAGTTTACAGCTATGTTAAGTTGTTAAAAGAGAAGACAGGGCTAGATTACTTTAGCGATGATATGGAAAAATTTTTAGAACTTGCTAAAAGGGAAAGGATAGATTTTCAACCAAAGGTGGTTACTAGAGGTAAAATTGTTGATGATATTTTTAAGAAAATAATTAGACCAACTCTGATAGAACCTGTTTTTCTCATTGATCATCCAAAGGAAATTTCACCTTTAGCCAAGATTCATCCTCAGGATAATCGTTTGACCTTAAGATTTCAACTATACATCTGTGGTTTTGAAGTGGCTAACGCTTTTGCTGAGCTGAATGATCCAGTTGATCAGAAAGAAAGGTTTGAGGAACAGGCTAAACTTCTAAAAAAAGGAGAAGTAGAAGCCCATCCTTATGATCCTTCATTTATTTCTGCGTTGGAATACGGCATGCCACCAACAGCTGGCTTAGGTATTGGTCTTGATCGGCTTTTCACCTTAATCTTGAACAGGCCATCAGTACAAGATGTCATTTATTTTCCATTCGTTAGAAGAAAAGATGATTAGCTCAGAGGAAGTGAGAAAGTTATTTTTAAGTTTCTTTCAAACAAGAGGTCATAAGATCATACCTTCTTCGTCTCTTATCCCCTATGATGATCCTTCAGTTTTGTTAACTACTGCTGGGATGCAGCAATTCAAAAAGTATTTTACTCGTCAAAAGGATCCAATGGTAGATTTTGGCAGTCAAAGAGTAGCTTCGATTCAGAAATGCTTTAGAACGACAGATATAGATGAGATTGGCGATCCAACCCATCTAACTTTTTTTGAAATGTTAGGTAATTTTTCTTTTGGACCAATAGGCAAAGATGACCCTAAAGAATTTGGCAAAGATGGTTATTTCAAAAAATCAGCTATCTACTGGGCGTATGAATTTATTAGTCAATTAGGTCTAAAGATAGATTATGTCACAATTTTTGAAGGAGAAAAAAATATTCCTCTAGATAATGAAAGTTACCGGATTTGGGAAGAAATTGGTTTTTCTTCGGAAAAAATAAAAAGGAGGGGAAGGGAAGATAACTTTTGGGGTCCAACAGGAGAGGAAGGACCTTGTGGACCAACAACTGAAATCTATGTGAATGATGTCGAAATTTGGAATTTAGTTTTTAATGAATATTATCAAGATAGAGATGGTAACCTTAGCAAGTTAGAATTTTCTGGGGTTGATACTGGTATGGGATTTGAAAGGTTAATGAAAAGTTTGCAGAATACTGAAACTATTTTTGAAACTGATCTTTTTCAGCCAACAAGAACAATCTTGGAAAATTCAATCAAAAATTATGATATTCGTCGGCAAAGAATTGTGATGGATCATTTACGAGGGTCAGTTTTTTTAGTTGCCGATGGTCTTTATCCAAGTAATCTGGAAAGAGGTTATATTTTAAGGAGGATTCTCCGTCGTCTAACTGTCAATATGTATTTTTTGGGAATTAGAGTGGATAGCTTAGAAAATCTCTTAAAATCCGTTGTGGAGAAATATTTGCCTTTTTATTCTGAATTAAAAAATTTTGTTAAAATAAAGGAAGTAATATTAAATGAGATAAATAATTTCGAAAGAGTTTTGAATTCAAGCATCAAGGAGTTTAATAAAAAATTTCGGGAAAGCGATAGCAGTGAGACGATAGGAGAAAAAATGTTCTTTCTCTATACTTCTCATGGTTTGCCTCTAGATATTGGTAAAGAAATTTTAATGAGCAAAGGTCGGCAGTGGGATAGATTTGCTCAGCAAAGATTTGAAGATCTATTTAAAAAGCATCAATTAATTTCAAAGGGTAAGAATGAATAAAGTTTATCTATATATCAAAAACGATTTAGAATTAGGAGCTATTCTAGAGAAGGTAAAAATAGTAAGAGAGAGGGAAATTGTTTTAGTGGTTCCAGAAGGAACAAAAGCGCTTTTGCACCCTACTAATTTACAAATCTTTCGCAATGAAGTAGAAAAAATGAATAAAAAGGTTTTCATCAGCACTGATGATGAGAAACTAAGAACATTGGCCTTAAATGCTGGTATGGATCTTTTTCTCGATGATTTCGCTGAACAACAGATAGTTGACGTTAAGCCTCCATCTTTGAAAAAAACAGAAAATAAATCTGAAATTTATCAAGAAGAAAAAAGCGAGGAAAAGAAACCACCCACACCTAGAAAGAAAATTCTTTCTGTGATCAAAAGCATTTTTATATATCTTACGCTAGCTGTTTTTATGTCATTTATTTTTATTGTTGCCTTTCAACAATTACAAACAAAAGCTGAAGTTATCATTAAACCAGAGAGAAAAGAGATTACTCTGGACGAGGTAATTATTCTTAATGTTAATTCTCTGACTCCTGATTTTAGTAAAAAGGAATTACCGGCAGAAATAATAAAATTAGATTTAAACAGAGTAGAGACAATCACTACTACAGGCAAGATATTTGTTAGTGAACAAAATTTGCTAAAGGTTATCTTCCTAAATTACCTAGCGAGAGAGGTGCCATTGAGAGAAGGCACTAGAGTAGTATATCAAAATAACGTTTTTAAGACGACGGAGAGAATAGATTTACCTCCTGCTAAAGATAACGAACCAGGAAAAATAGTGGTTAATGCTTTACCCTTTTCTGTTGTTACTTCAGATTTAACAATACCCCAAGATTTAGAGTTAGAAATTCCAGGATTCAAAAACTTAAGAACAGAAAATGGTTCTTTGTGGACAGAATTGGTAAAAGCAAAAGTAGTTGAAAACTATAGCTTGGGTAGCGGTACTAAAATAGGCTCAGTTAGTCCGGAAGATATTACCAATATTAAACTTAATCTTCAAAATTCACTGATTAACTCTCTAAAAACTCAATTAGCAATTAAATACCAAAATTATTTTTATATTTTCGATGAAAACCTAGTAAATTTTGAGATTAAGAATATTTCTCATCAGGTAGGAGAAAAAACAGATAAACTTTCGGCGACGGGAAAAATTGACATTGAAACATTGGGCGTGAATAAAAAAGCTTTCGATGATTTCATCAGGAATATTGTTAATAAAGAAATATTAAGCAAAGAAGAAAAACTGATAGTTAGAAATATTTATTATGAAAAAATTAATCTCCTAGATTTTAACAAGAAGAATAAAACAATGACATTAGCGGTGAGATTAAAAGCAGTTCTTGAACCAGAGATTAACGTGGAAAGAATTAAATATGATATTAAGGGTAAAAGCTTAAAAGATGCCAAAGATCTTTATTTAGCCAAGGTTATTAAAACAGGAGGTAGTATTACAATAAAGATTTTTCCTCAATGGAAAGATAGATTTCCTACTGATCCGGAAAGAATAAGGGTATTAATAAAATAAGTCTATAATAAGTTATACTTTACGAAAATTCATTATGGAAAAAATTTTACAAAATAAGAAAATTATAGTAGGCCTAGTAGTGTCATTATTGCTAACGATTTTGCTTTCTATCTTTTTTGTATTTTTATCTAAAAAACATAGCAAAGATCAAGCAATGACAAATGAAAAGGTGGAATCACCGTTTTTACCGGATGGCAGGTCTCAAAATTTGTCTCAGGTGATGGAAGAATTGAAAATGATTGAAGTTCCTGAACCTGAAAAATTAGTCAGCGATAATATTCAATCAATGTCTACTTCTCAAAACCAAAATCCATCGATAAAGACGGAGGAAGAAATATTAGCTATTCCAGAGGAAGCGGTGCCGGCTTCGGCTGATCAAAGTGAAGTCAAATTAAGGACATTCAATTTGCAGATTAGAAAGAATAAAATTGTTCCTCGCGAAATTAGAGTTTATGTCGGTGATGTAGTTGAGATAAATGTAACAGCGGTTGATAAGAATTATGACTTACAAATTCCTGAATATGGTTTGAAAACTCAAGTGGGCAAAGGTGAATCTTCCGTGATCCAATTTCAAGCGTCACAACCTGGTAAATTTATCCTTTTGTGCTCACTTTGTTCTCCACCAGTTAACGGTTCTCTTTTGGTTAAGCCGAGAGATCTCTAATTTATGTTATAATTAGACTAGATTTATTTTAGTCGAAGTTTAAGAAAGATAATTAACGATGGAAAAGCCTGTCTATCAAGAAGTTTTAGAAAAAATTATCGTTTCTTTGGTCAATAATCCCAATGAAGTTAAAGTACAGAGAACAATAGATGAAATGGGCGTTCTTTTAAGGGTAAAACTTCATCCTCAAGATATGGGACTGGTTGTTGGTCGAAAAGGAGAAAATATTAGATCTATAAAAAACATTATTAAGGCCATTGGTTCAAAACACCATGCCCGAGTTAACATTAAAATTGAAGAACCAACTCCTCTCGATCGAGCAGTGGCCTCTAAAAAGAATCTGAAAAGCGAAGAGATAATCAGAGAATTAAAAGAAGAACAAAAGGAATAAAAAATATTTCTGATTACTTTGATAGAGTTTAAATGTCTTAAATATTTTTTATATTATCTAATTTTTAGTATGGATTATAAAGCTGAACATATTCAAGTGCTAGAAGGAATCGAAGCGGTTAGAAAAAGACCGGGGATGTACATTGGAGGAACAGGGATTGATGGTTTACACCATTTAGTTTGGGAAGTAGTAGCAAATAGCGTTGATGAGGCAATGATGGGCTATGCTAAGAATATTGATGTGATCATAGAAAATGATCACCGAATAGCAATAATCGATGATGGAAGAGGCATTCCCGTAGATATTCATCCAAAAACAAAAAAATCAGCCTTAGAGACTGTTTTGACTATGCTTCATGCTGGTGGCAAATTTGATCAAAAGATTTATAAATCTGCCGGCGGTTTGCATGGAGTAGGAGTTTCAGTTGTTAATGCTCTTTCTCGTTATCTTAAGGCAATTGTTAAGAGAGATGGTTATATTTGGGTTCAGGAATATAAGCAGGGTAAACCAATAACTCCCTTGAAACAAACGAAGAAAACAGGCGAAACAGGAACCACTATCATCTTTGAACCTGATCCAGAAATTTTTCCCAAAGTTGAATTTGAACGCAAAAAAATTTTAGACTATTTGAGGCATCAATCTTATCTTACTCCAGGACTAAGAATAAATTTTTGTGACAAGAGAGATGATTTCATCTACAGTTTTTATTTTGAAAAAGGATTGGTTGCTTTTTTGAAACATTTGATCTTTGGCCGGCAAACAGTTATTGACGAATATCTTCACTTTGTTGATAAAAATGAACGTTTTGAACTAGAGACTATTTTTACTTATCTGGAAAGCACAGATTGTTATGAATATTTTTTTACCAATAATATTATCAATCCTGAAGGTGGTACTCATCAGCTGGGTTTTCGCAATGCTCTAGTAAAAGTTTTTAATAAGGTGGGGACAGGGTTAGGAATAATTAAAGAAAAGAATGGTTTAACTATTAACATTGATGATGTTCGAGGAGGTTTAGTGGTTATTTTATCTTTGAAATTAGCCGAGCCTCAGTTTGAAGGACAAACAAAGGCAAAGCTTGGCAATCCGGAGGCACGTGGTTTTGTTGAAGAAACAATATCGACCAAACTAGAAGAATGGCTTCATAAAAACCCTGCCCAAGCTAAACAGATTATTAATAGAGTTTTGCTTAATACCCAAGCAAGAAAAGCAGCGCGAGCAGCTAGAGAAGCAGTCCTTAAGAAAAAAATTCAGACGGGCTTGACTCTTTCTGGTAAGTTGGCAGATTGTTCCAGTCATGATCCAGCTAAAAGAGAATTATTTGTTGTCGAGGGAGATTCAGCAGGTGGAAGTGCTAAACAAGGACGCAATCGGATTTTTCAAGCTGTTCTTCCTTTGAGAGGAAAAATTCTAAATGTTGAAAAAGCCACCTTAGATAAAATTCTTAAATCTCAAGAAATAAAAAATTTGATTATTTCACTAGGGACTGGACTCGGTAAGGATTTTAACCTGGAAAATTTACGCTACTCAAAAATAATTATTGCTACTGACGCTGATAGCGATGGCAATCACATCCGCACCTTGCTTCTCACTCTTTTTTATCGTTACTTTAAACCATTAATTGCCAACGGCTTTATCTACATTGCTCAACCTCCTCTTTACAAAATTCAAGCTGGCAAAAATGTCTTCTATGCCTATTCAGATCAAGAAAAAGATCGAATTGTCAAAGAAGTCATCGCTAAAAAGGTTAATTTTGATGTCCAAAGGTATAAGGGTTTAGGAGAAATGAACCCTGAAGAACTTTGGGCAACAACACTTGATCCAGAAAAAAGAGTGTTAAAACAAGTGACTCTAAAAGATGCTGAGGAAGCAGATAGAATTTTTAGCATTTTAATGGGCCAGGAAGTTGAGCCGAGAAAGTTATTTATCGAAACCTATGCTAAAGAAGTTCAAAACCTTGATATATAACAATTTCTTTATACTCTTGTTGTCGATCTTGATCACCCTTTTTAGTCTGAAAAGTAATTTCTTGGCTGTTGTTTTATCGTTTTTTATTTATTGGCAAATGAGAGGCTCATTAGGACAATCAATTTTCTTTAGCTTTATTTTTCTTTCTCTCTTTTTATTCTTTCTTAAGAGGGTGGACTTTTTTTTGCCTTCTTGGCTAATCATTGCACTGGCTAACTATCTTATTCTTAGAAAATATCCTCTTATCGATTGGTTGTTTTTTATTTTAGTTTTAATTATGGTCGGGTATTTAAGTTTTAATGGTTATGTAAGTTTAATGGGAATGATTATTTTAAGTTCATTGGTTGTTTTTGTCTATGCTTGGTCAATCTTGAAGTTAGATTTTTGGAAAGTATTAACTCTAACATTAATAGCTTTTGAAATATTTTTTCTAGCTAATTTTTTGCCGTTAACTTTTTGGCTGAGAACTTCTTTTTCACTTCTTGCTATTTTCTTGCTTTCCAGGTTTGCCAATGCTATAATTAAAGATAATGGAATTAGTACCAATCGTAGTTGAAAAAACTCAATTTGGCGAGAGGGCCTATGATATTTATTCTCGTCTTCTAAAAGAGAGAATTATTTTTCTTGGTTTGCCAATTAATGACGTTGTTGCTAACAGCATAATAGCTCAATTACTCTACTTAGAGCATGAAGATCCAAATAAAGATATTAATCTCTATATTCATAGTCCAGGAGGAGATCTTCATTCAGCTTTGGCCATTTATGATACTATGCAATTTGTAAAGCCAGACATACAAACAATTGGTATTGGAATTGTTGCCTCAGCAGCCTCATTGTTACTTTCTGCTGGGACTAAAGGTAAAAGGTATGCTTTACCCAATACTGAAATATTACTTCATCAAGTAATGGCTGGTCCATTAGGTGGTCAAGCAACAGAAATTGAAATTGCTGCTAAGGAAATTTTAAAGCTCAAGGAGCGAGTTAATAAAATTTTATCACATCACACTGGCCAACCACTTGAAAAAATTGAGAAAGATACTGATCGGGATTACTGGTTGTCAGCTAATGAAGCATTAGATTATGGCTTGATTGATAAAATTATTGAAAAACGATTTTAATGCTTATCAGCATTATATCTCTCTTCCCCGAAGCATTTTCCTATTTTGATTGTTCTATAATTAAAAGGGCTAAAGAGAAGAGAATAATTGAGATTAATTTCTTGAACCCTCGTGATTTTACCACGGATAAGCATAAAAAAGTTGATGATACTTCTTATGGTGGCGGTCCAGGAATGGTGATGAAATTTGAACCGATATATTGGGCTTTACAAGCAGCCAAAAAGAGAAGAAAGACAACAAAAAGTAAAGTAATTTTAACTCATCCAGCAGGACAATTATTGACTCAAAAATTAGCTTATCAATTATCAGCTCAAAAACACATTATCATTATTTGTGGTCATTATGAAGGAGTTGATGCTAGAATAGAAAAATTTGTTGATATGAAAATTTCAATTGGTCGTTATATTTTAACTGGGGGAGAATTACCGGCAATGGTAATAGTTGATAGTGTTGTTCGTCATTTACCAGGAGCATTACATCATCCTCTTTCTTTGGAGGAAAGAAGGGCGAATTTTAACTTTTATGACTTACTTATCAGTAGAAAAAAATTAAACTTAAATCTAAAAAAAATAGAAAATTTTTCCCTTTATTCATATCCTGTTTATACTAAACCTGAAGTTATAAAGGTGGGTAATAAAATTTTAAAAGTACCTAAAGTTTTGCTTTCAGGAAATCACCACTTAATTACAGAGTGGAGAAAAAAACACTCTAAGAAAATAATCTAATTCTGCCGAGGGTGGGATTCGAACCCACGACCCGACGCTTATGAAACGTCTGCTCTGCCACTGAGCTACCTCGGCGATTTTACGCGGGCGACCGGACTTGAACCGGCGACCTCCGCCGTGACAGGGCGGCGTTCTAACCAACTGAACTACGCCCGCAATAAATATAAATTATTATAGCACAAATTATAGCATAGTCTACTGAATTCTTAATTCAAAAATTATTTTTTAAGACAGCTATCTAAGTTATATAATTATTTAAGCTTTTAACTTAAAACTTTATTATACTTGACAAAATTATTTTTTAACCTTAAAATTTAACTAAATGCTTAGAATAAATATCATTAATCTCTCGTTAATACTTTCAATTCTATTTTTATCTGTTTGTATCGTTTGGTTTGTGTATTCTTTTTATCAAAATATTGATTATTCTTATGCTCAATCAGGGGGAAGTTGTTTGTATTTGAAGTGGGATAGATTGCCAGGTGCAGGTGTTATTCCCCAATCAGTTTTCGGGTCTAGTACTGTAGTGGCCTCTCCCATAAAAATATTTAACGGTAACGTAGTAGTAGAAAATTCATCCATGCAGGTTGATGGAACTTTAACTACTACAAGATTATGTTTAGGGGTTAATTGTCGTAGTGATTGGCCAGGAGCAGTCGGCGAAGCTGTTAGTTATTGGCTCCTAAAATCAACGAATACTGGAGCAGGAGGACAAATAATAACTTATCTCCATCCTTCATCTACACAATGGCGAGTTGGGATTGGAAGCACTACTATTCCTACTACGACTTTAGAGGTTTTTGGTAATGTTAAAGCTCAAAACTTTTTGGGGACGATTAACGCCATCAATATTTCTGCCGGCACTTTTGCTAGTTCAACCGGTGGAGGTAATTTTACTTTTCCAGCTGGACTTGAAGTTGTGGGTACTTCTTCTGTAGGTGCTCTTTATGCTAAAAGCCTTATCTTAGTCGGTACTACATCACCTTTGACGGGTATAGCTTATGACGAGAGAGGAGGTATTAAAGTCAATGGCACTATTCAAGCAAGGAGATTGTGTGTAGATGATGTTTGTTTAAATAACTTTAAAATTTACTCAATCTCAACTAAGTACCCTTTTACTAATGGTTTATACTATCGGGCAATAACTGGATGGCGATCAGTTTTTCCAGTGACAAATATTGATCTTATAGAAGGGAGAGATAATAGCCCCTACCAATATCCATATATTAGTTTTTACAGAGTGCTCACTAATTCAAATATCCAAAGGACTTCCACATCTACAGAGTGGTTTGACCTTTTTTATTCCCATCACAATATTAATGAATCTGGCTTTGATAAAGCAATTTACTTAGAGGGTTCCGGAAATTTTGCTCCCTTGGGAGTCTATTTTAGACCACTATCCATTACTACTACATGTGGAGGGATGCTCAGATTAGCTAGACAAAATTGCGATGATTATTTTTTGAGTGGTTCTTTTTATGATGGTGCAAGGGTTCTAAGATCAACAACTAGTGAAAAATTCATAGTTGAAAAATGTTTTAATGATGATCCAAATGATGGTTGTCTTAGACCAGGAGAAAGTTGGGCAAATTTTCTTGATAGATCAGCTCCAGTAAAAGGAAGAGTTTTTTTCGATTTTAGAGTCGTCCCTTGGCAAAGACCAACAACAAGTTATGTATGTTCAGAGATAGAATATATTCCTAGATTGAGAACGTCAATTTGGAACCATCCTGCTGATGTTTTCTTTATGATGGGTAAATATAAATTCGTTACTTCAACTGGTCATCCATGTGATACCGCTAATCTTAGGTCTAAAATTCAGGGAAGATTCTATGTTGAAGAAATTAAGCGAATTATGATTTGGAATCCAGATGGTACAGAAGTAGAAACTACTATTGGGCCCTCTTCATTAGGTGACATTCTTAGTTACATTGGGCAAGATAGAATAAATAGAGATATTGTACTAGTTATTAAGGATATTGGCATAGCTTTATTAGCAATTGTGAATAATCAGTAAACTTGTCTTTCATAAAATGAAAAATTATTTATTTCATAAAATCAGCTTTAAATCATTAGTGATATTAATTATTTTTACACTGGTTTTAGTTTATTTTTCAATAATTACTAAATTTATTCAAGTCCAAGCAAGAATGGATGTAATGCCTCCTGAGGGAAGAATTATTGGCGATGATCAGGTGGAAACATACATTTATTATAATGATGCTGACGGTACAGTACCTGGTCATGCCTTTAATCCTAGAGATTCTAGTATTGGCACTGGACCGGGAGGAGAACTAGAAACTGCTTATTTTAGTTGGTCTGCCCAAGATACTTCTAATGAGTTACCACCATTGCCTGAATATGAATTTCCTACTTTAAGATATCCTTCCAACTTTGACGTCTACTCAGTTTATCCAGGCGGTTCTTTATCCATGGAACCGTCAGAATTTATTTTTCTGTATCCTTGGGACAGTATTAATGTTTTTGGTGGTGGACGTATACCCTATGAAAATTTCTACTTCTCTTCTTACACTCAAAGTGGTCAACCTCCTGGCGGCGGTGGACAAATGTTCAGTGATGATTGATTACTAAGTAAAAATAAATTGAAAATTGCTAAGTATTAAGAATAATTTAATAATTTTGTGAAATTTATAAAGTAATTAATGATAGGTCAACAAGCCTAGAAACTATTATTAAGCGCTAATATTTTTTTATACCCTTCTAAATGTTGATAGAATTAACTACTCCAGAGGAATTAAAGTTTATCGAATATCTGCTGAATGTAATAACTCAGGTTTGTTAACTTTAGAATCTAAATGTAAATCAGAAAACAATGAACTAGTAGATAATTAGTATGTTGGTAGGTTAATAGAATAATTTTTCCACAATTTTTCTTGACATTTATTTAAAGGTTTCCTAAAATTTAATTAGTGATTAAGAAATTTAAAAATTAATTAAATTTTAAAAATAAATTAAAAACATGATGAATAATCGAGCTTTTATCAATATATCTCTTATTAGTCTCTCCTTTCTTTTATCATTGTCGTTAGTTAACTATCTAGCTAAAAAAGATAAGCCTGTAAAAAAATCTCAGCTTGCTCTTGCTCAATCTGGTGTTTGTGAATATGTAAAATGGCCATCCGCTGAAGTAGGAGCTATTCCAATTAGCTATGATACTACAGGACCTGTTTTGGTAACTTCATCAGGCATCTATGTTGACAGAAGAAAAGTTGGTATAGGAACAAGAAATCCTCAATATGAACTGGATGTTTTTGGTACCGCAAGAGTCAGTACACTATGTTTAGGTGCAGATTGTCGTTCGGTGTGGCCATCTGGTGGTGGAGGAGGTAGTGGAACTAATTATTGGACTCTATCTGGCACTTCCCTTTATCCAAATGATCCTGCTTATAGTGTGGGTATAGGGACCAATGATTCAAATTTAATCAGAGACAGAAAACTAACTGTTGTTGGGTCGGCGAGTATTTCTCAGATAGGAACAAATCATATCTTAATTAGCCCAGTTGATGAAAGCGATACTAGAGGTATTCTATTTAAAGCCACTGATACAAGTTTAAAAATTTTCAGGCCGACTTCATCTGAATTTGCTGGTTGGACAATACTTGCTAATAATGAAAACTTACGAAGAAAGGGTATAGGTTTTTCTCTTATCCCTAGACAAGTGGACTTTTCAATTGTAAGATATATAATTGATCAAGAAATTGCAGGAAATCTAAATAGAATATTAGGTGCTCAGATATTAAGACCGACCATGAATCAACCTCCCCAAATTAGAGAAGAAGTGAGGGTTGGTATAGGAACTAATAATCCTCAAGAAAAACTTGATATCTTTGGTGGTAATGTAAGAGTTAATTTTAATAGTCTTATTATTAGGGAACCATGGTCATATCCTCTTGGTATAGGAATTAAGACTGGCCCAACTTGGAATGGGTGGGCAAGACAGATTGCTTTTCTTGGTCCTAACAATGAAAGATTAGGAGCAATAATTGCACGTGGTCCTAATTCAACGACATTAGACTTTATTGCTATTGGTAGAGGAATTGGTTATGATACGAGTACTAATTGGGCAGCACCAAATACAGAATATGATAATTTTCTTACTATTAGAAGTAACGGTAATGTTGGTATAGGAACTAATAATCCTCAAGAGAGGCTTGATGTTAATGGTAATGTCAGGATTACTAATAACAATTTAATCTTACATGAACCATCTTCCTATCCCTATGGTATAGTGATGAAAACAGCAAGAAATTGGGGTGGTTGGGCAAGACAGCTTGCTTTTGTTGGGCCTGATAATCAAAGGTTAGGAGGAATAGTCTTTCAGGGTGATAGTCCAACAAGTTTAAATTTTATTGCTATTGGTAGAGGAATTGCCACCTCAGGAACAGGAGAATTTGATAACTTCTTAACTATTAGAAGTAACGGTAATGTTGGTATAGGAACTAATAATCCGGCAGAAAGATTGACCGTAGTTGGTGATATTTTAGCTCTTTCCCCTCGCGGATGGAATCAAGATGGTGAGAGAGTAAAAGTTTCAATAGGAGATGGTTTTAATTATATTTCTGTTACTCGAGGTGAAGGTTTAAGTTTAGGAACATGGGGGAAAATTGTTTTTCGTGATCATACTGGTGAAAATGAACCAGGAAGAGGAAAAGATTTGATGGTAATTAATTCTAACGGTAATGTTGGTATAGGAACTAATAATCCTAAATCTAATTTACATATTTTTTCACCTCAACAAGAGGAGGTCAGTTTTCAGGTTGCTGGCACTGAATCTCTTAGGATAAGAAATCTGATTGGATATTTTAAGGATGAAGGACCATATCATGACGCAGTAATTATTGAAAAAACTGATGATGATCCAACAGTTGAAGGAGGTATTGTTTTTGGCTTTGCTACATCTAGTAAATATGATGTTTCAATTGATTCACCTGATTGGGCAAAAGGATTTTACTCTGTTATGACTATTAGAGGAACAGGTAATGTTGGAATTGGCACAGAGAAACCTCAGTGGAAATTAGAAGTTAAAGGAATGGTAAATGCTTCAGATGATGGTCTTTCTACCAAGGTGGTTGATGGTCCAGTGTCTGATCAAAATTTTAGAGGAAAAGTTCATGATGGTTTAATCGGTATTGATTCAAAAAATGGAAGGATATATTTTAGAGCAAGTGATAAATGGCACTATGTAAGTAAAACAGGTGGTTTTCAAGTGCCTAGTGAAGAAAGACAAGGAATTGAGATCGGAGATTTTGTTGTCGGTCAAATTGATGGAGAAATGTCAGACGGTGCTTTACATGGTGTTTGGAAAACATTAAAAGAAGCTTTAGGCAGGCTGGGTATTCTAATCAAAAATAGTGTTATATCGATAAAAAATCTAATGGTAGAGAGATTAGTTGTCGATCAAATATGTTCCTCCCAAGGTAAGTGCGTCGAAGTTTCTGACGAATTGATTGAAAAATTAAAGGAAAGTAGTAAGGGTGGGAGTATTATTATAAACAATCTGTCTCAAATTTCTTCAGAAAGCCAGGTTTCCTCTGAGGAAGCGAGGGGTAATCTAATCAAAAATGAAGAAGTTAATACTTCAACAGACGTTGAAGCTAATGATAGTCAACCAACTAATGAAAATTAAGATTTAATTGATAAAAAATGGAAGCTGAACAAAATAAGGAATCAACCTTTGCTAGAATAAGGAAGAATAAATTTTTAAGGAGATTATTAGTGATAATTTTGTTTATCTGGTTAATATTTTCAGTAATATATATTGGTCAAGACCAGTTAAATAAAATTGGCGGTCGCTTGGTGGAAACAGGTTATAGAATAGGTATAACTGATTCAGTAAGAAGAATACTTGAAGGATCTGAAAATTGCCAGACAGTAAGAGTTTTTTTAGAAAATAGAGAGAGAACATTGATTGATGTGAAATGCGTTGGGAACAAAAGTCAAACATTGCCTTTGACGGATATAAATAGAAAAACAAGATGAACAGCGCTTATCGGATAACACTCTATATTTTAGTCATAGTTTTTGGAGGCTATCATGTTTTAGCTTCTTCAGAAGGCATAATTGATGCTAATTACAAGTATGTTTGGGGAAATTATTTAGGCTGGTTAAATTTTGGTTGTGATAATTGTAATGTAAGGATAAGCGATGATAGATTGAGTGGTTATGTATGGAGCGAAAATTTTGGTTGGATAAACCTTTCCCCTGAAAACGGAGGAGTAAAGAATGATGGAGAGGGTAATTTAAGTGGTTACGCCTGGGGAGAAAATATTGGTTGGTTAAATTTTTCTGGAGTAAAGATTAATGAAGAGGGGAAATTTTTTGGCAAAATAACGACAGAAAAATATGGAGAAATAAGCTTTGAGTGTAATTATTGTGAAGTGAGAACAAATTGGAGACCAAAAAGAGCAAGAGTAAGTGTAGTCAGTCAAATCGGCAGAATTTTTGGAGGTGGAGGAGGTGCTACGGCAGCTGGAGGAATAATCGCCCCCATAGCTCCTCCAGGTGGTTTTTCAGTTGTTATTAATAATAATGATCCTTATACTTATGAAAAAATAGTGGATCTTACTCTAAATGGAGGCGATGTCAATACTTATGAAATGGCAATCTCTAATTTTGCTGATTTTAGAGATGCAAAAAAAGAACCTTATCAAAGAAACAAAAAATGGGATCTATGTAAAGGAATTGATAATTGTCGAATTGGTAGGTATACCGTTTATGTAAGATTTTTTACCGCAGCAGCCAAAGATTACAGCGTAACTTCAACAATAGGTGCTTCTATTGTTGTTTCTGATGATATTTTTTACATTCAGCGAGGTGAACCAACATTATTGCCGACAATTTTAAGCAAAACTTCTCCCTTAATTCAAAAGACTGAGAATATTGTAAAAAAAATGATTCCGATTAGAAAATCTCAGAAACAAGAAACACCCGTGGCTGTCGCTTCTGTTAATAAAAATGAGAAAGCCGTAAGTATTTTTGATAGAGATTGGCGATTGTTAACCTATACTAAACAAGAGGGTAATTTAATCGAGTTTGTTTCGCCAGAATTAGTGGGGGAAATTAGGAGATTATTAGTAAATTTTCAAGAACCTAGAGAAGCTACCCTTTTTGGCTTTCTAGCCTTAGCTAATATTCTAGATATATTGATGGTACCTTTTAAGAGCATTGTCAATTTTTTAATTACTCTTTTTATTGTATTAGTATTAGTTTATTTTTATAGAGTGATAAAGGCAAAAAATAGATTTAAAGGTCACGATTCTTTAATTATTCAAAAGTAAAATGGCTTTTGATAAAGAAAGAATGACTAGAAAATTAAGTGAACTTAAAAAAGTCATTGTTATAATTATTATTTTACTCCTTTTTAATTTTTATTTTGCCTGGCGTTATTTTGAAACTAAAAGAGCTTTCTCCCAAATTAAAGAGATAACGTCGGCAAATATAAATGAAGACGTTTTGAACTTTACTAAGTTTTTTATTGATAATGTAATTAAAGTGGATAGGGAAGTTAGTTTAGAAACGCGATTAAAGATGGAAAATGAAGTTAGAAATTTAAACGATGAACAAATTTTAAAAGCTTGGGAAAATTTTGTCAATAGTCAAACAGAAGACGAAGCTCAAAAAAATATCAGAGAATTGCTTTTAATTCTAATTAACAAAATTAAGAAATAAAATAATTCTAAAAATAAGCAGTCTCTGTTAAAATATAAATTCAGGAGAAATGTTAGATAGAAGGCAAAAATATCTTCAGATTTCTATTAACTCTGATCTTTTTAATGCCGAAAGAATTATTTCTGAATTAATAAACGATAGAAGAATAATTTTGGAAGCTGGTACTCCTTTTCTCAAGAGATATGGTTTAGAAGGCTTAAAATTTTTAAAATCCAAATGGCAGGGCTATCTAGTCGCTGATTGGAAAACAATTGATAGAGGGACGACCGAGGTTAATCTTACTTTAGAGGGAGGTGCTCAGGCAATCATTATTATGGCATCAGCACCTTTAGAAACAATTGATACTGCTATTGAAAAAGCAAAGAATTTAGGTATTGATACCTTTTTGGATTTTATGAACATTGAAAATCCGCTTAACATACTTAATCAACTTAAAAATTTGCCTGATATTGCTCTGCTTCATCGAGGTGTTGATGAGACAGAACAATCTTTTCGAGATAAACCATTACCATTTTATGAGATTAATAGAATTAAAGGAAGATTTGATATTTTAGTAGGGATTGCTGGTGGAGACACTATTCACGAAATTTCTTCAGCAATATTTAATGGAGCTGATCTAATTGTAGTTTGGAAAAATTTTTTTAATTATCAAAAAGGAGAGATAAGAAGGATTAATGAAGAATTTTTAAGGGAAGTTAGGTGAAGGTCGCTTACTTTAAATTATGTTAATTAATTCAATCAAATATTCTAAAATAAGGGTTTATATAAAAATATAGAGGGGTGGCGGTAATTTGTATCGTGATTGGATAGATTTATCGATGTTATTAAGTCAGCGAGAGTAACTTATATTGCTTATTCTAATTGAATCATAGACAATAATCACATGTTCAATGTTATCTTTTCTCATTAAATAAAAGGGTATTATGTTTCTTGAATATTTTGATTTTAGATCTTCGGCTATTTTTAGAGAGTATTCAGAAATATTAAAATCAAAGTCGTAATAATTAATTTTGTTTCTAGAAAATATACGGACTTTATTCTTTCGAGTATCGATAAGGATTCGAGATTCAAAAAATTTATATAATGATAGAGTTTTTGCAACATTTAAAACTAAAATTACAGCAACAATAGCGTAAATAATGATGTTCCATAAGTTATTCTCATTGTTAAAGCTAAAGGGGGATAAGGTTAACAATAAAGACTGTACTTCTTTAAAAAAAGCTATCAATAATATTATTATCAGGACTATTCCAAGTTTCCATGCTAATGAATCATAAAAAAAAATTAGCCTAGAGAAGCTCTCAATTTCTTTTTTTATTCTTGTTTTATAATTTTCACCCATAAATCTTATAACTTTTGCTGGTAATTCTGCTTCGACTAAGGGTAAATCTTGACGGTATGGTAAATCTCTATTAGCCACCTCATCACTTAGTAGGGTTTTAAGGTCGAGGCGTTTAGGTTTTACTATTTTTATAAAATATACTGTAATAATAATGAAACATATTAGAAAAGTTATTGAAGTTATCAGAGGAAGAAGGTAAAAAATAACTGGGGTAACGACTGAAAGATTTTGATTAATATATTCCATAGACTCTATTCTATCCTCACTCCTTTTTATTTAACTTTTCAATTATTCCTGGTATTTCAGTTGGTAGGAGAAAAATAACTGTTTTTGATGGCTCTTTCTCTATAGTTTGTAAAGTTCTGATTGTTAAACCTCCAGTAATATTCGATAATATTTCAGCAGCTTGAGCTAGGTTTTCAGAAGCAATCTTTTCTCCTTCAGCCTTAATAATCACTGCTCTTTTTGCTCTTTCTGCTTCTGCTTGTTGAGCCATCGCCCGTCTCATTTCTGCAGGCAATTCAATATCTTGAATTTTGACTGCCAGCACATTTATTCCCCAAGCAGTGGTTGCTTCGTCAATGACTTCTTTTATTGAATTGGCTATTCTTTCTCTTTCGGAAAGAAGAGTATCCAGATCAACTTGTCCAATAGTGTCTCTTAAAGCAGCTTGAGCATAATTTGAAACAGCAAAATGATAGTCTGAAACTTCTAGAATAGCTTTGCTTGGTTGTTCGACCTGAAAATAGAGTACTGCATTTATTTGCACAGGAACATTATCTTTGGTAATGGCTTCTTGGCGAGGAACATCAATAGTCTGAGCACGAATATCAACTCTTTCCATTGTTTGAAAAATTGGCCAAAGAAATCTTAAACCAGGATCTTTGGTATGACTATATTTACCGAGCGTAAAAACTATTGCCCTTTCGTACTGTCTAATGATTCTTAAACCTGAAAGAATATATACTATGAGGACGACGATTAAAATTTTTAAGAGCATGGTATTTTTTTTGAGTGTTTTAAATACGACTTGTGTAATATTTACAAATATTAATTTTATTATAATTAAAAATTCGCCAATTTAATAATTAAGAAAAAGCCCCCAAGTTAGTCTTGAGGGCTAAAGAAGATAGGAGAGATGGGGTTACGCCTTTTTTGATTGAGTAATAGGCCTAGGCATTTTTCTCTTGATTAACCACAGTTTCCACTTTAACACTTCTTTTTTGTTGTTTTGTGTTGCTTTCACTTGGCACGTCCTCCTTTGAGTTTGCTAAGTATAATTTTAACTCATTCCTTGCTATTTTTATTAATATTATTAAGAATTAATTATGTGATAAAATTTATTGAGATAACAAACAGAGGTCGAATTTTTATAGACCTAAAACTAAACTTAATTATGAATAATAAATTATTATCAATAGTCTTTCTTCTTGTGATAAGTAGCTTTTTCATCAAGATTTCTCAAGGTGTTTCATTTAGTTGTAATCCAGATAAGTTGCAAGTTGTTAAAGAAAATGAAAGAGGTCCAGCAGTTGCT
>JANXBL010000054.1 GCA_025060575.1 Patescibacteria group bacterium | reverse complement strand
CCTGCCCTCGGCGTGGCGGCGGTAGAGAGATGGCGGCCGCAGGTATGCCCAGCCCGTTCCTGGCGAGTGAATTCACCGCCCAAGAAACGGCGACCAGCGGCTACGCTCCGGAGCGCCTTGCCTGGTCGCAAGCTCCGAAACAGTGAGAAAGCTCGATGACGCTCGTGCAGCGCTGTGGAAAGCTATGGCGAGCCGATCGTGGCTCCCCGGCAAGGATTCGAACCTCGACTCGCGGCTCCAAAGGCCGCTGTCCTACCATTAGACGACCGGGGAATCGTGCGGCAACCTGATGGCCGCTTCCACATCGAATTTTAGCAAGCCAGCAAGCCCCTTGGGAATCCCCGCCGGACCCCACACCTCCACGGTCTCACGGTAGGACCCCCCAGACCTTCAGCAACGCAGCGACTCCCAGGAAGACCAGTCCCAACAATACGGGCGCCCAGCGCCCCCAGAGAATGAAAAAGCCGGCAACGATCGCCGCGGCGAAGTAAAGAATCTCGGGATAGGTCCGGTAGAGACAGCCCCAG
>JANXBL010000053.1 GCA_025060575.1 Patescibacteria group bacterium | reverse complement strand
GCTTGCAAAGGCTTTGGCAGAGTTTTTATTTGACGATGAAAATGCCATGATTCGTATTGACATGTCTGAGTATCAAGAGCGTCATACAGTATCACGTCTAATAGGTGCACCTCCAGGTTATGTTGGTTACGAAGAGGGTGGACAGCTTACCGAATCAGTCCGTAGAAGACCTTACAGTGTAGTTCTTTTTGATGAGATTGAAAAGGCTCATCCAGAAGTATTTAATATTCTTCTTCAAGTGCTTGATGATGGTCGTCTTACAGATGGACACGGAAGAACAGTAGATTTCAAAAATACAATTATAATAATGACATCAAACATAGGAAGTGCACATATACAAGATTTTCTTGAAAATAAAATATCTGAGCACTGGCAAGACTTTAGAAAGGATTTAAAGACAAAAATAATGGAAGACTTAAGAGCTTACTTTAGACCAGAGTTCCTTAATAGAATTGATGAAATAATAATATTTAATCCATTAACACAAGAAATGATGAAAGACATTATAGAAATTCAACTTAAGAAAATAAGGAACTATCTTAAACACAGAAAAATT
>JANXBL010000052.1 GCA_025060575.1 Patescibacteria group bacterium | reverse complement strand
AGCCATCATTTAAAGAGTGCGTAACAGCTCACTGGGAGAGGTAAAAAGCACAGAAAATTTAAGGGGCTAAGCTTATTACCGAAGCCGTGATTCAGTGAAAATTAATTTTCACTGGAGGTAGGAGAACATTCTTTGAGCGTTGAAGAAGATTCGAAAGAATCTTTGGAGCTCAAAGAAGAGAGAATGCCAGCAGGAGTAACCGCAAATCAGCTGAGATGGCTGATCGCCGTAAAAACGAGGTTTCCTTGGCAATGGAAATCAACCAAGGGTTAGGCGGAAGCTAAGATAAACCCGAAAGGGTTAGTCGATGCACAATCGGTTAATATTCCGATCCCTCTTAGATTTCCGATGGGATAACGAAGAAAATAAACTTTTGAGTCTTGATGGCTTGGACTTTGATTTAAGTAGAGAAGGATAGCAGAAAAACTGCTATCATGGTTATAAACCACTTCTCGAATAAATCAGAAGATAAAGTTTAGGCTTTATCAACAAAAGTGAAGAGTCTTCCAAGAAAAGTCTCTAAGGTTAAAATCTAAGAGTCCGTACCGTAAAACCGACACAGGTGTTTGAGGCGAGAAGCCTAAGGCGAACGAGTGAGGCTTTCTCAAGGAACTCGGCAAAAAAGCGGGCGTAACTTCGG
>JANXBL010000051.1 GCA_025060575.1 Patescibacteria group bacterium | reverse complement strand
TTTCCAACTATCTCTTAGATAACCATGAATTTCATTCCATGCTTTTTCCCAATTATCAATGTCTTCCTTGGGTTCAAGAAGCTTTATTTTATTAGCCATATCTCTAAGAGGGTTAGAAACAATAAAACTATCTGAATAAATACCATTTAGTCTATCTTCATTGCCAGCTAGAATGTCATTTTCATAATGATCCTTATATATTTCCCATAGTTCTCTTTTGTTAAAATTTACTGGATGATCAAGTACTCCTGCCCATCCCATATGACCTACTCTTGAATGCCATTTATATCTTGCTGTTGCTTTAGGATTAACAAGATTAGCGAATTCATTGTCATCAACATAGCCATCATTATTTCTATCATTTTGAGGATCCCAGCCAGGCATTCTTACCATATATCTATGACCATAAATTTCTCTTTGAATTAATTGACGATATTCATTGGAAGCAGATTTAATCATAACAGGATGAGTAGGAGTAGCAGTAATTCTGATTCTTATCCAATATCTATAGGGAGCACCACCTAGTTCAGTATATCCTTCTTTCCAGTCTTCTGGAATGTTCCAGGTTATGATACCATCTCTATTTAGTTTGTTGGTTGTGCCAGATATTATTGTTAATGGCTTCCAAGAAGTAATTACATTAGCATTTTGATAATTAGTTAAACCATCATTTCTGATAGTAACCTGATC
>JANXBL010000050.1 GCA_025060575.1 Patescibacteria group bacterium | reverse complement strand
TGATTTTGATTGATCAAGGTAGTTAGAGGAAAGGAAAATCTTGTTCTGACAAGAGTAGTAGTGGAAATATTTCTGAGGACAGCACGATAAGTAATAATATCTCCTGGTTGAGGAGAGTAATTGTCTGAAAAGAGTGAGATTTTAAGATAATCCTTGATATTAGTAATAGTATCTCTGTCTGGTGGATAGTGTTCTGCTTTAACAAGGATGGCTCCTTCAAAACCTCTTAATGTTATTTTGTCTGTTACTGGTCCTAATGTTCCATCATAATTAACTTTACGATAGAATCCAGGAAGAGTAACAGTGGCAATGCTGTCTTCATAACCATTCCAAAGGCCTGAATATTGAAATAATGTTCTGTAAACTACTAATCCTTTGGTATAGTTGCGAGCATAAACAGCATCAAAAGGAATGACTGTTCCTGAACGATTAGTATAATTTCTGCTGTCAATCTGTTGCAGAATGTAAATGTAGGTTGGTACAGTTTTTATTTCCATATCAGTAGTAGATGAAATAGGTACTTTTAAGGTAGTCGAAGTTGTATCTCCAATTTTACAATCTCCAGAAGGGCAAGTAGTTCGACCATGACCATACCATAAAAGATCCATCGGTCTTTTACCTTGAGGAATAGTATTTTCAGGAATGCCTATATCTCTGATGAGCAATCCATGAGGACGATAAGCATAATTTCTAGGAACACCTGCTTTCCAGAAGCCAT
>JANXBL010000004.1 GCA_025060575.1 Patescibacteria group bacterium | reverse complement strand
GAAGGATTAGTTAAATTTGCCTGAACAGTTATTGTCCTTTTAAAAATGTCAGATGTTGTTGATATAGAATAAACGAAATTACCTTGGGGCATATTTATCTGAGCTGAAGAAGTTACAAAATTTGGGTTTTGATTGATTTGAAAAAGAGCATATCTTAAACCACTAATAAGAAGTGATCTAACATGAAGAAAATTTCTAAAAACATAGACAGTTTGAAATGAAGAAGTACTAGTGTTACCTAAAATTATAACAAAAAATATAATGAAAGTCAAAATTAAACCGACAATTAAAAGTAAAACCTGCCCTCGGTTATTTAAATGGTAAGCTAATAGCCGTTTCTGCCTGTTCATAAGCACTGCCTAAACCTTTTATCCTAAGATCAATTTTAAATGAATTACCAATTTCAGTAAATTTTAAATCATCAACAACGACATTGGGGTCAGAAATTAAATCGAGATAATAGATGTTAGGATTCATTTTGGCAAAATAAATTCTCCCCCCCTTACCATCAAAAATTAACCAACCTAAGGAATCATTCCAGGCATACCCATAGAGATAGTTATTTACGTTTCTCACCCGATAATCAGAACTTGAGCAAACATTAAGATCCTGGCAATTAAAAGAAATCCAACCAGCGATATCATTCCAAGCATAACCCCTCAATTCGCCATTAGTTGCTTGACAAACACCAAAAATTGGTTCTCCTGGAGTGTTTCTAAACTTTATCCAACCGATATTGGGCGACCAAGCATATCCGGCAAAACTATAAACAGAACCTATGGTTGTTGTACCAATAGCACAACTCGAAGATGGAGAAAAAGTAACCTCATAATTGCTTCCTCTAAATTTAATGCTTCCTACTTTCAAATTATTAGCGTAACCCTCTATCCGATTATTAGCTAAATAAACAGGTTTTGTTTGAAAAAAAGCAATCTGTTCATCATTCTTATCAAAAACAACTTCCCAATCAGTCAAAATGTCAAAAGAAACAGTAGGAATAATCTCTCTTTGAATCCGAAGAAAAATATTTCTAATTTCGGCTCTTAAATCTAACTTGCTTCTTTGAACCATGTAATTTGTCAATACTAGATCGAAAAGAGGATAGATAATTATCATTATCAAAGCAAATAACATTAAATATAGTAAAATTTCAACCAAAGTAAAAGCGTGATATTTTTTCTTCATCTATTCAACTTTGAAAACTAATCTAGGTAAAAGAAAATAATCACTGATGGTAGTGCTTCCATAAATAGCAGTGGTGGTGATAAATTTCACTGCCGAAGTAAAATAATTACCTACACGAAAAGAGAAAGAATATCTTTCGTTAAAAGAGATAATATTTTCCCAACCAGTAGCAATAACCCACTGATTTCCACTGGCTAAGAGATAATAATCAGTAGTGGACGAAAGAGAGTCAAGCAATGACCAATTATTCTGAGAAATTGAAATTAAGGCATTTCGATATCTCTCAAAACCAGACACCGCTACTGCCTGATTAAAACCAGAGTATTTCTGAGAGCTTAAAAAAACAGAAAGAAACATCACTACTATTCCTAAAATTAAAACCAAAAGAGCTAGATTTAAAACAACCTCAATTAGAAGTTGCCCACTGGGCTTTGTCTTCATTAAATAAAATTTTAAACATTAATTTATTTTTTGGCTAGAGATAGATTTTCAATAATTGATTGAGAAATAGAGGTGGGTACTTCTGAATAGTGAGAAAATTCCATAATGCAAGTTCCTCTTCCTTGAGTTAGAGAACGAACTACAGTAACATAGCCAAACATTTCTGCTAGGGGAGCCTGAGCGCGGATGACCTTTGACATTCCTCGATCAAAAACTTCTTCAATTTTGGCTCTTCTTGAGGATAAATCTCCAGTAATATCGCCTAAAAACTCGGGAGGAATAACAATTTCCAGTTTCATAATAGGTTCAAGCAAGATAGGATTAGCTTGTTTAACGCTTTCTTGAAGAGCAATCGATCCCGCAATCTTAAAGGCAATATCAGAAGAATCAACCTCATGAAAAGAACCGTCAAACAGAGTGACTTTAATATCTTGCAATGGATAACCCGCTAGAACTCCCTTTTGGATTGCCTCGCGCACACCCTTCTCAACTGAAGGGATGAAATTATCAGGAATAATTCCTCCACGAATGGCATTAACAAACTCTATTCCTGAACCGCGAGGTAGAGGCTCAACTTTTAACCAAACATGGCCATATTGTCCTCGACCACCACTTTGACGAATATATTTCCCTTCCGCTACGCCTTCCTTCATTACTGTTTCCTTGTAAGCCACTTGTGGTTTGCCCACATTAACATCAACATTAAATTCCCTCTTTAGCCTATCAACTTTTATTTCAAGATGCAACTCTCCCATTCCACCAATTAGAGTGTCACCAGTTTCTAAATCCTGAGTAAAACTAAAGGTTGGATCTTCATTAACCAAAGCCTTAATAGCTGAACCCATTTTTTCTTGATCAGCCTTTGTTTTAGGCTCAACCTTTAGCCAAATAACCGGCTCAGCGAATTCTATTTTTTCATAGATAATAGGAGCTTTAGGATCTGCTAATGTGTCACCTGTTTTGAGGTCTTTGATACCAACAATAGCCCCAATATCTCCAGCAAAAAGTTCTGGAATCTCTTCGCGATGATTAGCGTGCATTCGAGCAATTCTTCCTACTCTAAAGCTCTGTCCTGAAGTGGTATTTAAAACTGTCATTCCCGACTGTAAAACTCCTGAATAAACTCTGACATAAGAAAGAGTCCCAACATAAGGATCAACAGCTATCTTAAAGATTAGAGCTGAAAGTGGCTCATTATCGTCCGGCTTTCTTTGGATTTCTTGATTAGTTAAAGGATCAGTACCTTTAGGATAGGATAAATCAAGAGGAGAGGGTAAAAAATCAACTACCCCATCTAATAATAACTGAACACCTTTATTTTTGAGTGAAGAACCAACATAAACAGGGATAAAATGATATTTCAATGTTGCTCGTCGAATAGCCATTCTAATATCAGTCTCATTGTACTCATTGGCTAAATACTTATGCAAAAATTCTTCATCGCTTTCGGCCAATTTTTCAATAAAAATATGTCGCCATTTTTCTGCTTCATTCTGCCTCGAAGGATCAATCTGTTTGAAAACAACTTTTTCGCCTTTATCTCCCTCAAAATAGACTTCCCTCATTGAAATAAGGTCAATCACTCCTTGAAAATTTTCCTCTTGTCCGATAGGCAAAGTTATTAATGTCGCATCTTTTGTTAACCTCTCGTGAATTGATTTGAGGGAAAATTCAAAGTCAGCTCCCATTCGATCAATTTTGTTAATAAAACATATACGTGGAACATTATATTTGTCAGCCTGACGCCATACAGTTTCTGATTGAGCTTCAACGCCTTGAACACCATCAAAAACAACAACTGCCCCATCGAGCACTCTTAAAGAACGTTCAACCTCAGCAGTAAAATCTACATGCCCTGGTGTATCAATAATGTTTATCTTGAATTCCTTATCTTTATTTTTATTTTCTTGCTCTAAATATGATGGCGTCCAAAAACAGGTAATTGCTGCTGAAACAATGGTAATACCTCTTTCTCTTTCTTGAGGCATCCAATCGGTAACTGTTGTTCCCTCGTGAACTTCTCCTACCTTATAGGTGATTCCAGTGTAATACAAAATCCTCTCGGTAGTCGTAGTTTTTCCTGCATCAATATGAGCGATAATTCCAATATTTCTTGTTTTTTCCAATGGATATGTTCTCGGCATTACAATAAAAATAAAATTAAGGCAAAATAAAATAGCTTATTAATTTCGGTCTATTTTGAGTATTTTTGAGAAATTAATTTTAGGTAAATAAATTATAACAAATTTTATCAAAATAACAAAAGGGGCTTTTTTGCCCCTTCTCGATTTTTCACCTGTTTAACGAGTCAGCCATTTCATTAAGCAGGTTTTTGAAGAATTCAACGCTCTTGTTGAGAAGCTCTTTAAAGCCCTGAAGGCTTAATTCGACGCCTAGTCGTCTCAAAATTTCGACGACTAGGTAACCGGCTGCTACGAGCAGACCGATGATCATCAAATTAAAAGCAATAAATCCAACAGCCGCCAATATTAGTCTGCCTATACCAGCACCAATCCAGGCAATCAAGCCCACGATAGCGGCTGTTATCCCCGCCTTCAACCAATTAACCTCGTTTTTTTCTCTGCTTTTTATCGGAATCGACTGGCGAGCTATTTCCTTACCAGTATCGTCTTTAATTACGATACTGAGAAGATTCTGGGGATCAATTCCCCACAAAAAATTAGCAGAACTAACCACCATTTGCCCTCTTTCGATCTTCTCGCTCGTTATTTTTAAGTATGGATAATTAGCTAACGAGCGAGAATTTGAATTTGGGTGGACAATTTGAAAAACGAGATTTTGGCCCTCGGAAACACCAACTCTTATCGGCTGTCTCCGAGGGTTATCCAGAAATGATCTTACTACATCAATAGCTTTGCTGACTGTTTCTTGACTCTCCTCTAGTTGGACATCAGGCTGGGGTAATTGATCCCGAACTAGTTGGCTAGCCCCTCCACATCCTTTAAGAAATGGGAGGGACAAGAGCAAAATAAACTCTCTTCTTGTCAGTTCCATTTTAGACCTCCTATGAATTGTGCTACCTAAGAGTATAGCAAAATATCTTCCTTCTTTCAAGTTACTCTTGATTTTCTAGACTTTCTTTAATCTCAATAATCTTTTTTTGTTCCTCGATTCTCTTTTTAACCTTTTGTAAAAATTCAAATATTTCCATTGTTTCTAGTTTCATTGTCTCCAATTCTTCCATATCTTTTAGACTTTCTTCAAAAAGATAAAGGGTTAAAGATCGTTGTAAATCTTCAGGAAGAGAATTAAAGTTCTGAATTAGAAAATCGGATTGCTTCCTCTTCATTTCCTTGCTCTATCAAGCTTAAAATATGATTTTTAATCTGTTCCCACTCTGCCATTATGAAGAAGTCTGATTGCCAATAATACCGGCTGGAGCATTAAAAATACTATAATAATATATTAAACAACAAATTAGGAACTTTTTTGCCTCTTTTACCTTTTTCTTGAAAATAGTTTTCCAGTAACTGTTGAAATATTTCCTTATCTTCTTTTGCCATTGATTGTCTCTGTGTCTCGCTTAATCCATTCCACCACTTATCATATTCTGCTTGAACTTTATCTCTATCCAAAATCATTTCTCTCACTTCATTAAAACCTATTTCTTCCTTTTTTTGGGCTTCTTTCATTCCTTATTGCTTTTGTTAAAACAGCTCTTGTTTCTTCATCCTGGGTTAAAAGCACAACTAATGAACCTCCTAGATCGCCTTCTGCTCCTTCAAATTATGTTAGCAAATCTGGTTAACTGAGCTTTGCTTGCCCTGTCTAAAATTCTTTCGTAATGAGCATAAAAATCTTCTCCTTTAATTAAAAATTTTAATCTTTCTAAGGAAAATCTTCTCTTTCTTAGAAGTTCTGACACTTGATCATTAATATTTCCACTGCCTATTAAGATGTCTAAATATTGTTCTTCGTCAATTCCTAATCTCTTTAAAGCCTCTTGAATTTGTTACTCTCTATACTCTGCTTTTTGTCTTGCTTCTTTAATTTTATTAAGACTAGTTATTATACTTTGGAATTCTTCTTTTCCTTCAACAGCCAATCTATCCATTTCTCCCACCAGAACATCTATCACCTTTTCTTTCCCAACTAAATTGGCTAAATTTCTAAAATCCTCATTAATTAGCATCAGTTCATCAATAAACTGAGGAGTAATAGATTCTTTCACGCTTTTTGCTGATTCTAATCTCTTTAAAAACTCAATTCTCGCCTCAGCAAGAGTTTTAAGATCATCCTCTTCAAGAGATCTTTTTAACAACCTCCCAGCTAATTCTCTTCTTTGTTCTGACTCCTTTTCATCATTGCCTGCACTACTTTCCAAATATCTCGCAAATAAAGCTGATTGTCTTTGATCAGCCAAAATATCGCTTAAAGATGGTTCTTCGGCCTTTACCTCTTTATTGACCTGTTCTTCTATTTTTCCTTTTCTATATTGTTCAAATATCCCTACCATTAACTATAATTTTAGAACAAATGTGCCGGCAATCTTATCATGCCAACCTTGTTTTTTGACATCCCAGGCCACCCATAAAAATCCTAAGGTAAAAACAAAATAAGAAATAAGCTTACCTATTACTTCTCTCATAATGGCTCTTGCCCAGTTTATTCTCTGATAATTTTGGTCAACAACTCTTATTCTCAGAAGCAATTTTCCAACTGTACCCCCATAAATCACAGTCATTACTACAAAATAAGCAACGCTTAGAAAGATAAAAATTAGGTTAATCAAGATCAGAGAGGTACTAAACTTTTGAATTTCTTGAAAAGAAACAATATCAGGAGTGAATACTGAACCAGTAGGTGAAGAAAATAAAATTTGACCCAAAAGGTATTGGCCTAAGTAAGAAAGGTAAACATCGAGAGAGCCGAAAATACTTATTCCCGATAAAATTAATGACAAAACATAAACAGAGCCAAGAATTAAATTATCAATTAACAGAGCAAAAAATCTGCGCCAAAAACCAGCATACTGAATGTTTGATTGAGACAGGTTTTGATTGTTTTCCATTTTTATGAATTGATTTAATTACGACCGGTTTTTTCTAACAATAAGGAATAGGCAAGAATAAGGAAACCGAATACGAAAACCAGAGAAATACCACCAACCAAGACAAAAACTGATGACATCGGCAAATAGAAAATTAAAGCCATTGCTTCCGTAATTTTAAACGCTGAAGTTAAGTTAATCAGAATTTCGAACAAAATAGAAGCGATCAAGTTAATTATCAAGAAAACAATAAATGAAATCACGACAATTATTAATGATTTCATTTTATTCCTAAGAATAACCTTTTCCGTTTGAGCCAGGTTTTTTCTAAAGGCAAGATCTGGTTGTAAAGCAATATCTATTTTACCAAAGACATTAATCATAGATATGAAAATCCACAAAATTAAGAGGATTATAATGAAAATCAGAGTAAGAAGTACAGAAATCAATGTGGGTGCTTTTAAAAATAGAATGAGATAAATTATTAAGGCTAGCGGTAAAATAAATGAAATGAACAAAATAGCAAAAGTTATTATCTCTAGTAACAGAAATTTAAGAAAAATTTTTGAACCTTCTTTTAAAGAAACGGAGAAATTAGCTTTTTGATTTGAAACTAACAGAATAATACCCGCAAATAAACCAGCTAGAAAAAAATTATAAAGCGAGAAATAAAAGGCAAGATAAAGTAAAGAAATGAGGATAGCTAAAATAATTTTTTTAGAAATCTCTTCGTCGTTAAATGAGATAGTCCCACTGCTATTTATTAAAGCTAGTAAAAAAGAGAAATAATAGTTAAAGTTTAACAATTTGGCTTCACCTCGATCTGATAAAATAAGGTGAAGAGGATAATATAAGTAATTTATACCTCCAACAAAAATGAAAACAATTGTACCAAAAATCCATAAAAACTTATTATTCCAAGTAATTTGCCAACTTTTTTCAAATAAACTTGAATAATCCATGGCGGAAGGGGTGGGATTCGAACCCACGAGCCCTCTTGCGAGAGCACGGCTCTCCAGGCCGTCCCGTTAAACCACTCCGGCACCCTTCCCTAACGATAATTATAAATCTAAAGAGGAGGAATCAAATTTAAATTACTTCCCAATTCATACCGATTAGGATCATTACCTCCATCAGTTGAAACCTTGTCATTAACACCTCCGTTTTTAAATTCAGCTGTTTCAAAAGACCCTCCGATCTCATAATCAAAACTACTTCTACGAAAAGAGTAAGTATAGTAAAGCGAAGAGGTGACTTGGTTCAAAGGATCAACAGGTAAAACCGCCAGTGAGGGGAAAGAGATTTCCATAAAGTTAATCGGCAACCAACCGTAACCATCAATTCTTTGATAATCGCTTCTATTGGATTGATAGTAATAATAAGTTATGCTTCCAGTAGTGTAAGTAGCTGGGAAAGGATATGACTCTTTAGGGATAGAGACAAAAATTGTGGGCGTTGCCTCATCTATTCCTCTCAGATAGAGATAGGGACCATCAGGATCCACAGAAGTGGCGTTTTGAAAATAAAAATTTAGAGCCAGATTAAGAAAATAAAGATCTTTCAATCTTTGAACATCGCGACTTTTAGCAAAATATGGCTTAGCTCCAATCACCGAGATTAAAATTCCCAAAAGAAGAATTAACACCCCCAAAACAATCAACAATTCAATATAGGTAAAGCCCTTTTTCATTGAAGCCAGCGGTCGGATTCGAACCGACGACCTACCGCTTACAAGGCGGTTGCTCTACCGCTGAGCTACGCTGGCTCAGAATTATTCTTTCTCAAATTTTCTAATTTTTTAGCTGCCCAGTTTTCAATTTTTAGAGCTTCAATCTTGATTCTCATCAGCATTTTCTCTATGAAGTTAAAAAAAAGATACTTCGATTCCCTTTCTGAAAGCTTAACTATCTTGAGCAATTTATTTTTCACTAAATTGAATTTAGCTTCTATCCTACGCCAATGGCCATAATCCTCGATAGTCAATCGAATTTGTTTTAATCTAATTAATGTCAATAGTAGGGAAGTAAAAATAAACAGAAAACCAAAAATCAAATAATAAATATCAGTCATCGACGCTCAAACGAGTAAATCTTCGGATTTCTATCTTTTCACCGAATTTGTTAGCATATTCATTAATAAGATCACTCACTCTTAAATTTTCATCTTTATAATAAACCTGATCTAACAAACATTTTTCTTCTGCCCACTTTCTTAATCTTCCTTTAATAATTTCTTCCCTTACTTTTTCTGGTTTATCCTTGATATCTTGAGAAAATTCTTCTATTTTTTCTCGAATAACTTCTTCTGGAACATTTTCAAGAGAAAGATACAATGGATTCATGGTAGCTACCTGAACAGCAATTGTATGAGCCAACTTTTTAAATTCAAGACTTCTAGCAACAAAATCTGTTTCTGCTCTTGCTTCAACCAAAGCGCCAACACGGCCATTAAAATGAAGATAACTCTCGATTATTCCGTGACCAGCAGTTGCTTCCTTTTTCCTCTCCAAAAGTCCTTCTCCTATTTTTCTCAAGTATATTTTCGCTCTCTCTAAATCGCCGTTCTCTTTTTCTAATGCTTCTTTGCATTTGCCTACCGGTGCACCGGTAAGTTCTCTTAAAATTTTTATTTTTTCTAATAGTTCTTTTTCCATCTAGTTTAGTTCTTCGCTTTTATTTTCCGACTCGTTTATCTTTTTTAAAGATAATAATTCCTCTTTTATATTGTCAAGTAAAAAGGAAATGCTTCTCGGTGCCTTATCGTTAGCCGGAATAAAAAAATGAACTTGATTGATGTTGTTATCTGAACCAGTAATAGCAACAATGGGAATTTTCATCTTGTAAGCTTCTTTTAATGCTGTTTGGTGTTGTTTATAGGCTAGATTGACAATAAAAATAGCATCGGGCAATTTATCAAAATTAACTATCCCGGAATATAGATTTTTTAACTTTTGAAGCTGTTTTTCAATTAAACTTCTTTCCTTTGGTTGGTATCTAGCTAACTCTCCCTCTGACTCTTTCTTTAGTAATTCTCGAAAATGAACTAGTCTTGCTTGAATGGTTGAAAAATTTGTTAACAATCCAGCAATCCATTTATAAACAACATATGGTTGTCCCAGGGCAATTGCTAATTCTCTAATTTTAGATTGAGCAGCAGGAGTTGTTCCAATAAAAAGTATTGTTTTGTTGTTGGCAATTAATTCTTTCATAAATCTCGTCGCTTCATTTAGTTTATTCGCTGTTAATTTTAGATTAAAAAGTTCAATATTTTTATTTGATTTTAGGAGAAATGGTCTAATTGATGGGTGTGTCCATCTTTTTGCTCTTCCATAATGAACTCCAGATTTAACCATTTCTTCAATTAAACTCTGATTTTCATTTTGCTTAAGCTTACTCTTTTCTTCCATTTTTATTTTTTAATATGTTATAATAGATTTTATCATAAGATGAAAAAAGGAGTTCATCCTCAACAATTTTTAGCTAAGATAAAATGTGCTTGCGGTCAAGTATATGAAATACCATCAACCAAAAAAGAAATTTTGGTTGAAATTTGTCGTAACTGCTCACCCGTTTTTACCGGCAAAGAAGAAACTAAACCAGTTATTGGAAGAGTAGAAAGATTCCTTAAAAAGCAAGCTCGCTCTAAGAAGAGCTCATAAATTTTAACATATTTTTGGCTAAAAATGGAAGAGGAAAATATTAAAAGTATTTATTTTGAAATGAGGGCAGGTGTTGGTGGTGAAGAAGCAGCTCTTTTTGCTAGAGATCTATGGAAAATGTACTCAAGATTTTTTGAGAAAAAAAATTATAAGGTAAAAATTTTAGATATCTCAGAGACTGATCTAGGAGGAATAAAAACATTAATTGCCGAAATAAACGGTACTGATGTCTATAGATTGCTCAAGTACGAAGGAGGGGTTCATCGTGTTCAAAGAGTTCCGATCACTGAAAAAAGTGGTCGAATTCATACCTCGACTGCTTCAGTGGCAATTATTCCCAAGATAGAATCTATCCCCATTAATCTTAGAGAATCAGATTTAGAGTTTGAATTTTTTAGAGCTGGCGGTCCAGGAGGACAGAATGTCAATAAAGTAGAGACGGCAGTTAGAGTAATCCACAAACCAACCGGAACAGTAGTAAGTTGCCAGATGGAAAGAAGCCAACAAAGAAATCGAGAAATTGCCCTAGAGCTATTAAAGAATAAGCTTTGGGAAATGGAACAACAAAAAATCTCTGGGACAATAACCGAAGAAAGAAAAAGACAAATCGGTTCTCAGGAAAGATCAGAAAAAATTAGAACTTATAATTTTCCTCAAAATAGAATAACTGACCATCGCCTTAATAAGTCATGGCATAATCTTGAAAATATTATGAATGGTGACCTCGAAGTTATCCTTAGAGCTTTTCAAAAGTGATAATTACAAGAGGCGATCAGCAATCTTACTAGCAGCATAAGACTCTGGTTTAATTCTTATCTCAAAACCATAGCCACGAATGAGATTGATAATCTCTTTTACGGAATTAGAACTTTTACCAATATTACCTAGATCAAGATGAAGTTCAAATCTGAAATCTAATTTTTTATCAGCAAGAACTTTAAGTAATTCCTGTCCAACAGACAAACTAAAAAGGGCCTCTTGCCATAATCTTTGATGAAGACCAAATCGTGACTTAACTACTTGTCTTTTCCAAAAATAGCGTGCTCCTTGTCCCACTCGATGAATAACGATAACAGTGATGAAATCAATCTGTTTCTCCAAATACTCAGAATCTGTCCCTACCAATATTCGGTAAGAATATTTTGGTTCAGAAAGAATAAAACTTTGAATCTCTTCAATCAACAGTTTTTCATCAATCTTTTTACCCTGAGCAGTTTTAAATTCAGATAACATTTATCTAAAATTAATTTTATCATACTCTTTCTTTAGAAAAACTAAACACCATTCCTAACAACCATAAATCAAAAATAAGATGAGAACCACCATAACTTAAAAATGGCACTGGCAAGCCAATGATAGGAAAAATACCAAAGTTAACTAAAGTAGTTATCAAATACTTAGCTAACAAATATTGATAGACAATGAAAATAAAATTACGCATCAAAGGATTTTTATTAAATCTTTCTCCCTTGCTCAATTCTCGTAAAATAATAAATATAAAGAATGAATAGAACAAAAAAATAAATAATCCTCTCTCTTCAATTAAAAAGGTTAAAATAAAATCAGTATGAGCAGACGGTAAAAAACCTAAGCGACCGATTTCACCTAGGCCAACTCCTTTCCCCCAAAAATCACTTGTTCCCAATGAAATTCTAATCTGCCGTAGATTATAACCAGATTTTAAAGGGTCAAGGTCTGGATTTAAGAAAATAAGAATCCTTTGCTTCTGATAATCCTTAAGAAAAAATAACCAAATAATTACAAAAATCAAAGCTAGCACAAAAAATCCAAAAAAAATTTCCTTACGAGATAAAAAAGTTAAAACTACTAATAACCAGATTAAAAAATATAGCAGGGCCATCCCCCAATCTGGCTGTAGAATAATCAAAGCCAGATAGGGCAAAAGATAACTAAAAGAGAGAAACAAATAGAAGGGGTTAATAAGATCAGCCTGATGATAAGTTAAAAAAGATGTTAGCAGAAGAAAAAGACCCAATTTACTAAACTCAGAAGGCTGAAAAGAAAAACCAGCTATCGAAAACCAACTTTTAATATTACCCGGAACAAAGAGTACTAAAACTAAAATCAAAAGTGAAGCAAATATTGTTAGGTAAAAATAGTGTTTTTCAAAAAGAAAACGATAATTAATGAATAAACCAGAAACAAGAAGGATTAAACCAATGACCCAGTAACCAAATTGTTTTAGAAAAAGATCTATTTTGCCAAGCGAAAAAAGAGCAGTTAATGAAATTAACATAAAATTGATTAAAATTAATATTATTAACTTCTGATCCATGAATTGGCAAGAAAAAATTTATTCTAAAGAAAAGTTAAATCTATTGATTATAATTTTACTACTTAATCTCTTTAGCTTTAGCTTAGGTTTTATTATTGGGGCGAAAATTTTTATCCCTAATCCAATTATCATTAATGGATCTTCTTGTTCAGGCAATTGATATCTTAGGTAAATTTATGTTTTTTGTTTTTTTGATTGTTTTTCTAACCTATCGAGCGATTTTAAAATTAATGGATAGGTGGTTAAATCAATTTTAGATTTTTTGAAAAAGAGGTGAGGGAGTGTTATTAAGTTTAATTTTTTTATAAATATTAACTTTTAGTTGATTATAATCCTCCTTAGTCTTTATAGGTAACCCTAAAATTTGACTGAGGTTTTCCATTGTTTGGGGAATAATTGGCCATAACATCACCTTTAGATTGCTAATTACTTGCAAGAGAGAATTTATAACCATTCGGCATCGCCGAGGATTATCAACGATAAGTTGCCACGGTCTTTCAAGATCAAAGTATTGATTAGCAAAATTAACTAATTCTAATATATTCCTTAAGGCTAAAACCATTTCCACCCTTTCTAGGCTAGAATCATATGATTTAAAAGTTTCCTCAAGTTTTTTAATAACTTTATCATCTAATTGGTTTCCCACCTCTTGCTCTAGCTTATCGCGATAGAAAACTAATGTCCGATGGATAAGATTGCCAACTTTATTAACCAGTTCATTATTGACGGTTTCCTTCAGCTCAGAAAACTTAAAATTAGTATCGTGATGTTCGGGCAAAATCGAAGTAATATAGTACCTAACATTATCAACACCATATTCATTCGCAACCACCAAAGAATCAAGATGAACTCCACGACTTTTAGAAAATTTTTGTCCTTCAAGCAGTAAGAAATTATTAACAGCAGGAAAATAAGGTAAATTATATCCCTGATGCTGTCCTAACAATTCAGCTGGCCAGAAAATAGTATGAAAAATTAAATTGTCCTTGCCCATAAAATAGTAATGTTTACAATCAGGATCAAGCCAAAAGTCTTCCCATCTATTTCCAGAAATATTTGCCCATTCTACAGAAGCAGAAAAATAACCAATCACTGCCTCGAACCAAACATACAATCTTTTATTATTAATGTCTTCAATTCTCTGCTCTAAAGGAATTCTATCTATTGGTAAATCAATACCCCAATCTAAATCCCTGGTAATTGTTCTCTCTTTAAGCCCTTCCCTTAAAAAACCAATTGTTTCTCTATAAACCCACTCTCGCCAATGAGATGAAGCTCTAACAAATTCTTCTATGCGTGGCTGAAGTTTCTTCAAGTCTAGAGCATAGTGTTCTGTTTCCTTTAGAATCAATTTTGTTTGAGATAACCTACTGTATGGTTCAATCAATTCACCTGGCTCTAAGGTGCGGCCACAAATTTCACATTGATCAGCCCGCTGTTTTTCAGCATAACAATAAGAACATTTACCCTCGACATATCTATCAGGTAAAAATCTATTTTCCTGAGGAGAAAAATATTGGATGGTTTTTCGTCTGATTAAATAACCATTCCTTAAAAGATTTAAAAAAAATTCTTGACTAATTCTCTTATGATTTTCTGTTGTTGTCGAAGTGAAAAGGTCATAGCTTGCTCTGTATGTCCTAATCAACTCTAAAATTCTAGGGGTGTATTCATCGACTAACTCCTGAGGAACGATTCCTCGTCTATCAGCTTCAAAAGTAATAGGTGTACCATGGCAATCAGTGCCAGAGACCATAAGAACTTTATAGCCCTTTAACCTTAGATAACGAGAAAAGATATCTGCTGGAATTAAATATCCGGCCAAATGACCAACATGTAAATCACCGTTAACATAAGGCCAAGCAACACCTATGAATGCTTTTTTAGTCATTGTCTAATCTACCCTTTTAATATCAGCTCCGATCATTCTTAATCTCTCTTCAATTTTTTCATAACCACGATCTATTTTTTCAACTTCATTGATGACTGTCTCGCCCTCAGCTAAAAGAGCGCCAATCAAGAGAGTAATTCCTGCTCTGATATCAAGTGAATTAACCTCTTTGCCATAAAGAGGCGTTGGACCAAGAATAATTGCTCTATGAGGATCTAAAATCTCAACATTTGCACCCATTAATTTCAACTCATTAAGATAGCCAAACCTATTTTCATACAACCACTCGTGAATTAAGGTTACTCCTTCCGCTTGAGTAGCTAAAACTCCAAAAGGTGGTTGTAAATCACTCGGGAATTTAGGATAAAGGCCGGTCTGAATTTTTGTTCCTCTTAATTTAGCTGGTTTTACTAAAATTGAACTATGTTTAATTTCGTAATCAAATCTCATCTCCTTCATTATGCTAAAAACTGAATCCAGTTCTTCCGGATTAGCATTAACGATTAAAATTTCACTCTTGGTAGCACCTGCTAGTGCGATGAAAGTTCCAGCCTCAATGTAGTCAGGAGGAATTTTAAATATCACCTCCTTATTTATTCTTTGACCCTTTTTAATTCTTAAAAATGGAGTTCCAAGTCCTTTAACCGAATAACCAGCTAACATGAGAAACCTACCTAAAGCTTGAACATGAGGCTCGAGAGCAACCAATCTTAAGTCTATTTCTTTCTTGGAAAAACAAGAAGCGAGCATTAAAGTTTCGGTCGCAGTAACACTTGATTCTCTAAGAAGAACTAAAGTGTTGTCAAATTTTTCAAATGTTCCTTCGATTATTTCACCTTTAATGTTAAATTTAGCTCCTAATTGAGATAGACCATCAAGATGAGTGTCAATTGGCCGAGCACCAATAACATCACCACCAGGAAAATATGTCCTTACCCTGCCAAACCGAAAAAGCACTGGGGCCAAAAATAATAAAGATGATCTTAAAAGTTTAACTTCAGGGATAAGTAAATCTCGATATTCAACATTTTTAGTATCAATTAATAACTCAGAATCATCAAAACGAATCTCCGCCCCTAAATATGCTAAAATTTTGATCAAGGTATCAACATCTCTAATTTTAGGAACATTTTTAAAAATGGTTCTACCTTTAATCAATAATGAAGCAGGTAGAAGTGCAGAAAGTGCATTTTTTGAACCACTAACTTTTATTTCACCTTTTAACTTCTTACCTCCTCTAACGATAAATCTTGACATTCTATAAAAATTATAATATTAATTAGCCAAACTTTAATAAAAAGTAAATTAGTAATGCTAGAGTACAGCCCAAAAAGTTAATTAACCAAAACCTAAATGTAATTCCTGCTTCCGTTATCCCTAAATAACGAAAATGATAATGGATGGGAGCTGACAAGAAAATTTTTTTCCCGAAAAATTTTTTTGAAAACACCTGAAGTAAAACTGACATTGCCTCAATAACAAAAACTATTGCCAGCAGAGGCAATAACAAACTGGCTTGAGTAAAGAACGACATCAAAACAATAGCAATTCCCACCGAAAAAGAACCTGTATTGCCATCGAAAAATCTAGCCGGTGGAAAATTAAACCATAAGTACACCAAAAGAGATCCTAACAAAGATCCTCCAAAAGTAGCTAAATTATAATCCCCATTCATAAAGGCAAAGACCGAAAGAATAAGAATAATCAAAAAGCTCAAGCCAGCGAACAAACCATCAACCCCATCAGTGATATCAGCCGAAAGAACGGTTGCTAGGAAAATAAACAAAAAATAGAGAAGAAAAAAGAAAGTTCCGACGTAAAATCGTTGATCAACAAAATCAATAAAATTAAAGTTTAGCTTAGCGATAAACCACCAAGCAAACAAACCTCCAATAGTTAAATAAATTAAAAAATTATCTCTTCGCCTTAAACCAATCAAATTAAAATGGCGCAAAAGATCATCAATCAATCCAAAAAGACCGCCTAAAAAAATACCCGCCAAAGGTAAATATGTCTCTCTTCTATCAACAAAATTCAAAAAGTCAAAAGGGCCTGGGTAAAAATTTTTTAGACCAAGAAGAAGTAAAGCCAAAATTACAGTGGGAAACCAAAGAATTACCCCTGCCATGGTTGGTGTCCCTACTTTAGATTGACTTAGTTGATTAGCGATTGGCGTTTGACTACTATTTAGCTTAGGACGATCAGTCAAATCAAAACGAAGTGCAATTTTAAGATAAAGGGGAACAAGCAACAAAGTAACTAAACCGCTTAGCCAACTAACCGTAAAAATTTTTACTAAATTTAAAAAAGTATCATTGGCCATAATAAACTTTCAAAGCCTTAATTATCTCTTCTGCGTCTTGCCATCTGTTTTTAGAATCTAAAATGACAAGACTAATAAAGGGAGAACGATTAAATTTTAAAAGAAGAAGTAAGCACTCCCCAGAGGAAGGAGTAAAACCTGTTTTCCCTCCAACAATAATCGACTTATATTTAGGTAAAATTAAATTTGTTGTCCAAAGAATATTATTACCCAGAACTAATTTTTCTATAGTGGTCCAAGAAAAAATTATCGGTGCTTGAGAGTAAATTTTCTCTGTAACTAGAGAAAGATCCCAGGCTGAGGAAATATTTTTTTGGGGCGTTTCTAAGCCTGTTGGATTGTAAAAGATAGTTTGATATGCTCCCATCATCTTTACGACTTCATTCATAACCTGGATAAATTTTTCCAGACCATAACTTTCTGCCAGTAAATAAATACTATCGTTGCTGGAAGAAATCAAACTTGCTTTAATAAGTTCATCACGTTTAAATTTCTGCCCCAGTTTAAAATTCCCTACTTCACCTTCTTGTTCCAAAGCTTTATTAGTAAAAGCAAAAACTTGATCCTCAGAAAAGGCAAAAAATGCTAAGTAAGCACTTACCAACTTAGTCAGAGAAGCAATTTCCTTCTTCTCTTGGGCTTTTTTAGCAAACAAAATTTTGCCTCTCAATTCCCTAACTAAAACAGATTGAGCGGAAATAGAGCTCGAATCAATAGGTAACGCATTGATATCACTGATCTCTATGTTTTTATTTTGATTGATGTTTTCTTTATAAGCATAATTTTTCTGATGGTTAATCTCGATCGGTTTTTCAATGCTGAAAAAACCTAAAAGAAATACTAAAAATATCATTTGAGATTTTTTCTTATTTCCCGCCTCAGTTTTTTATAGTCAGGTAAATCAGTCACCTGTCGATAACCCAAAAATGATAAAAAAGCATCTGATATCTGATAATTAAATTTTTCCCTCCTCACCAAACCCTCGTCCAATAACCCTTTAATGACCAAATATGAACTTTTGTTTCTTAGCCTATTTATTTCTCCCAGCTTGATTGGCCCGCCATAAGCAATAATCGCCAAAACTTCTAAGAAATCATAAACGAATTCATTTTTTTCTAGACCAAAAAAATTAATTAAGTATCTTACCAATTCTGGTCTATTCACCAATTCAACATAATACCTTGAGGAATAAATCATCAAACCAGTATTTTGGAGAGAAATATTCGCCTTTTCAATCAACTCATCAAGATTGAAATCTGAAAAAAATTTTTTAAGAATATCTTTTTTAACTTTTCCCCGATGAACAAGAAGAATTGCCTCTAAAGCTTTAAGTGCTAATTCTGGAGCCATTAAGATTGTGGAGTGTTAACTTTGATTGAAATGGCTGCTCCCACAGCTCCACCGATGCTCTTAGTTATCTTGCGAACAGCATTTATGGTTGAACCTTTTTTGCCAATGATTAAACTTAAAACATCCTTGGGACCAGTAATCTCCACCAAAACTCCCCTTTCGTCAACCTTGGTATCGACTTTAAGTTGAGCAACTTTTGAAGAATCGACCCACAAAGAAAACAAAGTGCGTAACCTTTTTTCAACTTCAGCAAGTTTATCCATTTTAACCAGATAAACTTAATTTCGACATTAAAATATACAAATAGGAGCCAGGGACGGGATTTGAACCCGTGACCTCCGCATTACCAGAGCGGTGCTCTAACCAACTGAGCTACCCTGGCAAATCAAGCATGTTATCAGTAATTATAACACAGATATTATTTGTGATTTTTTATTAGACTCCACAGTTCCTCTGTCTCAGCTTCTTTCTGTTTTAAAAGCTTTTTCCAAAAAGTTTGGCATTTTTGACACTTACGACTATCTTTTAAATAAAACTTTGCTATGCGATAAATGCTACGACGATTTTGTACTAACTGAGAGTATAGATTATAAATGTGATTATCCATCTTTATAATCATTGATTAATTTCGACCTTTTTAATTCTTCTGTTTTTTCTTGAATTTTCTCAATCGTGCCTCTTCGAGCAAAGTCATAATCGTTAAAATCAACTAAAAGATATTTTCCTATTAAAGGATATATTTTTCGAACTATTCTTGTCTTTTCCTGTTCTATTTTTCGATAATCAGGGTGTCCTTGGGAAGTTGTTCTTAATTCAGTCTCCCAGAAAAATTGCCTTAAATTTTGGTATTGAATAAACCTTATCCGGTGAGCCAGGGCAACTGAATATTGTGCTAATTGGCGATCAAATTTTTCAATCTTACTATATAGATCTTCCAATTTTTGAATTCCAGCTACAAAATAATCACCAAGTTTAGCTTCATAAAGTTCAATGGGTATCTCATAGCCATTATCAGGAGAAAATTGTTGATGATACTGCGTTTGCATCCGATGACGCTGTAAATCACGCCAAGCACCAATATTGGTAACAATTTCGAATCTCAGATAAACACTCTCAAACGCACGCGGAATCTTAAACCATCTGTATTTTCTTTCATCTAAAAATTTAGCTAGAATATTTTCTTTTTCTCTAATAGTTAGCGATTTCACTCTATCTAAAATTTTATCGAAACTTTCATTAACCCCAGAATATATAAGACTAGCAATAATTTTATCTTCTCCCTCAGGATCATATTCCAATAATCTTACCCGCTGATTATCTTCATTCAAATGGGATGAAGAAAATTTAAATTGTTCATCGAGTTCAATAATTTTTTCGTAACGTTTACTAAGATACTGACGATATAATTTAGTTTCTTCTTTATGAATTCTTCTTAAAAATGATGGGATGATCTTATTTAACTCCTCATAGGCTCTATTTGCCAACCATCTAATTTCTGATAGATGATGCTCTAAAGAGCGATTGATTAAATACTCAAATGATTGACCATTACCAAAAAAAGCAACTTGACTTAGAGTCGCCATCGGTAAAATTGTTCTAATAGTATCAAAAACCTTAGTTTTTATAACAATATCCTTTTCATTAGGGAAAAATTTCTTTAAATGATCAAAATATTTTTGAAATAATAATCGGTAAGTATCGAAAATGTAATTCATATCTTCCTCGTATTTTCTCTCTAAACCCATATCAGCTATCTCGGGAGGAGTAAAATAAAGGTAATGACCACTAATCGTCTTTGAAAAATCGACATAGCGAGTTGATTTTTCAATGGGTGCAAGGGCGATTCTCTGGTTTTCAAAATGTTTTATCGCTATTTGAGATATTGAAGCGAAAACAAGGTGACATCCTGACATCTGAGCAATAGAATCATCACCATATTCAGCTAACCATTTGATATAGAAATCTCGAGCCTTAGGATTAGCAAAAATTTCTTCGAACGGATGTCGATGCAAAAAACTAACTAATTCTAGAAATGCTTGACCATGAGCAGTTTCTCCAAATGGCTTGACAAATTCATTTAGAAAAACCAACCTAAGGTCATCCCTTGATCGACTGGCACGTGAACAGAGAGCGCCAACCATTTCCGGTGGTAAAAAGGTAATAGCATAAACGGATCTTTCTAAATTAGTAAAAAATGGTTCTAAAAGATATTTTTCTTCTTGAGAAAAATTAGGTTTTTCAAATATTGGTTCTTCCATTTCTGTCTAAGTTTAGGTTTAAATATGCTTTAACCAATTGGTAATAGAGTGGCAACGTAGCTACTGATCCCAAAGGAACGTCTTCGATCAAAAGAGTCATAACTACTTCTGGTTTCTCATAGGGAAAGTAGCCTGTAAAGATAGCATTTAATTTTCTTTTACCAAAAATTTCCGGTGTACCACTTTTACCAGCTACGGACACCGGCAAACTATTAAGCATCTTGGCAGTTCCTTTGGTAACTGTCTGGCGCATACCATCTTGGACAATTTTTAAACTCTCTTGACTGACTAAATCAGATTTTATAATTAGTGGTTTTCTCTCAAGAATTATCTGACCGCTTGGTTTACTTATTTTTTTAACCAGAAAAGGCTGATAGATTTTATTTGTTGCTAGGGCAGCTGTCCAAATAGCAATCTGAAGAGGAGTGACCAAAAGATCGCCCTGGCCAATAGCCACATTATAAGTATCTCCTAATCTCCAAGTTCTATCCGTAAATTTTTGTGATTTTTTTTCAGGAGAAGGCAAAAAACCATCCTCCTCACCGTTAAGATCAATTCCTGTTTTCTGACCTAAATTATATAATTGCCAATATTTTAATAGTTTATAAATACCTAATCCATTTTTAACAGGGATATTCTCTGACTGGTAAGGATAACCACCGCCAACAACATAGAAATAAATGTTAACTGAATCAGCGATTGCTTTTCTTACATCTGTCCAACCATGAAACTTATTATCTCGAAAAACTGTGTATTGGCCAGGAAAATAAGGATTAGGAAGAGTTAGCTTTCCTTCTGCGTAAATTTGAGTTTCAGGAGTAACGATCTTTTCCTCTAAAGCTGCTACAGCAACGATTGGTTTAATAGTTGAGCCAGGAGAATATAGACCACTAATAGCTCTATTAAAAATTGGTTCATTGGGATTGTTAAGAACTTTTAACGCCGTTTCTTTATTCAAAAGCAACTTAGGATCATAAGAAGGATAAGAGATTAACGAAATAATCTCACCCGTATTAGGATCAAGAGCAATAAAAGCTCCTCTCTGATAATCATTTTCACTAAAATAATTTTTAATTAACTCATAGGCTAACTTCTGAAATTCCCAATCCAAAGTAAGCGTAACATTATCTCCGGGCAAAGGAAGTATTTCTTTAATTTTTTTAAGGTTATTATCATCTTCTCTAAGGTAAACAATTTCTCCCAGCTGACCACGTAAATAGTTTTGATATACCATCTCTATGCCCGTTTTACCAATAAATTCCTCGGGATAGAAATTTTTTTCTCCTTTAGTAGGAAAACCAATAAAACCAATAACATTGCCAATCTCTTCGGAGCCTAAATAAACACGATGATAACTGGGAACCACTTTCAGATAGGGCAAATCTTTTTCCCTTAAAGTTAGATCTAAGGCAATTTCTCTAGGAACATTTCTAATAATTAACTGATTACCCCGATAAAAGAAATTACCTTTAATGTTAAGGTCGTCAACATGATTGTATTTAGATAGATCGATATAGATATCAAAACTTTTTTCAGTAGAAGCAATCACTTTACCAAATCGATCAAAAATAATGCCCCGAGGCGGAAAAGAAAAAAAACTTAAATGCTTCATTTTAGCCTCAGCCAGAACTAATTCCTTTTTGAGAAAAAACTGCAAAAAATAAAAGTAACTAACAACCACCAAAAAGATTAAACCAAAAAAAAGCCAACTTAGATTACGATTATTACTCTCTTTTACCCTCCTACCACTTTGTTGAAAAATTAAATCTTCGTCGATCATTGTCAAAAAAACTTATTGCTAAAAAATAAAAAAATTGAAAAAAGATGTTTAGAAACACGATCTTTAATAGCAAAAAGGGAGTGATAGTGATATTCTCCCAAATCATAAAAAGAATAATAAAAAGAAAATTAAATACCAACATAAAGATAAATATTTGACCAAAGCTGAAAGAAGGAAAAATTTTGGCTAATAAAAAAAGAATCAAGAAACTAAAAGAAGTAATTATCAGAAAAAAACCTAAAGGCTTAATAAATATTAGGTCAGCCATAAGGGGCAAAATAAAAATTTTTAATTTAAAACTTTTCAAATTATCCAAAAAAAAATCAATTAAGATAGGAGACAAAAAAATAAAGATATAACTCGTTAATGGCTGAATAAAAATTATCAAAAGAAAATCAAAAATCATTTAAGGTAATACATAGACTTTCCCTTTCTCTAAATCAAAAAGTGTTTTAGCAACAATCTTACTAATAATTTTGTTATTCAAGTTCTGATAATAAACATCTCTCACTGTACCAACTATTAAACCGGGAGGAAAAATTTCGTTTTCACTGCCTGCGGTTAAAATAGGAGAATTATTAGCAATATTTGTTTTTGGATCAACAAAATCAATTTCTAAAAACCCATTTGAAACAGAGACAGCAATTCCTAATATATTACCATTAATATCACTCACCTTAAATTTTAGGCCGGGAAAGTTAACCGACTTAACAATTACAAATTTATCACTAATTTTTTCGATAGTACCAACAAGAACAAAATTTTGATCAACCACAATATCTCCTTCAGTTAAATTAACTTTTTCCTTACGATCAAGATAAATTCTTCCCAGTGAATCACTCTTAAGAACATTAAGCTCTATTAAATCATCTAGAGATTTAGCTTGACGATAACTCAAGTTTAATTCATCTCTTGTTCCCATTTTTAATCTCGCTAATTCCTGTAAAAGTTGATAATACTTTTCACGAAATGAATCACCATCTTTGCCCCAAGGAATAAATTTTCCTATGGTTTCCCTGAGAAGACTTTGAAAATTAAGCGAAATATAGAAAATAGGTTCCTCTACCTTTGCTATTACTCTCGTACTCAGAATAAAACTCCCTATCCCCACCAAAAGTGTCATCATAATAATTTTTAATTTTTCCTTAAACATTGATTAAATACTTTCGATAATGGTTAATATCTTCAAGAACCTTTCCCAACCCACGAACAACAGCATAACGAGGATCGTCAATTAAATTTATTTTAAGTCTAATTTCCCTTTCCAGAAAGTTATTAAGACCATGAATGAGCGAACCACCACCTGCCAAATAAACGCCATATTGACTAATATCACTTAAAAGATCTGGTGGGGCTAAATTAACAATATCTTTAAGAACACCGCTGATCTCTTCTAAATGTTCAGCAATACTTTCTCTTAAATGTTGACTGGTAAAATGAAGTTCTTTTGGCAAACCAGTCAAAATGTCCCTACCTTTGACCAGAAAATGCTCTCCTCGATTGTTGACAATACTGCCAATTTTAATTTTGGCTTCTTCGGCCTGTCCTTCACCAATCAAAAGACCAAACTTAGATTTAAGATAATTAATAATTGCTTCATTAAAAGTATCTCCACCAATTCTAATGCTTTTTCCCAAAACGACACCGCCTAAAGAAATTAAAGCAATATCAGTTGTTCCGCCACCAATGTCAACAATGAGTATTCCTTTAGCTTCTTCAATATCAAGATTGGCTCCTAGAGCTGCTGCTATTGGCTCCTCTATTAAATACACTTCCTTTGCCCCACTCCCTAAACCTACATCAATAACTCCTTTTTTTTGAACTTCGGTCAGATCTAAAGGAATACCGATAATCAATTTAACTCCTAGTAGAGATAGATATTCTCTCTTTAATCTATCTAAAATACTCTCTAAAAAAATTAAAGCTTCATCAAAGTGAACAACTACTCCCTTAAGTACTGGCCGAACGACATCAATATTCATCGGGTTTCTACCGATCATCTTCTTTGCTTCTTCGCCAATAGCTAAAACACCTCTCGTTCTTCTGTTAAGTGCAATTACAGTAGGGATTTCCTCGACAATACCTGCTTCTTGAAGATAGATTTTTGTAACCGCTGTTCCGAAATCAACACCAATAAAAAGTTGCTTCTTTATTTTAAACATTTCTATAAAAATAATATCATAAAAAATTTCAGTAAGATTGAGCAAAAAGCCAACGATGCTTAGCCGATTTTCCGCAAACAATACATTTTCCTATTTCCTCAGGAGAATTAAGCGGTAAACAGCGAGATGTTGCCTTTGTCTCATCTTTGATTCTCTTTTCGCATTGATAGTTTTCACACCAAAAAATTTTAAAGAACCCTCTCTTCCTATTGATAACTTTCTTAAAAAGAGCATAATCATCAATAAGATAGATATTATTTTCAGTATATTTTTTAGATTTAAGAAAAAGATTGTTTAGTATTTCATCGAAAATATCATCCAGATTCTTTGCTAATTCTTGATGGCTTAATTTAAATTTCTGGGAATTATCACGACGAAAACAAGTAACAATATCATTTTTTACTTCTGAGATGCCAATTTCAATCCTTAAAGGAACACCTTTTGCTTCCCAGTAGTTAAACTTATAACCTGGTGTTTTATCAGAGCGATCAATATAAATATCATAATTGTTGAGCCTCTTAACTAAATTGGCAATGTATTGATCGATTTGTCTTTGATCTGTTTTTTTAATAATCGGAATAATAACAATCTGATAGGGCGATACAGTTGGAGGCAGAATTAAACCTTTATCATCTCCATGAATAGCAACAAGTGCTCCGATTGATCTAGTGGTGAATCCCCAAGAAGTCTGCCATACATACTTCAATTTCCCCCCTTTATCCTGAAAACGAAGAGAAAAAACTTTGGAAAAGTTTTGACCAAGATCATGAGAAGTGCATCCTTGTAAAGCTTTGCCATCTGGCATTAGAACTTCATAGGTATAAGTATCTAAGGCACCAGCAAATTTTTCGCTTGCTGATTTTTTACCTGCTATACCATAAATTCCTAAATATCTCTGATATGTTTGGGTGTACATTTCTAAAGCGTTAAAAACCATTCTTTTTGCATCTTGATGATAAGAATGAAAACTATGTCCTTCTTGCCACAAAAATTCAGTGTTCCTTAAAAACGGAAATGGTCTCTTTTCCCATCTAACAACATTTGTCCATTGATTGATAATCAATGGTAAATCACGATAAGACTTAATCCATTCAGCGACAATTGGATACATTATTGTTTCTGAAGTGGGACGAACAATTAATTTTTCAATCAACTCCTCACCACCAGCATAAGAAACAACTGCGACTTCAGGTGAAAATCCTTCTAAATGTTCCTTTTCCCGATTGAAAAATGATTCTGGAATAAATATAGGGAAATAGACATTTTGACCACCAAGTTTTTTTATTTCACCATCAAGATATTTTTGAATTTTTTCCCAAATACGATAGCCATAAGGTTTAAAAACAATTGTCCCTTTGATAGGGCCATATTCTGCCAGTTCGTTATCAAAAATTGTTTTTAAATACCACTCGGAAAAATTTTCCCGTTTCATTTCAAAAGACGAATAAAATCTTTAATGGTAATGAAAATTAGCAGAGCAAAAAGTAAAACAAATCCAACACGGTGAATAGCCTCTTCTTTTAAATAATCAACCTTTTTTCCTCTCACCATCTCGGCCAGAATGAATATCAAACGCCCACCATCAAGAGCAGGAAATGGAAAGATGTTGATGAAAGCTAGGTTTAGAGATAAAACAGCGATAAAATAAAGCACATAACCGAGGCCAAATTGCTTGACATTATCAAATAAACCATAAATCCCCACTGGACCAACAACCTCTAAATTAACAGACTCTCTTAAGAGAATATTTTTAATTAGAATAAAAAAACCTTTAACTATTTTGTAAAAATTGAGCAATGTCTCCTCCAAGGCATAATAAAGATTGTAAGGAAAACTAGTTCGATAAAGAGTAAAATTTCCTAAATAGAAACCAACCGGCGGAACAACTGTCGTCACTCTTAACTCCCCCTCTCTCACGTAAAAAATCTCAATTTTTTGCCCCTTTTTTTCTCTTAAAAACTTAGCTAATTCCTGAACGTTATTGAAAGAATAATCACTTCCTTCACTTCTTACTCTAACAATTTGGTCACCCACCTGAAAAATATTAGCTGCTTGGCTATTTTTGTTTAGAAAACCAGAAACAAAAATTTTTTCGCTCTCTCTAGGGTAACCTATAACTAAGCTAAGGGAAAATAAAAGATATGCAAGAATAACGTTAAAAATAATTCCAGCTAAAACTATTATTAATCTATTTTTAGCTGGCAAATTCAAAAATCCCTCAGGATCATTAGGATTATCGTCTCCTCTTAGCTTGACAAAACCCCCGAAAATAATTAATCCCAAAGAATAAACTGTATCCTTTATTTTCCTAACAAAAATTCTAGGAGGAAATCCAATGGCAAATTCTTCAACAATTCCGCCAAATCTCTTCGCCGCCAAAAAATGCCCAAGCTCATGGGCCAAAATCAATAACCCTAAGAAAAAAAGAAACAACAAGATGGTCATCCAAGAATTTCTTTCTCTTTACTTAGAAAGATATCATCGACTTGTTGGTTAAATCGATCTATCTCTTTGTCTAAATCTTCCTTTGTTCGATAAAATAAATCTTCTGGCATATCATCTTTTTTTAACTTTAATTTTTTAGCATACTCATCCCTCAAGAGTCTTCCTCTTATTCTCGTTTCCTCTTTTAAACTATTTAAGGATTTCAAAATTTCTCTTTTCATCTCCTCAGTTAAATCAGGAAATCTTATGATTAAACTATTCTTGTCTCGGCTGATGGTTAAACTTAATTTTCTCTGTTCAATCGCTTTTTCAATTTCTTTCAAAGAATTAGGATCAAAAGGATCAAGTCTAAAAGTAAGAGGATCTAATTGAGATATCAAGCAAAGTGATTTCAACAATAATTTTGAACCATAGAGACTAATTTCAATATTTTCTAAAAAACCTAATGATAACTTATGACCTCTAATAGTTTTTATTCTTTCTTTCAATTCTTCTAAAATTTGATTAAGTTGTTTTTTAAATTCCTCTTTCATTTGATATTTAAAATTTCAAGAATATACCGACTTATATCAAACTTAATTTCCGTCTCAAAAATCCTCAAAAGAAAATCTGTCTTAACTAGAAAAACAATGAAATAAACTATAAAAACGGTGATGACAATTCTTTTTAAAGTCTCGAAAGCATTATCCATAGTTCAAAATAAGATCAGCCATCTGAACATCGATATTTAAATTATATTCTAAATCAAAATATAGATTGGTAATTTCTTTTATTTTAATCGCTTCAGCTAGTGACAATTTAGAAAATGATCTTCTCAATCCTATCAAATATAGCTCAATGAATTCCTTAGGTTGAAAATTTTTTTTAATTTCATCAATCAATAATAATTTTTCTTCTGGGGGAGAGTCGAAAAATTTTCTTAGAATCTTTAATTTATTTTTGCTATTTATTAAACTGATAGCTTTACCAGGCTGATGGGGATAAAAAAATAGTGATAATTTAATATCATCGTTTTTATACCCTTTTGATGTTAAAAGATCTTCGACTTCCTTCTCAGGAATTAAGGAAAACTTAATCAATAGACTTCTGGAACGAATAGTAGGAAGGATTTTTGATAATTGATGGGTGATAAAAATAAAAATTGTTGGAGTGACTATTTCCTCAATGGTTTTTAGAAAGATATTTTGAGCCTGATGAGAAAATTTATGAGCATCATTAATCACTATTATTAGCTTTTTCTTTTTCTGTTTGCCTAAAAGCGTTAATAGTCGGGCAGTTTCTAAACTAAAAAATCTATTTTCATTATCAAGAATAATCTTCTCTCCTGAGTACTGTTGTAAAATTTCCTTAAGAAAAGAAAACTTACCCACACCTTCTGGTCCATAAACAAGAAGACTTCCTCGTTCTCTTTCTAAAAAGTTAATCACTAAATTCTTACTCTCTTGATTGCCAATAATCATTACATATGGCCTTGAACTACTTTAGTATAGATGTCAATTTTATCTAAAACTTTGCCTGTGCCCCGAGCCACAGCATAGAGCGGATCATCAGCAACAAAAGCTTTGACACCTGTTTCTAATGAAATTAAAGTGTCAATATCTCTAAGCAATGCTCCTCCTCCAGAAAGAACCATACCCTTTTCCATAATGTCAGCCACCAATTCAGGAGGAGTTTGAGCAATCACTCTTTTGATACCATTAATAATTTCTCTCAGTTCTTTTTGAAGTGCTTCTGCTATCTGGTAAGAGGTGAATTCAATTTGTTTTGGCAAACCAGTAATAAGATCAACTCCATTAACTTCAGTTGACAATCCATTGTTGCCATTTTTGCCCTTAAGAAGTGCGCTCCCAATATTAATTTTCAAAAGTTCTGCTGTTCTTTCTCCTATCGCTAGAGAGAATCTTTTTCTTAGATACTCTCGAATAGCCTCATCCATTTTATCACCAGCAACTTTCAGAGATTCGAAATTTACTATCCCTCCCAATGAAATCACAGCTATTTCGCTTGTTCCTCCGCCAATGTTTACAATCATATTGCCTAAAGGATTCTGAATGTTCATTTCTGCTCCCAGAGCAGCTAATAAAGGTTCCTTTATGGGGAAAACTTCCCTAGCGCCAGCTTCCAAACCAGCATCAATAATGGCTCTCCTTTCTGTGGAAGTCACTCCTGCCGGCACTGAAACAACCAAAATGGGCTTAAAAAATCTTGTTAGTTTTAGCTTGCTAATAAAATATCTTAAAATAGCTAAAGTAGCCTTATAATCAGCAATCACTCCCTCTTTTAATGGTCGATAAATCTGGATTTCTTTGGGTGTCTTCCCAATCATTTCCTTGGCCTCTCTACCAACAGCCAAAATTTTCTGACTTCTCTCATCATAAGCAACAACTGTTGGTTCAGTGATTACTACCCCCTTACGAGGCAAATAAACATTAGTATTGGCTGTTCCTAAATCAATTCCCACTTTAAAAATCATGATCCAGAGAAATTTTTTAATCGTTGATATTATACCATTAATAAGATTGCCCACCAAAGCACCTGATTATTTTACCTATTTTTCAAATATGCCAATAAAAGAGGGGGCATTGGTCAAAGTAAAATTCAAAAAAAGAGAAGTAATAGGCTATATTGCTAATGTTTCAGAAGTAAAACAAAGAAAAGCCTTGTTAAAAAAAGAAAGCTTTATGTTAAAGCCTATTTTGGAAATTGTTAATCATTCTCCACCACTAACCAATGAACAACTTCGGCTCGCTAAGTGGTTTAAAAACTACAACAATACTTCATTGGCGACAGCTTTAAGTATGTTTTTCCCCTATAAAAATTTAATCAAATTCCATTTTTGTTATCAAAGAATTAAAAATTCATCCAACTTTAAAATTAGCTATTATAGTTCACTGGAGCAGCTTTCTTTTGAAAATAAAAAAGTTCTAATTATCGTTCCTCAAGAAAGCTATCTCAAGTTTGTAACTGAAAAAACTAAACCGGACTTTATAATCTCTAGCACTATTTCAAGTGCTAAACTAGAGGATTTTATTTCAGAAGTTAGTTCTAAAAAAAAGAACATCTTTATCGGGGTAAAAAATTCAATCTTTCTTCCTTGGCAAAATTTAGATAGTTTAATCATCTATGAAGAAGGTTCATACTTTTATAAAGAATTTTTTCGGGCTCCTTTTTTTGACTATCGAAAATTGTTTTTAAAGTTTTGCCAGATTCATCAAATAGAGTATATAGCGATTGATAAGTTGCCATCGTTTTACTTGATAAAAGATAGAAACTTAAAAATTAAACAACCAATTAGCTTCGAAAAAATAGATGAAATGCAGTTTTTTCAGAAATTGACTGAAGAGTCTAAGAGTATAATTTTTACTCCAGAAAAAAATATCTCACAAAAAATTATCTGTGAAAATTGTTTTCGAGCCTTACAATGCAAGATTTGCCAACAAGATTTAATCTACAGCAATAAATCGCTAAGCTGTCGTTATTGTTTTAAACATTATTCACTCCCCGAATTATGTCCTGTTTGTCAACAGCGAGCAAGTTTTGTCATCAAAAAAATAAGCGGAGAGGTTCTTTTCCAATTGCTCAGAGATAAATTCCCAAATGTTTTCTTCCTAGAAAAGGAAAGCTCATCTCTAATTAAAAATTTTTTGAAATTTGATAAAGCAATCTTGATCGGAAGTCTACACCTTTTTAATCCCGCTCTCCATGCTGATTCATTTTTTTTCTTCCATTTTGACAGATTCTATACTGACCTTAATCTTTTCCGCCAAGAACTGTTCTTAAGAATGATACTTTTCTTTAAGGAGAGAGTCAGAAACATCTATCTAGTTGGCAAGATAGTTAATCCAGACATCGAGAAAAAGATCAAAGATGGCAGTATTTTAGAATTTATGCTGGAAGAGAGAAAAATAAATGAATTGCCTCCCTATCAACGGCTAGTAATTTTAAGAAAGGGTAGTATTAACTTGAACGCTCTCCAAAAAGAAATGATTGAGATGAGAAAATCATTAGAAATAAAAAATTCTAAATTAAGAATAGTTGGCCCAATTTTTTCTCATCCTTTTAAAATTCGCAGAAGATTTTTTTTAGAGCTAGTCTTGCGACTTAAAAATGATCTGAGTGTCAATCTTAGAAAAATTCTAGAAAATATCGAGGTTGAAAAAATTGATGTTGAAGGGATTGACTTTTAGTGAGTGGACCCGAGGGGATTCGAACCCCTGACCTCTGCCATGCCATAGCAGCGCTCTAGCCAACTGAGCTACGGGCCCAGATTGCCGGGAGTGGGACTCGAACCCACACGCGCCGAAGCGCCTATGGTCCTAAGCCATAGCTGTCTACCAATTCCAGCATCCCGGCTCTATGGTCTAAAAATACTACCTATTATCGAGGGCACAGTCAATGAGGCAAACACTAATATCATACCTACCACTAACAATAACCATCTTTCATGAACTTTCTTAATTGCCTCTTCTTTGCCAGCAGTAATATAAATTATACCCAAATAAATTATTACCCCCGCTAACAAGACAAAAGAGAGACTATAGAGTAACCTTAAAATAGCATCTAAAAAATTAACTACCTGAGGACTAACTAAGTTAGTACTTGTCATTTTAAGTTATCGTTAGAATAAATGTTTCAATCAATCTAACAATTGTAAATGACAGAATAGCAATAACAGCACCAATTACCCCCCAAATTAGTCTCTTATGAATTTCTTTTGTCTTTTCTGGTTGCAAAATATACAAGAGACCTGCCCAAGCAATAAAAATTACAGCTAACGCAATTGCCAGCCGATAGAGAAAAATCATTACCAGCTCAACATAATACCAGAGACAATCTTTCCAAATCTCTCTCTCCGGGGCATCAGAACTAAATATTGAAGGCAAAACTTTGCTTCCACATTTTAGACCAGTTGGTGGACTAGACACAGAAACTGCTATTGCGGGCTTAGGCAAAAGAGGAAATATTCTGTTTCGTGAAATTGAACCTTCGATAACTTTGATAATAACGTATGAAGACAAAGCAACCACCAAGCCTATTACCGCCCAGGTAATTCTAAGGTGAATCTTAGAAATCTCCTCTTT
>JANXBL010000049.1 GCA_025060575.1 Patescibacteria group bacterium | reverse complement strand
ACTAATGACAAATTTAAATTATCGTCTGATAAGATGGGACTAAGTTTAAAAATAGAGAGCAAATACTTATGATGCGGACAGAAATCTGCCTCCCGTGGATATAATGAAAGGAGGAGCCCGTGACTTTAACCTACTTAACTTGTTGATAAACCATAATTCTAAATATGGAAAATTAATATTTATATTTGAGGATCCAATAGGATTGGCTCCTTGGCAGGCTGTCTATCAAGACACCGATAAAATTAATATTCTCTATATATACATTGAAGAATCAAAGGACAAGGTTAAGATTCCACAAGATGATTTAGTAAAGGAAATAGTTGATGAATTTAAGAAAAATAATATTGAAACAGATACCATCGATACAGGTGATCAAGTTATTAAGTTTGTTAAGGATAAACACTTTAAAAAAGCTTATGCAATAATCAAAACTGTTATTTCCCAATATGGAAAAATTATAAGTATTAATGAAACCTCTACAGATGAGACTGAAATTATTTCAGTTAATAAAGAAATTGAAAATGATAATTATGGCTTATCCCTAAAAACAGGCGTTGGAGATGCTGGGTACTCTTCATTTTCAAATTATTTTTTCTTTCCTGACTTACAGATAGTTTTTAATGAAGAACATGAACCTTTAGGCGGTCTATTTGATTATAAATATCGAATACATCCTCTTCAAATAAAAATAGAATATGGAATAAAAAATAAGGAGTATGTCTACTCTCAATTTCCTTTCTATGCTAAGCTCTATGATCTGTTTAAATTAATTCATAGGCATTTTGTAGTCTATGATTCAGAGAATAAAATGATTGACTCCTTGAAAATAGATAAACAGCTGACTCAAAAGGTCATTATTCAACTCCCTGAAGTTGATTTTGATTATATCGAAAGAAAACTATATGAAGCTGGT
>JANXBL010000048.1 GCA_025060575.1 Patescibacteria group bacterium | reverse complement strand
TAAGGAATTTTCAAACTAATTCTTGGACGCCATTATTCACTACTAATCAAACAGGTTCAGCCTGTACTACTGATACTGAATATGCCTATGCTTTTAATCAATATACTATCACTGGTTTTAATCTATTTGATCATATTTCTCAATCAGGTGAAATTTGGGTAAGATTTCTTACTAATAATCCTGCAACTATTTACAATATTCAATTTGATAGAATTTACCTAATGTTAGGTTCAGTTAATACTAATTCTTTAGCTTGTGAAATATCTTGGGGAACCGGTACTGCTTCAGATTGTGCTAATACTAGAGATACTAGAGAAGCAATTGGTGCTACGCCTGTTACCCCTACTTTTCAAGTCACCACTGAACTCGAATATCCAACAAGAGTAGGTGGTTATTATGGTTTTGATAATGATGATGATGCCACTAATGGTGAGGCAGCTCTTTCTGCTAATATTGATTTTCCTATTCAGATTGCTACTAATACTGCAATAACTGCTATTCACTATGCTGTTAAATATCGTTCTAATAATACTGCCCTGACTGTTGATCTTCAAATAAGAAACTATTCAGGTAATCATCCTAATTCAGGTGCTGGAACAGGTTCGGGTTGGGATAATACTCCAGGAACAGATACTAATGCTGCCACTACTTATTCTTACTTTGATACTTGGAGATTATCAGAAGAACAGATTAATGCTGATGATAGAGTAGATACAGTTAATAACAGAGCTAATTTAAGATTAAGAACATCTGTTTCTACACTGACTACTTCTGCTACTAGTGATTGGGATTTTGCTATGATGAGTATAAGGTGGGTGGAAGTTCCATCACCTCCGTCATCAACCATCAGTTGTAATTTTTCAACCTCATCAACTTCATTTATAAATCTTTCTCCTTCAAATGTGTCTACATCTTCTCCTGATATAACTATTACTGTTACATCTTCAGCTAATTTTCAAATCTCTGTCAAAGATCAAGGTAATGGAATTTTACCCGGATTATATAAGTCTACCATTCCAACTTATTTTATTCCATCGCCTAATTCCTCTTATAATGCTACAGCTACTTTGAATCCAGAAGTAGATGGTTATGGAATTCAAGCCACTACTAGCGCTTCGGAAATCAACA
>JANXBL010000047.1 GCA_025060575.1 Patescibacteria group bacterium | reverse complement strand
TCAGGTTGGTCTTATCGTTGTTCAGCTACTCCTACTGCTATGAATGGTCAAGGTTGGCTTCCTATTCCTTTCTCTTCCAATCCTTTGATTAATCTTGATAGATTACCAATTGATCCTATAAATAAACCACCATATTATTATACTTTTGTCTTCACCACAACTCCTTCTCGTCAAGGCTATGAACTCACCGCTTTCAAAGAAAATAGAAATGAAGAAATAATAGTTTCCAATTTTACCTCAAGAATACTTTCCTTTAATAGACAAACATCTGGTTCAGGACAAACCGTTGGTTGGGCAAAAACATATGGAAGAAGTGATGATGATTATGCCTATTCCATTTCTCCAACCTCAGATGGTGGTTATATTGTTGCTGGACAAACTACTATTGATGGACCAGGAGAAGACTATGACTTTCTTATTCTTAAACTTGACTCTAATGGTAATTTAGTTTGGGGGAGAACATATGGAGGAAATAGGCTTGATTATGCCTATTCCATTTCTCCAACCTCAGATGGTGGTTATGTTGTTGCTGGATATACCATTAGTTTCGGTTCAGGAGTAGACTTTCTCGTTCTTAAACTTGATTCTAATGGTAATATTAGTAACTGCAATATCATTCAAACTCCTAACATTTCCTCTTCTACCCCTACTATTTCATCTTCTACTCCCAACCTTTCCTCCTCTACTCCCTCGATTTCCTCCTCTACTCCCAACCTTTCATCTTCCACTCCTTCAGTTTCCTCTCAAACCATCTGTCCTAATTAGCCAAATGATAGATGAAAGTAAAGTTTAAGATATTAAAAGAATTTGTCGTTATTTTGCTAATCATTTCTGTTCTCTTCCTTTTTATACTTTTTATTTCTCAAGCATTAGAAAACACTAAAACATTAAGATATCAACAAAGAATATCAGACATAAATAAAATAGGCTCAACTCTCAATCAAATTTTTACTAACCAAGAACAATATCTAAATCCATTTTCCTATCTTTCTACTAACACTATTTATCTTTCTCTTCAAGATTTATTTCCTCACTGTGCTAGCTATCTTTCTCAATTACCTTCTCTTCCTTCAGGTTGGTCTTATCGTTGTTCAGCTACTCCTACTGCTATGAATGGTCAAGGTTGGCTTCCTATTCCTTTCTCTTC
>JANXBL010000046.1 GCA_025060575.1 Patescibacteria group bacterium | reverse complement strand
AGAAGAAGGAATCATCATACCGTTCCCGATAAGGACAGTGTATATAAATAAAGGCAACGAAGGTTGATCAAAATTTCACAGACACCTAAAATCTTTTGATTTTGTTTTATTAAACATTTTTTCTCAAAAGCTTTCTAATCGTGTCTAACGCCTCACTTTTGTATCTTACCTCCGTCTCGTGCGTTAACTCAAAATCCAAAATATGCGTAACAAGTCCTGAATGAGCAAAAAAGTTTCTTTCATCTATATTTATATTATTTGGTTCAGTTTGCTTAGATCTGCTTTGCTCTACGGCATTAAACATATCCTCTGGTTTGATATTATTCACATCCCTTGAGAGGAACACATTATTTAGATTTAACCCAAATCGTTTGTAAACCTCGGTAAATTTTTGTTTTAATTCGTTAATTTCTACCCAATCGCATTTGGAAATTTTTAAACTTTCCAAAACTTTTACAATTCCTCTATAAAAACTCAGCGAAAGCAACATTTTTATATAAATTTCTTTGGACAAGCAAGGACTTTCACGATAATCACCTCGCATCTTTTCTTTTATACGATTTGTAACTGCAGAAATGCTTTCATCAATTTCTTTTTTTTGAGAATATCCAAATGCGTAAACAGCAAGCGGAACATTGTTTTTTATTGAAGAAAAGATCAACAAAAAATTTTCAAGCAAATTTTTTACTCTATTTCTAGATTCGCCCTTAAAGATATTACTGCTTAAATTTTGAGGATCGTTAGATGTAGATTTAATCGGCGAGGAGAAAAAGTACTTATATTTTAGCTCATAGTCAATGTAAACATTAACTTCAGATAGATCAGGTCTTATTGGTTCTGAAAAGACAAGATATAGTTCAATCTTTTTTTCGTTCCAATTTGTTAAGCTAAAAAATGTTGCAAAATAACGCACTGCCTCAAGCAAAGATCCAATATATATGTTGTGTCCAGAGGAAATGTCAATGTAAATTTTTTGATCCTCGTCGCAAGAAATTCTTTCAACCATGTCAGCAAAAATTTCAAGAACAATGTCATCAAATTGAGTCTCAAACTCAATATTCTCGTATTTTCCGATTGAATGAACTACGATGAAATCATCTGCCTCTCTTACATGCGGGTGAATTTCAAAGAAACTTCTTGGATCCTCAAGGTATTTTTTCTTTTCATTCTCGTCGTTTATAATCTTACCGATCTTGTCCCTTAACTCAGAATCCAAACTTGTGTCGTTAAGCAAGGCACGATTAAAAGGTAAGCTGACAGGATAAATCATGATAACTTTTACATCATGCCCCAAATTTGATAAGTGATTTTTTAAAGCAAAGGAGGAAAGAGAAGATTCGTATTGTTCGCTAGCAATTTTGAAAGTTAAATTTTTAGTTAAATTTCTTTCAAGCCTGCCGATTTGATAAATGTAAATCATAAAAGACCTCCGTTTTTGATGGAAATTTTACCTACATAAAATTTAAAAACTCTTGACCGTTATGAAAAAATATCTGTTTCAAGGGCATTCAAGATAGAAAAATCAACTAAATCTCTAAGCTTTTGCCTCAATGGATCCGAAAAATATATAAAACCGAAAATAAAGTTATGGTCTATATAACTCTTTACCGCATATAGAATGTCAAAGTAGCTGTATGCACTTTCGTTCTTCAACTTTTCAAATAAAGAGTGAAATTTTTCTTTTGGATTTGCGTCCTTAAGACAATCTAATTTATCTAAAATATTTTCACTTCTTCCAGTGCCAAATTTCTTAAGTTAATCTTTGAGATAAACAATTAACGCAAGAAACAATTCAGTTCTATTTTCGTTGTATTCTCCTAAAACCTTACTAAAAAGTGTGCCTGTTGAGGAAATAAACAAAAACATAATGAAGAGATCACATTTTGTCTTTTAATCAAGTATCCTCTTCATTAATTTAACATAGATTTAGCCACATATGAAAGCAGATTAATTTTTTCCTTTTGAGATTGAAAATGCCCATCTTTAAAGGTTATCAAATCGTCATTATAGGAACAAGCGACTTCGCCTCAACTCCCAAAGGACAGCCTGATAGTCAAGTTCACCTGCTTCAATTTTGTCACCTTTC
>JANXBL010000045.1 GCA_025060575.1 Patescibacteria group bacterium | reverse complement strand
GTGCGTTTTAATATATTCCATACTTTATTAATCCAATTTTCAGTAAATATAAGATAATCCTCATACTTCCATGTGTCCCAATCTTCATTCATCTTATAAAATGGACCGCCGGTCTTATTATTTATTAAATTTAATGCTTTACCCGATAAATTGTAAGGTGGGTCTGCATATACTAAGTCTATACTATTTTCTAAAATCTCTTTTCCCATTATTTGGATGCAATCTCCTAAATATATATGATTAATTTTCATATTGTAGCTATCCGTTCTCGCCACTCTTCTATAGTTTTATGTATAGATAATACCCAATCGGAGTAACTTTTCAATCTCTTTGATTGATTGACTATCATAGAATATAGCTCATATAACTCCTTATGAGAATATCTCTTGCCTTGTTTAAGAATATTTAACAATGTTTCTAAGAGGATCGCAAATTGTTCCGCTGTCATTGGAACTATTTTTTGAGGTTGACCTCCATATTCATATTTTACAGAAATCCAGAACTGAGAATATGTGTCATTATGAATTTGTGGTGCGATAAAAATACAAAATACCTCATCACCTTGGTGTTGATTTTCAAAATCTCTTAAATGCCTCATTACTGTTTGTCCTTCTTGCACCCATTGTAATTTTGAAGTATTTAGTGTTACCTCACAAATTGCTTTAAATGTTGGATAGTAACATTCTATATCTGGTTTGTTTGCAGGAGAATGATTAACAGGTTCTCCATCATCATCCATGGGATAGTTTGGTTTTATTAGAATCTCATCATTAATTACTTTTAATGCCTCTGTAATTAATTTTTCAAATTGCTCTGGTTCATAGCTCTTTAATTTTTTAGAATCTCGTAAGGTTACTATTATTCCTTCGATTCTATTTAAGTCACCCATTAACTTTATCTTCTTTAATCGTTCCTTCAATTCCAGATTAAAACACCTTAAACGAGAAATATAATTCTCCAGTTTACTTTTGCTTAATGTTTGAATATCTGTAAGTAAAATTTTTTGTTCAGTTTGAGTAATCTGTAAATTTTCTTTCTTTATTAGGTCAAAAATTATATCCTTTAGTGATTGGGCTATTTTTTCTAAATTCTCTTTCTTCTCCCAAGGTAATGTGGGTCTGGTAATATCAGAAAGATAATTTAAATAGTCGTTTAAATCCTTAAATTTGAGAGACTCTCCACTATACATATCTAAAAGTTGCTCTATTTCAACTTTTCTTGAAGGTTCGAGATCAATGTTCCAGTAATATCCTAAGGGATCCATTGAAACCTTAAAATATCTTGTAAGTCTAAAATATCTCATTATGTTATCACCGTAATCAAATAAGTTGTTTATATTTTTATTTGACACATTATTTATGTTGTAGAATTCTTTTGTAAAATTGAGAATAAATCTATCTTTATTTTTTTCTTCTCTAAACTTCAGGATTTTCTCAACATATTCATCGATTTGATCAAATCTTATCAGTGTTGGAATAAACAAACTGAATTCGTTTTTATCTAATCCTCTTTTTGCAGATTTTCTGTTTATTTTTTCAATCAGATGCATCACCGCAATAAATGGTATTATATTAAAACCTTCTTTTTCTGAAAAATCTGCACTCCAGGGATTTGGAAACTGAAGTTTAAGTAAACTCTTAAAAAATATATAACCTATATCGTAATCTCCTGTCAAAAACCTATTACCCAACTCAGTGATTACAATTGGGCCAAAAGCCTCCTTTGCTATAGAAAATCCAAGTTTATTTAATGGATTTACCGATTGCCTCCCTCTCATAGGTGGATCTTCGTATTTTTGGTCATAGAAAATCTCTTCTGCTACCTCATAAGGGATAACGATTTCCGGTTTTTCAAAATATTTTCTAAACTTTACAGGGATATTAAGAGGTTTATAAAGACGTTCTTGAATTAATAGCACTTGGTATTTTATCTGGTTATCCTTATTAAAAGGTTTTCCTTCTAATTTCTTTAATACCTTTAAAAAATCTCGTAATCTTTCCGGATTTCTTACAGTCGTTGAAATTGACCAAGGTCTTCTCATAAGATCTCAACCTCGTTAGGTCTATTACTATTAAATTTTTTCGTGCTTTTATTAACGATGTCAAATTTTAGTTTTGTTAGTTCAGACTTTTCTAATTCGATGGTTTGCCCCAACCATTGAGGAAGTTTCATTAAAGCAAATTCAAACTCCATTTTTTCTGATTCTCCTAATTCCTCTAAAAGTTTAGCAACAAGATTTCCTCTTCCTGCCTGACTATGTTGGTAATAAGATGTTATTGTCAATAAGGATTCATAAA
>JANXBL010000044.1 GCA_025060575.1 Patescibacteria group bacterium | reverse complement strand
GCAGTTGCTCGAGTACAAGAATGCTTAATTAGAGCTGGTTTTAATATTCCTTCAGGAGTAACGAACGTTTTTGGGAGGGAAACAAGAAAAGCAATAAAAGAATTTTATAAAGTTAAATTAGGAATTGACTCTGATGGTAAGATATTTGGGCAAAGAGCAATAAATTGGTTTCGTAAAAATTATTCCACCGTTAGCAAAAAGACAAGAGAAAAATTTCTAGAGAGAGCAACTTCATCAGCTGCTATTAAAGCGAAGTTAACAGAGTCTTCCCTTAGATATTCTATGCCAAGCCTTAGCTTAGGGCTTCCTGATATTTTTTTGACTCAAGAAGCACGAATTCAAATGATGACTCCATTCGCAGGATCACAATCTGTTGAGACAACAGCCAAGACTGTTCCAGGGAGATTTTCTGAGACCAATGTTCAAGTTAAAGGTATTGATGAACCAGATATTGTAAAGAATGATGGTTTTCGTATTTACTTTGCCAATGAGTATCAGAATATCTATCCAAGAACTGCTACTTCTAATGTCTTAATTAAACCTCGGCGAGGAATTAATATAATAAACGCTTTTCCTGTTGAAAATTTATCTTTTCTTACTAATATTGAAGACAGCGGTTCAAAAGGATGGTATGAAATACCACGTTATTTGCTTTTCGATCAAACCAATAAAATCCTCATAGCTTTTCACTATCAAAGCTTAATTGCTTACGATGTTTCTGACCCAGCTAAGCCAAAGAAATTATGGAATTACGAATACGCAGGGGGAACAGATTTACTTACCGCTCGCTTTTATAATCAAAAGTTATATCTTATTCTGAGGACGTTTTTGCCTATAGATAATCCTTGTCCTTTTACTTTTTTCACTGACTCTACCAAGGAGATCACATTAAGCTGTTCTGATTTTTATTTACCCATTAAACCAATAGCTAATAACACTTCCTTTAATGTTTTCATAATCAATCCAAAAACCGGTGATGTTGAAAGCAAGGTTGGTTTTCTAGGTTCTTCCTATGGTACGGTTGTGTATGTTTCTCCTCAAAATATTTACCTTACCTATCAATATGAAGAAAGACTTCACTCTTATGTTTTAGATTTCTTTACTACTCAATTGAACGATATTTTGCCATTTGAATTGGTTAACAAAGTAATTAAGTTAAGGGAGTATGATTTAAGTGAAGAAGCAAAAATTTTTGAATTGAGATTATTGATCAATCGTTATCTAGCTGGAATTTCCGATAAGTCTAAAGTTTACAGTGAGATTGATAAAAGAATTAAAGACTACCTTACAAGCAAAATCAGGGAAATAGAAAAAACCGCTGTGGTTAAAATAAGCACCGATAATCTAGAGGTCAAAAATACTGGTTATATTCCTGGTGATTTACTTAATCAATTTTCACTCGACGAACATAAGGGTTACCTAAGAGTTGCTGTTACCTTAGGAAGACGAGGTTTTAATTTTGGTCCATTTTGGACTAATGTAACTTCTTCTAATGCTGTCTATGTACTTGATGAAAATCTAAGTGTTATAGGAGGCGTAGAAAACTTAGGTCTTACAGAAAGAATTTATGCTGCTCGATTTTATGGCGATAGAGGATACCTAGTTACCTTTAGAGAAATTGATCCTTTTTATGTCCTAGATCTTTCTGATCCTAAAAATCCGAGGATGACTGGAGAACTAAAAATTCCTGGTTTTTCTTCATACTTACATGAACTGGAAGAAAATTTATTGGTAGGTATTGGTCGAGAAGACTGGAAAATCAAAATTTCTCTCTTTGATGTTTCTAATCCTAACAAACCGGTTGAGCTTGACAAAATTAAACTTGATGAAGAGTGGACTTCTTGGTCAGAGGTTCTCGATAATCATCGAGCATTTTTGCATGATCCTGAATATAAGGTATTCTTTATGCCACTCTATAACAAGGCCTATGTTTTTTCTTATAAGGATAGGAAACTAACTACAGCTAAGAAAGTTGATAGAGGATTTAGAAGGGCTGTTTATATTGACGATTATCTCTATTTAATTTCGGATACCGAAATCCTTGTTTTCGATGAAAGAGATTGGCAAGAAAAGGCAAGGTTAGATATTTAAGTTAGATGGTTGAAAGTTTTAGGGATAAAGATAGGAATGAAAAAATAGAAAATTTAAGGAGGAGAGGTTTTAAAAGAGAAAGTTCATTAAAATTTCTCCTCGGGTATACTTTTCAAACCATTGAGAGAAAAATAGAAGAATTGGAAAGACTAGGCATTAATGATCCTGTTACTATCATTGATAATTTCCCTAAAATAATAATTTTTGATATAACAAAAAGGGCTGAAAGATTATCTAACCTTGGATTGAATCATGTTTCTTTGATTGAAGGTTATCCTCCTATTTTGCTTTTAAGTAACATTGATAGGATAGAAAGATTATTAGTTCGACTTAGAGAACTAGGCTTTAAAAAGCCAGAATTAATTATTGAGCTTTATCCTCAAAGAATTATTAAGTTCGAGCCTGAAATTATCAATCGGAGTGTGAAAAGGCTAAAAAAGATGGGATTTGCTGAGCCTATAAAGATTTTAGAGAGATTTTATAGTCGTGGTTATTTTAAAATTAATTTTAAAAGAATTCAAGAGTCAATTGATTTTCTGAAAAAAAGAGGCTTTGAAAA
>JANXBL010000043.1 GCA_025060575.1 Patescibacteria group bacterium | reverse complement strand
TTCCGATATGGACTGAGAGATACGAGTTGGTGTTGGTAATTTCTCACCCTCAATCCATATTTCACCAAAGGAGCCTCTTTTCGCTCTGAGCTCCTCTATTTTGGCATACTTTTCCCACGGAACTACGTCTTGATTTTGCCAAGAATGAGCCTGCGGCGTAGTCAGGAGCAGAAGCATCGTTGCTAGCAATAACCTAAGCATCTTTTTTCCTCCTTATCTAGACTTCTATTTTAAATTTTAACATACATTTTATATTTTGTCAAATTAAATACTAACTTACTTATCATTAAGCTTTATGTATTTTTTATTAAACCTGGTGTTATAATGACATTAAATATATAAAAATGTGTTATAATTATGTTATAATACTAATACCGAATAATATCACTAGAAGATTAAATTAAAGACTAATGGCAGAAAAATTTGTTTATACGAAAGAAGATAGGGATAAGGATTATGAGGAGCAAAGGAAAAAAGAGCAAGTGGTTATATTAGAACTAGAAAAGAAAGTAGCTGAGAAGATTCAAAGAGTTAAAGGACTAACTGAACCTATAGAGCAAATAGTTAACTTACTAAGAAACGATTTTATTTTAGAAGAAGGTTTTGAGGGAAACAAAAGCCTAGAAGAACTTCTAGCCAATAGGGAAGTATTAGGGGCATATAAAAAATATTTAGAGAATAACTTTGCTCTAATAGAAGCTCATGAAACTCTAAATGAAATAGATAAAGTCCTTAATGCGGAGATGGATGAGAGAGGATTAGATTCAATTGCTAGTAGATTACCAAAAGTTGTAGCAAAATTACTTACTCCCTTCGCTCTTACAGGGATTGCTTCTCAAGCCTTAGCTCAGGGTTTTGATCCGGTTGCTGATGCGGCTTCCAGATTAGTAGGTCCACACCCTCTGGCCGGATCAGTTCTTGGCGCCTCTATCTTATCCTTATTATTAGCGATAGGCTGCGTTATATTTTATTTTAGGAGAAGAAATCCCACCCCACCAGACTTAAGACATATAGCTCAAGAATCAACTGGTCATTTACAAAGGGAGGTTGTAGTGCCAAAAGCGGAATTGATGAGAAGATATTCAGAACAAATGGCTGGAGACTTAGAGAGGATTTTAAATGGTCTTTTAAATCGCCTAGAAAAATTAAGAAATAATGTAATAAGAGGTGAAATAAAACTAAACGATGGTTCCACTCTACAAATAGATGATATAGTTGCAAATGTTGAGGACTTATTAAGGAGTCTTCAAAGTGAAATTAATCCTCAAAATCTTCAAGCTGTAATGGGATCTATAAATAATATCATTGAACAAATTGGCAGAAGTAATAATATAACTCTAATGGAAATTGCTAACGCGGTTAGAAGAGAAATTGGTATGGTGGAAAGAGGTGTAATCCAAACCCAAAACTTACAAACTTCTCATTATTATCGAGAGGTAAGTAATTTCGAGACACAGGGAAGATTATTATGGCGTGGGGGAGTTGGATTGGCTATTTCCTCAGCTATTTTATATTTTATTCATTTATGGCTTTCAATTCCTATATTTCCTTTGCATCCATACGCGCAAGCATCAGAAGTCTTAGAAAGTCAAACGAAGTTTACCAGAGAATTGGGAAAATCTACCATAGAAACGGCAAAATTAGAAACTACACTAGCTATTATTGACGAGAAAGAGTTTAGAGATGGACTTAAAAAAATAATTGAAGAATCTATTTTATTAGAGTCGGAAACTGAAAGAGAAAAGGTTAGAGAAAGATATTTAAATGAAGCCATAGAGAGGGCAGAAAAAGAAACTGAATTTAATGAGACTGTAAGGGAGTTGATCAGAAGCCAGGTTGAAAATATTATAGCTAGAAAGATTAAGGAATTAGTGGGTGATGCTACTGAAAGAGAACATGTAGCTGCTAGGCTAGCTCAAATCGTAAAAGAAAATAAATTATATGGGCAAACCATGATTGAGCTTGCAGTGGAAATTACCTCTAAATTAGATAAGCTTCTAGAAGAACGAGGAATTGAACCAACTAAAAGAAATGAAATTATAAGGGAAGTTACTTTAAGGCTTGGCAAAGGGCTGGATGATATTAATAAACTAATTCTTGAAATTACAAAAAAGATGATAGAAAGCACTCATGGCGAAAAACCGAATTAATTTAGGGTTAAATATAAATAAATGAAACAAGACCAGCTATTTGAATATGATTATTTAGAAAGTAATCTATCTGAGTCGTTTAACATCAATACCACACTAATTTCCATTTTAATAAAGGGCTTAATAATTGAAATAGATAAGAAATATGGAAGAGAAAAGGTTGAGCTAGTATTAAATTTTTTGGAAGAAAACCTCAAAAAGAAAGTGGATAAAATAAAAGGGGAAGGCACTCCTTCTATTTATAATTTTGATGATCTATTTAATTTTTATAATGATTTTTTTGGTGAACTAAGAAATGTTATTCCTGATTTAGATGTAATTTTAGAAAATGTTCTGAATAAAATAAGGGAGATTAATCTAACTAGAATAAAACAATGAGACTTAATCCTGAAAAATTAGTTAAAAAAGCTAGTAGGGAAGATAAAAAAGGGAGTAAAAAACCAACAGTGGAGGCTCAGGGAACACTCGGAGCGGAGGCTCTTTTTGATATTAAGGATCTAGAGGAGGAAGAAAGGTCTAGGTTGTACACGAGCATAATAGTCTTTCATGTATTGCTCAAATTAGAGTCAGCAAGCACTTTAATTGATGAGAGTGAAAAGAAGGCAATAACTGAAGAATTGAATAAATTTGTTTCTACAAATATAGATGCTAAAACATTACAACATATTTCTAAATTTTTTAGAAAGTTATATGATGAAAGTCAAAAACTTGAAAGCGTTACGCTTAATTTTCCA
>JANXBL010000042.1 GCA_025060575.1 Patescibacteria group bacterium | reverse complement strand
TAGCAACTACACTTGACAAAAAATTTATAGTGTGGTATAATGGTAGCATAATGTTATACAATATTTTAAAAGAAAAAGAATTTATTTTAGATTTGATTATCCATGGGAATATTCACTGGGAAGATTGGAAACAAAAATTTTTAGAAAAAAATGTCATATCAGAAGATGAAGCCTTATATATTGACCAAATTGTTGAAAGACTTAAGGAACTTGAAAAATCTTATGAAGATGAAATGATAAAAATTCAAGATGATAAGAAAGTTTTAAGAGAATTTTTCCCAGAGCTAATTGATGATGAACAATTTTATCAATCTCTTAAAGATAACCTATCTTATTGGAGAGAAAGATTTTCGAAACTTAAATCTGTCCTAATTAATAATGGGGATCTAATCAAAACGTTCCCTGTTTTAGAAAACGATTTAAACAATCAAGTTTTTGAAGCTATTTTTCAAATAAATAGATTAGTCAATTTGATTGAGTTTATTGAATTGAAAAAACTCTACAAGGAAAAAAAAGATAAAGAACCAATTAAAGAAATTTTTGAGGATTTAAGGCCATTTTTTGATATTGATTTAGTATACTTGATCCAAAATGAAACAGGTGTTCAATTAAAAAAGGCTGGTAATATTTATACTACAAATTGTGTTTTACCTTTTCACGCTGATAAAAATCCATCTTTTGTTATCTATCCTACAACAAATTCTTTTTATTGTTTTGGGTGTCAAAGAGGGGGAAACGTAGTAAACTTCATTAAAGAATACCACGGATTAAGCTTTTACGAAGCATTAAAATATTTAAAAGACAAATACCTATGAACGGATACAAAAATTTTAAAAACAACATAAAATACGGATTTTTAGAAGTCATAGATAATGTAAAAGATATCTTTACAAAAGGGAAAAAATCTTTAACTGATCCGGTAGAAATTCTAGATGACAATCAAAAATATCTCATTGACAAAATAATTCTCAAAAACAAACTCAATATCATTGTTGGAGACATGTTCTCTGGAAAAACAAATTTTGTTCTTCTCTTGCTTAATGCCCTAGCTAATGGAGAAACCTTCTTTAATTTCAAGGTTAATTTTGAAGGAGGAAATATTTTCTATTTTGACGGCGAAAACGGGTTTGCTACCATTAAAGAAAGATGGCTAAAAATTATCAAAGGAGAAACTGCTTCTAATGTTTACATCATTAGCCAAAATGATTTTAATTACCATCTTGATTTATCTGATGACATCCAAACAAATATTCTCGGAGAACAACTTAAGAGCGAAAACGCTAAATTGGTTATTTTTGACCCCTTAATTTCCTTTACCTATGGTTCAAAAGAAAACGAAGCTGGTTTTATCAGAAAAATCACCTCAAATTTAAGAAACTATCTCTGTCAAAAAGGAATCACCGTAATCGCTGTTCACCACTTCTCTAAACCTCAAAAAGAATCAGAGGAAGAATGGCTAAGTTTCCATAGGATAAGAGGTAGTTCAGATATTGCTGCCTCTTTTGATATGATCTGGGGGTGTATAAAGCCAAACATTGAAAAATTAGATTTCTTTATTCAATGCCTAAAAAATAGATTAGATGTTCCTCTATCAAAATCTATGCTAATTAAATACGATGAAGAAATCGGTTTTATGCTTGACACAAAGCATGCCATTGAAGATACGAAAAAATTCAGATTTATTGACAGTCTGATGTCCTCATTGGAAGACAGCGAAGACGGAATAGACAGCACAGAAATTGAAAGATTAGCCCAAGAAGCTAAAATTTCAACTAATTTTAAATGGAAAATCTTAAAGGAGTTAAGAGAAAAAAATGTGATTTATGCTACCAAAATTAGGAACAGAACAATTTATAAACTTGTCCCACAGGTTGAAATTCAGTCGGAAATTAACTAATCTTTTTAGCCAATGAAATTTAAAAAAGTTATTTCACCAACACAGTCTAATCAAAGAGAAGAAATAAAAAAATTTTGGAAACCAACTAAAGCAGGAGAGAAATTAACGGGGTTACTTAAAAATGCTATTCCTAACAAAGGAAAATTAAGAAATAACTATCTTTATCTCATCAAGACAGACAATGATGAATTAGTAGGATTAATGGGATCTACCATCTTAAACAGAGAACTACCAAAATATGTCAATCATTATGTTAGAATTACTTATTTAGGTAAGGCCAGAACGAGAAGAGGAACTGATGTGTTACTTTGGGAGCTTGAAGTTAGTGAAGACAAAGTAGAAAAAAATGAAGACGACATTGAAATCGTTTCAGAATGGGAATTTTCTTAATGTTGAACTTTTGCATCCAGATTTTTGGGAAGAGGTAAAAAGTGTAGTTTTGGCTGAATTTGAACCATCAGAAATCACCAAAAAATTGATGAAAGAAAGATACAATCCTCAAGACTATCCGGAAAAATACCGAAACCTGATAGAAGACTATGTCAAAAATTATAAGCACGAAGTCAGGTATTTCCCTAAAACCCAAAGAATATCTTGCACTTGTCTAGGATTCAAATCAGCCAGAAAACGAGGTAGAGTATGTAGACATGTTTGGATAGTTTTAAAGGACTTTTATCGTGAAAACAACGAAATTTTATTAAAAATAATGCCCATAAAATGCCAGAAAGAATTGTTAGAAGAATTAAAATCAAACCAAGTTCAAAGTCAAAGAAAGAATTAAACTTACCTGATGATTTCTTTTATTGTGTTGATGTGTATGAAGACGGAAGCATAGTTTGTGATTGTTTAGCCCATGAAAACTTGGGACATTGTAAACACATTGAAGCAGTAAAAAAAGTATTAATCGGTCGTAATTAAGAAAACAAGCAAGTTTGAATCCCACTTTATAAGATATTATTACTAAAACAGAAAACAAGCAAAAATGAAAAAAATGTATTTTCTTTACGCTATTTCTTTCTTTATTTTGATTGTTCTGTTTTT
>JANXBL010000041.1 GCA_025060575.1 Patescibacteria group bacterium | reverse complement strand
GAGGAAATATGATCAAAGAGATTAAAACCAGTGATAGTATATTGATTAAAAGCATAAGCATATTCAGTATCAGTAGTACAGGCTGAACCTGTTTGATTAGTAGTAAATAATGGTGTCCAAGAATTAGTTTGAAAATTTCTCAAAAAGATATTAAAGGTTAGAGCAGTATTAGAAACACAGATTTCAGGAGAAACTAAAACAGTATTCATTGTTGGATAGGTTTTTATACCAGTAAAAACAAAATAGAAATCTACTGGCTGATTAGCAGCAGGCATAGGAATAGTTAACTTATTACCATCAGAAGCATTAATATTAGTTGAAACTGCTCCAACTAAATCAGAAATAAAATTGGTTGTTGCTCCAGCAGAGGTTAGAGTAATATTTGCTGGTTCATAAATAGGATCAATAGCCACTTCAAGAGAAGCAGCGTCAATTCTAAATTGAACATTCGAGTTAACAGTCGAAAGGACTCTAAGTAATACTCTTTTGTTTGTTGGTTCGATAAAGTTAGTAAGAGGAGTATTGATGGGTGAACCAGGAGAGGTGACCCTAGTGGAAAAATAACCATTATAGATTTCATATTGTCTAATAGTATCAGCAGTGTTAGTAAATGTTGTTTTTCTAGGTTGAAGTGTTCTCCATCCTCCTCCAGTACAATTTCCAGAAGGGGAATTATCAACACCTGTTGAATTTATCCAGTCACATATTTGATGAACATAGGCATCACCAGTAGTAATATTAGTATCCTCAATAGTAATAATCATCTTATTTGCTCCATAAAGTTCAACACCATCAAACCAAAATTGAAGATCTAAACCTCCTGGATTAGCTCTTTGAACTACCCAGTAATTACCAGAACCATTAGTTCCTGAATCATTACCTAACAATGCTCTCCAGCCTCTCATATTAGTAGCATCAGGGGCTAGTTCAGTTCCTGTAATTAATTGACCACCAGAGGGAGTATAGTGATAAACTGCTCTAGCTATTTTTGGCTTTGTGTTATCAGCGATCTTTTTTTCAAAAAATAAAATTTTTGTTAAATCTAGTAAACCCAAAAGAATGTAAATTAGAATGATCAAAATCGTGTAGATAAATATTTTTCTGGAAGTAAAAATATTTATTAGATTAAAAAAAATATCTCTAATCATTTTACTCCCCTATCTCCTCCTTAATAATCAAATCTTTGTCAATTAAATTTAATATCAACTTTCTTTTTTCTCCCAGAGGTATTTCAGCACTATTTTCAAATGTAAGAGAAAACATATTGCCCGAAATTAAATCGTAACCATTAAGCACTCTATTTTCATCAACATAAAAAAGAGTGTGACCATGAATATTAAAGGGAAAATTTTGTAAATTTAATCCAATTAACTTTTTACACAATCGATTATCCCTATCATAAATCCACGATTCATAATCATTACCTTTTTCAAATTGATAGACAATAAAATAACTATCGATTGACTTTTGAAAAGTCAAATTATATCTGTTTTCATCTTTAACTTCGCTTGAAGTAGAATTATGTATTTCCAATCTGGCCAAATTTATTTTCTTTTCTAATTCTAAACATTCAGTAGAAAGTTTATTTTCATCGCTTTCATTTTTTTTGTCTTCATGCTCAATCTCTAAAACAACTGCCTCTAGATATAAATATGGAATATTATCTAATAATGGATTAGATTGAATTTTAATTTGAATCTTTGAGATAAGAAACCAATCATTAACGGGAATAGAAATACTAAAATTCCTCCAGTTTTCAGCCGTTAATGATGCTAAATAATCCCAATTTTCACCGTCTAGGGTATAAAAAATATCAAAAAATGTAGATGATGAATTAATATCTAATTCAGTCAACGAAGAAGTGCTTTGATTATTATTAGAATTTAATTCATTATTTTGCTCTTGAGCAAATACGAAACTAAAAGGGAATAGAAACGAAGAAGGTTGTTCATTTAAATTGCCTTCATTTTCATTGTGGCTAGAAGTATTAATTATTTCTAATTCTCTAGAAGGAAATATCTTTTCGATAAAAGAAGGCGAAGAAGTTGACTCAATAATTGGAGTTTCTATTCTCTTTTCTGTTAAAAGCAAATTAAATTTTAAATTTATTCTTTTTATCTCTGTACTTTCTTTTATAGGACCGTGGAAGTTACCACAATATATCTCTTTAAAACCTCCCAGGTAAACAGCAGAATTATTTTCATTAACCTCATCCAAAGATTTTGCTTCTAATCCACCTTGGGCTTTTTCAGGGTTAATAAAACTACCAAGACAAGTCTGAGGATAAAAATAAGCGAAATTTGCTTTAGTATCTTTAGCTCTTATGATTAATAATAAGAAAAATACAACAATAGAAAGCAAGCCCAACCACAGATAGACTAGTCTATAAGGTAAAATTTTGCAATTAGGGACCATATTACTTTTTAAATTTTAAAATAATATATTGCTCAAGACTAACAAAATAGAGAATTATACTAATCTCTTTAAAGTCATCGCCAGTTTTATTAGAAAAGGATTATTTTGACGGTCTTTTAATTGCCCAATTATCGAATCTAAATTATCTTTGGTTTCTTGGATATATTTATCTCTTATAGATTTTGATAATGAATTAGTGTATTTATAGGCTAAATATCTTAAATTTTCAATATTATCAATTTGATTATTTAAAACAATAAAAAAAACTAGAAAAGGATTATGTTTAACCAAAGAATAAAAATCTTGTTTATCTCCTCCATAAAAAATAACCATCCTTAAAAAGAATAATAATCGGAAAGTATTCAATCCCAATAAGATTGGTTTTTCTTCAAAAATATCTAAAGGACTATAGCCGAAATTTAATTTACGAAAAATTTTTTCAAATAACCTAATCTTAAAGAGAATATTTCTCTCAGAAAGTCCCATGACCGATGGATATTTTTCAATCACTCTGATAGGATTTCTAAATCCAATCCTTTTAAAAGAATCTAAAACCCTAAAAATGTTGATGCCAGATATTTGCGGAAAAATGCTGATAATTCTAATTGGATCAGAAAAACCACTTTCTATTAAATTTTGAATTACTCTTTCTAAATTTTTAGTAGTTAGCTCTGGATATCTCTCTATTAATCTTAATGGGTTTTCAAAACCTAATCTTCTTAAATTCTCGATAATTGATTCAATTTTTCTATAGTTGAAGAGTAAGCTACCATTAGAATCTTTTTCTATTAATCTTATAACATCGGTAAAACCTGCTTCCTCTAAAGATCTTATCATATCCTCAAAATTAGCATCTATGATATTAGGTATTTTTTCTATTAGCACTATTGGATCTCTAAAACCTAAACTTTTCATTGTCTCAACAATTTTAGGAATATCTCGATAAGCTATCCGAGGATAAGAAGTTATCAATTTAATTGGATCACTAAAACCTAACTCTTTTAGAGTTTTTATCTTTGCCTCAATATCTATACCTGCTATTTGCGGAACTCTACTTAGCAAATCAGTAGGATTGTTAAAACCAGCCATTGAGAACTTATTTAAAACATTATCAATATCGAAAAGAATAATTTGGGGGAAAGAAGAAAAAATTGAAGCATAGTTATTGAATTTTTTAGATAATTTGATCAATCTCTCTTCAAGATTAGTGTAGACAATAAAAGGATATCTTTGAATAATGGCGGTAGCATTTT
>JANXBL010000040.1 GCA_025060575.1 Patescibacteria group bacterium | reverse complement strand
ACTCAAAATTAGAAGACCTGATGGTATCGTTAGAGGAGCAACTTTAAGAAAAATTAATGAAATGATAAGGGGAAGATGAAAATTTTTATTGGCGCCGATCATCGTGGTTTTGAGTTAAAGGAATTTTTGAAGAAAAGATTAAGTTTTGAGCTAGAGGATTGTGGTGCTCATTTTTATGACCCTAATGATGACTATGTTGATTTTGCTCTAAGAGTTGGTATTGAAGTGGTCAAGGACGATAATTCAGTAGGTATTTTAATTTGTGGTTCAGGAGCAGGAATGTGTTTTGCGGTTAATAAGATAAAAGGTATCAGGGCGTCTGTTTGTTGTCACCCAGAAATGGCTCGAAAGGCGAGAGAGGATGACGATTTAAATATGTTGTGCTTAGCAAGTGATTTTATTGATAAAGAGCTTGCTTTGGAAATCGTTAAAAGTTTTCTAAATTCAAATTTTAAAAAAGAAGAAAAATACTTGAGGAGATTAAAAAAGATTAGTGAATATGAAAATAGAAATTATTCCTTCAATTAATGTCCAAACATTTGAAGAATTACAAAAGAGAATTAAGTTGTTAGAAAATTTAACTTTTCACTTTCATCTTGATATTGCTGAAGCTGAGTTTACAAATGGTTATCAAACTTGGCTTGACGCTAATTATTTAGATCTATTAGATGAAAAATTGATTCTTGATCTTCATCTGATGATATATTTTAAACCTCAAGAAATTTGGAAGTGGTTAAAAAGGCAAGTAAAAGCAGTTGCAATTCATCTTGATTCATCACCTAATCCTGATGCTGTTATTAGAATTATTAAAAGATCAAAAAAGAGTGTTTTTATCTGTTGGCCACCAGATTTTGAGTTTAAGTTTATTGAAAAGTATATTAACTATATAGATGGTATTTTAGTATTAGGTGTTATGCCAGGTTCATCTGGTCAAATTTTCATTGAGGAAACATATAACAGGCTGGATTTTTTAAATAATCTTCGAAATAGAAAAAAATCCTTAAAATTGATGATTGATGGAGGAATAAATCTTGGTAATATCAATAAAATAGCACTCTATAAACCAAACTACATAATTATAGGAAGCGAAATATATAACAGTAACGATCCTCAAGAAATGTTTATAAAAATCAGGGATAGTTTAAAATAAAAGTATTTCTATGATTAATAGTAATAAATCCTTAGTTAACCATTTAATAGAAAACGGGGTTCTTAGATCAAAATCGATTATTGAAGCATTTTTAAAAATAGATAGAAAGGATTTCGTATTAGAAGAATATCATGATCAGGCTTATAATGATTATCCATTACCGATAGGATATGGACAGACAATATCCCAACCTTTTACAGTGGCTTTTATGTTGGAGCTTCTTGAACCAAAGCAAGGTCAAAAAGTTTTAGATATCGGTTTTGGTTCTGGTTGGACAACATGTTTATTAGCCTCAATAGTTGAGCCAGGAAAGGTTTATGCTATTGAAATTATTGCCGAAATTTTTGAATTTGGTAAATCAAATATTGAAAGATATAATTTTATTAAGAAAGATATAGTTAAGGTTTATTGTGGTGATGGATCTAAGGGTAGAGAAGAGGATGCTCCTTTCGATCGTATTTTAGTTAGCGCTTCTGCTTCTCACTTGCCTCAAGAATTGATTGATCAATTAGCTAATAATGGAATATTAGTTATTCCCGATAATCATGGAATTTGGAAAATCAAAAAGGAAAACGGAAGAATAAATAAAGACTATTTTCACGGGTTTGTTTTTGTGCCATTAGTAGAATGGAAATGAATCCATTTTTTGAGCTCACCATAATTTTTTTAGTAACATTTTTTATTGCTCTGATTTTTAGGGTTTTAAAACAGCCTTTGATTATTAGTTATCTCGTAAGCGGTTTAGTCTTGGGACTACTTCTTTCATCATTTTTTGAAAGAGAAATAATTATTGAAACATTTTCTGAGATAGGAATAGCTTTACTTCTTTTTATCGTGGGTTTAGAATTAAAGCTTAAAACATTGAGAGAAGTGGGAGTACCTTCTTTGATTATTGGAGGTTTGCAGGAGATTGTAACTATATTCATTGGTTTTTTAATCGCAAAACTTATAGGGTTTTCAGACTTATCTGCTTTTTATTTAGGCGCAGCGTTGTCTTTTTCAAGCACAGTTATTGTAATTAAATTAATAACCGATAAGGGAGATTTAGAAAAAAATTATGGCAAATTGGCGGTTGGTTTTCTTTTGGTTCAAGATTTAATAACAATATTGATAATAATCGGTTTAACTTTTTTTCAAAGTGATGATTTTTCTCCAGCACTTATAAGCTTTGAAAAAATTTTACTAGGTTTAGGTTTAATTTTTTTAATTCCTTATTTTTCACACAGATTAATAGCGAAATCAGAAAATTTTCTTGCTAAATCACTTGAATTTCTATTTATCTTTTCATTAGCTTTTGGATTTGCTATTGCTTCTCTTTTTGAATATCTCGGTTTTGGGGTTGAAATTGGAGCTTTAATTGCTGGGGTAAGTTTATCTTCCTTGATTACATCCTCAGAAATAGCATCGAGGTTAAAACCACTCCGCGATTTTTTCCTGGTCCTATTTTTTATTGCCATCGGTTCCCAGATAGTTATTACTGAAATTCAGCAATTTTGGTTACCAATATTGATTTTCTCTCTTTTTGTTTTAATTGGCAATCCGTTGATTATGTTTATTCTCTTAGGATTTTTAGGTTATCGAGGGAAAACAATGTTTTTATTAGGGCTAACATCAGCTCAGATCAGTGAATTTTCATTTATTCTTTTTAGTCTTGGAATCGATATGAAGCACATTCAAGAAAGTTTACTTTCGCTTTTATCGGTCATCGGTTTAATTACCATCTTTCTTTCTACTTATCTTTTTACCTATGCAGAAAATGTATATCCCTTTCTCAAGGATTTACTGAAAATTTTTGAAAGGAAGATGAAAAAAGAAAAGAAAGAAATTAAAGGGCACTATGAAATAATTTTGTTTGGAAGTGATAGAATAGGGTCCTTTTTTGTTGAAGTATTTAATAAAAATAATTTTTCATTCTTGGTTGTTGATTATAATTTAGAAATAGTTAAAAGGTTACAATCGCAAGGGATTAATGTTTTTTATGGGGATGCAAGCGAAATTGATACTCTTAATGACTTAAATTTTAAAGAAACTAAATTATTAGTTTCAACGATACCAGATTTTCAAACAAATATTTTGATTTTAACTGAGTATAGAAAATTTAATAAAAATGGCATTTGTATTTTGACCGCTACTAATAACCAAGATGCCATAGAGTTATATCAATATGGAGTTGATTATGTGATTATGCCCTATTTTCTTGGCGGAGAACATGCTGCTCATCTTATAAGTAAACACTTATTTAATAAAGAGGAGTACTCTATTATAAGGGAAAATCACATCTCACATATTAGAAGAAAATTAATTAATCATCATACTAACATTTAGTGGAGTCTATGTTATAATAACTAGTAGAGGAGGGGTGGCTGAGTGGTTTAAAGCAAGGTCCTGCTAAGACCTGCTCCCGATTTGGGAGCTCGTGGGTTCGAATCCCACCCCCTCCGCGAGATGAATAAATTCATGAATAATCAAAGCAAGAGCATAGCCATATTCCTATTAATTGTTAGCTTTTGTATAATTCCGTCTTTCCTCCTCGCTCAATCAGTTCCAATCAATTCTCGTGTTTTTCCTTCTGATAGGTGGGCATGGTATATTGTTTATT
>JANXBL010000003.1 GCA_025060575.1 Patescibacteria group bacterium | reverse complement strand
TGATTTTGATTGATCAAGGTAGTTAGAGGAAAGGAAAATCTTGTTCTGACAAGAGTAGTAGTGGAAATATTTCTGAGAACAGCACGATAAGTAATAATATCTCCTGGTTGAGGAGAGTAATTGTCTGAAAAGAGTGAGATTTTAAGATATTGATGATAGTTAGTAGGATTTAGGAAATTGGCTGAAGGAGGAACATAGGGATTAAGTTTAATTCCGTCTCTCCACTCTAGATATTTAAATGACCAACGATAATTTTGACTAAATTGTTTACCATTTGATAGCCATGCTCCTTTTACTCCTGCTGACCATAAAAGATCTGACCATTCGATATATTTTTCGTCTCCTGTTAAAGTATAGAGCCAACCAAGAGGAGGCAAATTAAGAAGATTGAGATCAACTAAACCATCAGATAAATTAGGACCGCCACCTTCATGAGGATCTTTTTTGTCACTATAAGAAATGGTCATTCCTGTTCTTACATTTCCTCTCATGTATTCCCATATCCATTCATAAGCTTGTTTGATAGCAACAGGTATTCTGGGATCCTGTTCTTTTTCTTCGTAGTATCTGATTAGAGCTTCAGAAGCAAGAGCAACATAGAATGGTTGAGTATAGGGGTAAGGATATTGATAATTATAGGGTGGACTAGTAAAGTTAAAAAGCTGATCAAGATGACCAAGAGCAACGTTAACATATTCTCTCAATTCAGGATGTTCTGGCATACCTAATTTTTCGGCATCAAGATGAGCCATAATGGCATAGGCAACTTCTCTTTGTCTAAGAGGAGAGATAATGTCCCAAATTCTTTGACCTCTGAAAACATTGGCATAGCCACTATTTTGAGATAGTAAAATCACTGCTTGTCTGGAAAGGATATCTCCAAATCTAAAATAGTCTCTTGTTAATCCTTCAGTAAATACTCGCCAACCATGAATTCTCCCATTTTTTTCTAACACCACTTGGCGATAAGGAGTGTAAGATGCATTAGGAATGTATTTAAAGTATGAAGCGCAAGTTATCCATTTGGGGTCTTGAGTATAGTCAGTAATGTTATAATAAACTCTCATACCATCATAATACCAAACACCGCCTTCCCAACCACAACAATGCCAACGATAAAGATTTTTATCTTCGCAATGTAAAGATCCAAAATTTACCATATTACTTTCCCATCTTGATTTCTCTGGTAAAGGTGGTAATTGTTTGAATTCTTTTTTAGGAAGAGGTTGTGGTTGAGGTAAAACATTAATGGGAATATCAACATAACGAACAGCAATATCAGGAGGAACAGCTGTAAAATGCCTTGCTTTTGCTTGAACTCTGACAGTAAAAATACCTAAAGGAGTAGAAGAGGAAGTGGTAATTTTAATGGTAGTTACTGCTTTTCCACTTGGTCGCCACCACTGACAACCTAAATCTGGATTATTACAAAATCTATCATTTGGCCCAGAGGAAATATCAGGAAAAGAAACAGAAACACCAGAAGGTAATTGATTAACTACTCGAAAGTAGATATTGTTAGGATTAGAAGGATAAAAAATATGAACAACTACTCTAAGATAAAGATTATTTCCTTGAACAACAGTCTGAGGACCATCAAAACCAAGATGAAAGTCATAATAGTCTAAACACTGGGTAGTGGCAGAGGCTGTCCCACTATAGGTTCCTCGAGAAACATATCTGTTTTCATTGCCATAGTATCTATTGACTGATTCAATGACATACATATATTTAGTACAAGGGAAAAGACCAGTGTCAATAAATGATGTTTCTGTGGTTGAGGCAATGTTAGGAGTATAATCTCTTTGAATTTTATAGTAGTCAGTGTTAGTTGATGGATGCCAAGAAAGTTTTAAGGAGGAAGTAGTGATGTCAGAAATAACTAAGTTAGAAACTTGACCAGGAGAAGGTGGAGTTGTTTGAGCATAAGAAAAATTAAAAAAAGCACACAAGATAATTAAGAAAACGAAAATATTTTTATTAAATGTCATAAACTTTTATTCTAAGTAATTAACTAAAGTAACCTTCCTTAAACTTTAGCTGTTTTAATTATAACCCAACTTAAATTCTATTAGATCAATGTTTAGTCACTATTTAAAGCCTTATGAATAAAAACTTTTAAAAACAAAAATTTGGCTAAACTGCTTTTTTCTTATTGGTTCTGATTTTCGACTAAGTTCGTATCCTGAGATGATTCTGTTTGTTCATTACCTTCTTCACTTTTTTCTCCTTGTTCTTGAACAAACCTTTGGGCTCTAGCTTCAGCAACCATCATCATAATCACAATAAAAACAGAAATAGTTCTTAGGGGCAAAAAACTAATACCGGGAATAAGTTCGGCTAAAAAACTAACCAAGTAAATCGCTATTTTTTTAGCAATCGATGTATAATCAATTCCTCCCATAACAATCAAAAGTAAAGAAGTCATAAAGCTAATTGACCCTCCAATAATTGAACTTATAAACAAAACAAAAGAGCCTACCACGGTAAGACTTATTAGATTAGCCACTAATTCTACTATGTCAGCAAAGATATTAATTAGAATTAGAACAACAGCCAATATCCAAAAAAGAGGATTATTACCGTTAGTCATAAACTTTTAATAGCTTATAAATCTTTATAACTATGTTATAATTTTAAAAGTCGTTAATTAAATGATTAGTCTAATTTAATGTTAACACACATTAAGAAAAATTTAGGTTTGATAATTATCATTTTAGTAATTTTAGCTTTGTCAATCTCTCTTTATTTTCTAGGTGGTAAAGTCCAAAAGAGAGAAGTTTCATCTTGTCAAAATAACCTTAAACCAACAACACCTGTTGAGCTTGGCAATTTACCGCCCTATGGAAATCCTAATGCACCTATTAAAATAGTTGAATTTTCGGACTATCTATGTCCCTTCTGTGCTAAAGCAGCGATTGAGTTTTATCCTAAGATAGAACCGCTAGTGCGAGATGGACAAGTCGCTCTTTATTATCGTGATTTTTCGGTTCACCCAGAAGCTGAACCAATTGCTAATGCAGCCAGGTGTGCTAATGAACAAGGAAGATTTTGGGAATTTAATAAGAAGATATTCGAAGAATTATTAGCAGGTAAAAATACTACTCGAAAGGAAATCTGGACAGAAATTGCTCAAACATTGAATCTGGACACAAAAAACTTTGATGCTTGCGTTGATGAGAATAGATATAATCAAGACATTAAAAATGACATGAATTATTCTCTTAGCTTGAACCTCGGAGGAACACCAAATTTTTTTATTCAAAAGGATAACATGGCTTTTCAGGTGGTAGGTATTGACGAAAATTGTCTCTTGTCGGGGATTGAAAAACTTCAACAGCAATGAAAAAAATAATTATCTATACAACAACCTATTGTCCCTGGTGTCAAGCAGCAAAGGAATTTCTTAAAAGTCAGGGATATGAATATGAAGAGAGAAATGTTGAAACTAATGAAGAATGGGCAAATGAAATGGTAGAAAAATCAGGCCAGTATGGAGTGCCTGTTATTGATATTGAGGGAAAAATAATCGTAGGATTCTCTCCTGACGAAATATCTTCAGCTCTATCATAAGCAAAGAATAAATATTTTCTAATGTAATTTTTATTTTATTTAGTAAAATGAGCAATGTCTACGATTCGATCATAATTGGTGCTTCGGCTGGAGGAATTTCTGCCTCTATCTATCTAAAAAGGCAAGGAATAGAATTTTCGATTATTGCCAAAGATATTGGTGGTGAGATGGCATTGTCGGGAATTGTCGAAAATTATCCTGGATTTCCCGAAACTAATGGAGTGGAATTAGCCAAAAAATTTAGGGAACATATGGAAAAATACCAAATAAAGCCAATAATAGAAGAGGTCCTATCTCTTGAGATTAAAAAGCCAAACGGTTTTATCATCAAAACAAATAAAAATACATACGAAGCTAAAACGATCATCATCGCAACGGGATCTAGTCCTAAAAAGCTTAACATACCAGGAGAAGATAAATTTTACCATAAAGGATTGAGCTATTGCTCTGTCTGCGATTTGCCATTATTTAAAAATAAAATTGTTGCCATTATAGGAGGGGGAAACTCTGCTAATGAAGGTGGAATTATGGGCTCAAGAATTTGCCAAAAGGTTTATATCATTAATAAGAACCCAGAAATGAAGGGAGATAAAGTCTTAATTGAAGAATTAAAATCAAAAGAGAATGTGGAAATAATCTATAATGCTCTTACTCAGGAAATCTATGGCGATCAAAAAGTTAGTGGTTTAAAATATTTAGATAAAATGACAGGTGAAGTAAAAAATTTAGCAGTTGATGGAATTTTTATTCATATCGGGCTTAAACCCAATTCAGAATTTGTTCCTGACGCTTGGAACATAAAGAATGAATACGGCGAGATTATAGTTAATCAACTATGCCAAACATCAATTCCTGGCGTCTTTGCCGCTGGAGATGTAACCAATATACCACATAAACAAATCGGAGTCGCTGTTGGACAAGGAATCATTGCCTCCCTTGAAGTAGTAAAGTATTTAAATACCATCAGATGAATTTTAAAAATTTATCGATTGATGAACTAAGAAAATTAATAGATGAAATAGGACTGGAAGATTTTTATCATCACTATCTTGAATTTATCAAGAAAGAAGATGAAAAGGTTAAGGGTTTCTTATTTTTAACAGAAAAACTAATAGAGAAAACATTAGATGAGTTAAAGAACAAAGATAAAAATTTACCTCTTTGGGGTATACCCATTGCTATTAAAGATAATATTTTGGTCAAGGGAGAAAGATGTACTGCTGGATCAAAAATACTAGAAAATTACATTGCCCCTTATGATGCTACTGTAATCAAAAAATTAAAAGAGGCTGGTGCAGTCATTGTGGGCAAAACAAACCTAGATGAATTTGCTATGGGCTCATCCACTGAAAACTCAGCCTATCATCCAACTTTTAACCCCTTTGACCCGGAAAGAGTGCCTGGTGGCTCATCAGGTGGATCAGCAGCAGTGGTAGGAGCAGGAATTATCCCAATAGCATTAGGTTCTGATACTGGTGGTTCAATTAGACAACCAGCTAGTTTTTGTGGAGTTTATGGTTTAAAACCAACCTACTCTGCTGTTTCCAGATATGGCCTGATAGCTATGGCTTCTTCTCTTGATCAGATAGGAGTTTTTTCTAGATACTTGGATGACTTAATAACTGTTTTTACTATTATCAGAGGAAAAGATAAGTTTGATAGCACTTCTCAAGTTTATAAGGAAATTACGAAGGAAATTAAAATAATTGGAGTACCGGAGGAGGTATATAGTCTTGGCTTAGAAAGTGGTGTTAAAGAGTGCCTTGAAAAGTTTATTGAAAAAATTAGTCAAAATTTTAAAATCAAAAAAATTTCATTACCATCATTGCCCTATTCTTTGCCAACTTATTATTTAATCATGACAGCTGAAGTAAGTTCCAACTTAGCAAGATATGACGGTATTCGTTATGGATTATCAATAAAAGATGAAGAACTTTTACAAACATATCTATTAACCAGAGAAAAAGGTTTTGGCAAGGAAGTTAAAAGAAGAATACTGTTAGGAACTTTTGTTCTTTCCCATGGCTATTATGAGGCTTATTACCTCAAAGCTTTAAAAACTAGAAAATTTATTTTTGAGGATTTCCAAAAGGCTTTTCGTTCAGTTGACCTAATTCTTATGCCCACCTCTCCTACCTTGCCATTTAAAATAGGAGAAAAAATGACCGATCCATTATCAATGTACTTGGCTGATATCTATACTGTACCCGTAAATTTAGCTTACCTTCCTGCGCTTAGCTTTCCAATTGGGTTCGTCAATAATTTACCTGTAGGTGCTCAAATTATTGGCAATCTCTTTGAAGAAAAAGCTATTTTCTCTTTTATAAAAAACACTAATGGAAATTATTGAATTAACCGTAGGAAAAGTTTTCTTATTTTTTGAAACTATTCTAAATTTTATTATTCCTACTGGATTAGGTCTTGCCAAATTATCCGTTTATCTAACATCCCTTATCCTTACCTCCCTTATGATAATTTGGTGGATAAAATTTGAATTGGTAAATCAAGATGAAATTGATTATTGGCAATCATTTCTTAAATCGAGAAAAGACTTTAAGTTTATTAAGAATCAGGAGAAAAACTTTAAAAGAATTAAGGCTATATTTATTAATGATAAAATAAGAGGTTTAATTGAAATAGACAAATTCGTTAATTCAATAGTAGATATGTTTGGTTATGGTGAATATACTTTAGAGGAAAAAGTCGATAAAATTCCTGATGATGTTGCCAAAAATAAAGAGGATCTTAAGAAATCTATTAAAATTGTTAATTTAATAAAAGAAAAAATTAATAAGGGAGACGATGTTGATCTAAAGGACGAAGAGTTTAATATTGTTTTTAATAGCTATGAAAAATTTTTAATTGACTTAGGAATAATAACTACCGAGAATTTTCTGGTAGAGACCCGATAACCGCATAAAGAGTAATTTCTCTATTTTCCCTTAAAACTTTAAGCGATATTCTTTGACCAATGTTTTTTCTGCTCACTATTTGAGCGAGATTATTTTGAGGTGTTATTTTTTCATTATCTATCTCTAAAATTATATCTCTATTTCTTAAACCAGCCTTTTCTGCTGGAGAATTAGGGACAATAGCACTTTCCTTATCGCGGTAGATAAAAGCTCCATAGTTAACTGGTAAATCAAATTTTTTCTGTATCTCATCGTTAACCAGCATATAATAAACTCCTAAAAATGGCACTTCAATTTTGCCTTTTCGATTGAACTCTTCAATCATTTTCTTAGCACGGTTGACAGGAATAGCAAAACCAATATTTTCAGCACCACCAGCAATGGCAGTATTAACACCAATAACTTCACCTTGTAAGTTAATCAATGGACCACCGGAATTGCCAAAATTAATAGCTGCGTCAGTTTGAATAAGGTCATCTAATCTTTCTATATTACCACTTTCATCAGAAGCAGTGATTGATCTCTTTAGACCAGAGACAACGCCAAAGCTAACCGTGTTTTGAAACTCAGCCAAAGCATTGCCAATGGCTAAAACAAATTGGCCTAGTTTTATCCTATCTGAATCACCTAATTTCAAAACAGGTAAATTGTTAGCATTAATTTTTATCAAAGCTAAATCATCAACTGGATGAACAGCTAAAACTTTAGCTGTATATTTCTTACCATTACTAAGATAAACTGTATATTCAGCTTCTCTATCACTGACTACATGTTTATTAGTGACAATTAATCCATCAGGAGAAACAATAAAACCTGTCCCTCCGCCAACTTTTCTTTTTTCTGATCTGTTTTGATTAGGGACTGATCGAGGAGCAGGAAACTCAAATTGGAAAAATGGTTTTAATTCCGGTGGCAAATCTAGGTCCTCAAAAGGATTAAAATAGAATCTTTCAATTACTGGCACATATTTACTAATAACAATACTTACCACCGCGGGCGATGTTCTTTCAACAATCCCAGTTACAACATTTTCTAAAGAAATGGCTGATGGTAAAGAAATAAAGTAGTTATTGGAATTATTCTGATTAGTGGAAGTAGCAACCTTCGTTCTTCCAAATAAAATATCTAATAAATTGTTGAAAAAAGCTTGACCACTGGCATCAGAAAAGACTAATATCAAGCCAATTCCTAAGACAAAAACTTGCCAAGGAATTTTTTTCATCTTAGAATCAAATAATCCTGTTTAAACATTCGACTAAAAAATCAATATCTTCAAACTTATTTCCTAGCCCAAATGAAACCCTCAAACTCTTTTTTGCTCTTTCCGGTGAAAATAAATGAGATATCACCGAACTAGGCAGTGCTGCTCTTGACTGACAAGCTGTTCCCGCGCTTACTGCAATTCCATGTGAATCCAAATAGAACAATAATTCATCAGCGGTTCTTGTTGGGAAATAAACATTCAAAATTTTCGGAGAAGAAATTTCAACTTTAGTGTTCAAAAAAATTTTATCATAAAAATTACTGGTTTTCAAGATAAAATAATCCCTTAGATCAGTTAATAACTGATTAATATTTTCTCTTTGAGAGATCGCTAATTCGAGCGCTTTAGCGAAGCCTACAATCAATGGAACCATCTCGGTGCCACTTCTTAAACTATTTTCCTGCCCAGAACCAGAAATAATATCAACTAATTCAATATCGCTTCTTTTATAAAGCAAGGCAACTCCCTTAGGACCATAAATTTTATGCGAAGATAAAGTCATCATATCAATTCCCAAACTTTGAACATCCAAATTTTCAAAACCAGCCTGAACAGCATCAACATGAAAAAGAATATCACTTTTAGTTTTCTTAACCTGGTTAGCAATTTCCTTTATTCTTTGGATTGTGCCTAATTCGCTATTAACATAGTGTAAAACAATCATCTTAGTTTGATCTTCAATATGATTGATAATATCCTCAAAATAGATTAAGCTATCACTTCTAGGTTTAACATAACTAATTCTAGCTAACCCTAATTCTTCTAAATTATCAAAAATTTTTAAAATAGAATCATGCTCAATAGTTGAGGTGAGAAAATGAGGCTTGATCCCCTTTTTAAAATAATAAAAAAAAGCTAATCCTTTAATGGCTAAATTGTTGCTTTCGGTAGCTGAAGAAGTAAAAATTATTTCGTTTGGCGATTGAGCATTAATCAAATTCATAATCATTTCTCGACAATCATCAACAGCTTTTAAAGCTTGTTGTCCCCACCAATGCAAACTAGATGGATTACCGAATTTTTCAGTAAAATACGGCATCATTTCAAGTAAAACTTCCTCTCTAACAGGCGTAGTAGCTGCAAAGTCAAAATAGATTTTTCTCATAATTAAAAATTACTTTGTTGCTTCGTAAATGGTTTTAATTTCACTCTGAGAAAGAGAACGGTTATAGATGCGGATTTCATCTAGAAAACCATTGAATAATTTATTGTTATCTCTATAATCTTTTCCGATAGCAAAATCATTAGCACCATACTGAACATTGATCGAAGCGCTAACCTGACTATCAAAATCACCGTCTATGTAGTATAAACCAACAGTATTTGATTTTACGAAGCAAACGAATCTCCAGTTATTATTGTTAATAGTTTTGATTGATTTTTGAGCAAGTGAAAATCCATAGGTACTTGTTGAATAATCAATAAATTGTAATCTACCGCTATCAATTGCAAACATTAACTCGTTAAAATAATTACTAGGACTTCTATTTAATTGAAGCATGTAAGCAGCGCTAGACATAGAAGTTCTTATCCAAGAACAAATAGTAAGATATGATTTAGGAGATCCATTGATAACATCTTTATATAAATAATCATCTAGTCCATCAAACTTTAAAGCTTTACCGACCTTACCATCTATCCACTGAGGACAGCCAGAGGTAGGTGGATCAGAGCAAATCGTTGAGCTACTATAAAGGATGCCATTATTATTATAACCAGATAAATCATAGGCAATTGTTCCTGTTCCTTCATTTAATGGAAGATAGAGCACTAGCCCGCTTTGTGGAGAAGGAATTCTTAAATCATTTCCCACTTCATAGAGGGTAGGTTCAAGACCACCATCCCTTATCATTTCCTCTAAAAAAATGGGATCTTCTAAACGAGCAGATAGTTTATATCTTCCTGCCCTTGTTTGATAACTATAAAAGTAACTAGAATTATTTAAAGGATCGCGAGGTAATGAAGACAACATCATCACACTCCCCGAAACAAAGTTAATTGGCAACCAACCACTACCGTCAACATTAAGATAAGTAGTTGAAGCTCGGCAACGATAAGAAAATGGAGAATAAACTTGAGTTAAGTTATAACTATTGCAGGTAGAAGTAGCATCGGGTAAAGATATGTAAATAATGTTTTCTTCTCCTAAGTAGATATCAGAATAATTAATTATCAAATTCTTAATTGCCATATCAATGGCTTGTAAATCATTCATTCTTCTAGAATCGCGAACTTTTTTAAATGCCTGACTTGAATTCCAAAAATAAAAAAAAGTGCTAAAAATTATAGTCAACAACCCTAATACTACTAAAATTTCGATCAGACTAAATCCTTTATTCGAACGAAAATATGCCATATTATTCCACTCAGAAAAACTAATATTAAAAATGTGACCGCTACCTTAGGAAAATTAAAAAATAATCTTTTCTTTAATTTTAAATAGATAAGACAGGCTATAAGAAGATTAAAAGCTAAAAAGAAGGAACTGATAAAATCGATAAGATAAATTAAATTATCAATTTGCCAAAAAATCAATGAAAGTGTTGAGAGGGCAATAATAAAATTAGCTAACTTAGGAGATAGTTGATAATCGAAAATTAAACCCCTCTTTAAGTAAAAGGCCATATCAATAAAGGTAATATTAAGAGTAACTAGAATAATTGTAATTATTAAAAATAACTTAGGAAGGTGAGAACTTAAACTTTGTAAAGATTCTTCGCTTGCTGAAATTCCTAACACTCCGCTGACAGAAAAAACATAGAGAAAATAAATAGCCGTTACAAATAACAAAGAATAAAAATTAACCTTCAGATATGAAGTTCTGTTTTTACCAATTAAATCATAAACGATTGGTAAGGCAGAGGTACCAGAGAGAGCAAAAAGAATAATGCCATAGGGTAAAAATGGTTCTCTTCCTTGATCCAAAATTGACATAATATTATCAAACTTAAAATGAGGCAAAAGAAAAATCGAGATAGTAAGGAAAATAATTCCAATTGCTAGCCCTAGAATTACTTCGAATTTAGAAAATATTGAAATATCTTTAATGATAAAGTATATATTGAAAAGAGCAAAAGCTAATTTAAGCCAAAAAGGACTAAGATCTGGAAGTATTAATTGCCAAAACTTTACCAAAAAAATGAAGTATACCAAAAAAACTCCCATCAAACCCAAAAAATCAAATAACCAAACTATGTGCTTAAGACGAGGATCAAGGTAGATAGATGTTAACCCCGGAAGATTGTGCTTTTCTTCAGTCTGAAGCAAGATTTCTCCCCACATAAGATGTAAAATCAAAAAGGCAAAGAACCAAAAAACTAACCAAATCAAAAAAAAATAACCACTTTTAGCAAATGTGTCAGGTAAAGTGAAAACACCTAAACCAATGATAGTACTAACAATAATAAAAAATGATTTAACCTCGTTGCTCATCGTCTGATCTTCGAATAAGCTTCTCAACATACACTAGCAACCATAAAATTGCTAAAGTTAAAATTGTAACAAATATTGCTTCTTTAACATAGCCCATACCAACCGCAGCACCAATTGCGGTTGTTGTCCATAATGAAGCAGCAGTAGTTAAACCGACAACTCTTTCTTGATGAACGAAAATGATGCCTGCTCCAAGAAAACTTACACCCACCACTAAATTAGATAATACCCGCGAAGGATTAGAGGGTTCTAAGCTCAAACCCAAATAGGTAAAGAGACAGGCTCCCATAGAAACTAAAGCAAAAGTTCTTAGTCCTGCTTGTTTGCCAATAAAGCTTCTTTCAGCCCCGATTAAGGCGCCTAACAAGAGAGAAAGAATCAACCTAACAATTATTGACTCAAGCATTGTTAATTTCTTCTCTCAAAAGAGAGACAAATTTTTCTACTAAAATTTTAGGATCACTTTCCCAAATTATCTTGCCTTCACCTTTTTGAGAAACCATGATTAATTCAGAAAAATATTTTTCTACCCCACCTGATCCTGTCAAAACGGCAATTGGCTTTTCTTCTTCAAAGGCAGCAGAAAACTCATTTAAAGTACCAGTACGACCACAAAGAAAAATCGCTCCGTCTCCCATCTTAACTAGCAAAAGATTTCTACCACTATATCCTTCACCGCTATACAAAATTAAATTATGGTAATCAACAGGTAGTTTATATAACTTGGTATGCTCGCGATAGCTTCGAGCAGGAGAAATACCAACAACAAGAGCACCATTTTCAAAGGCACCCTTAGCTACCCATAATGGAACACCGGTTGTTGCTCCTGTCAATACTACGCAATTTTTTTTAGCTAACTCTTTGCCAACTTCATATGACAACTCATAAATATCTTCTCGACAAGGAGAGCTGACAGCTGCACCGGAGATAACAACTTTTATTTGAGGAAATATAATCTCCATTTTAAAAAATGCTCAATAGTTCTTGTATTCTAAAACTAACTTATTGGCTAATTTTAGCCTTTTCCTCCTTAGAAGATGTTCGGTCTCTTTTTTAACAAAAGAGTGGCTTTGGCCTCTTGTTCTTCTTAAAATCTTACCCCTAGCTGTAATTCTAAACCTTTTTAAAAATGATTTTCTAATTTTAGCCATTGTGGTTAATTTGCTTTTCATTTACTTGGACTGATAATAATCATTAAAAAATTATTTGTTTTCTTAATCGGTTGGTTGACGGTAAATTTGACTATTTCGCTTATCATTTTTAAAAAATTATTTAATTTCTCATCAGCCAAGTCTTGAAAATTTCTTTCTCTACCTTTGAGAAGCAATTTAATCTGAACTTGGTGCCCATCTTCAAGAAATTTTCTACTCAATTCAGCTTTTCTCTTCAAATCATAAGGTGCCTCAGTAAAACTAATTCTCACCTCTTTAGTTTCTTTCTGCTTCTTAATATTCTTAAGTTTTTTTTCCTTTTGATAAATGTAGGCTCCGTAATCTACTAGCTTTACTACTACCGGTTGCTGTTTGGCATTAACTAAAATCAAGTCATATCCCTCTTTTTCAGCAATCTCTTTTGCTTCTTCCAAACTAAAAACGCCTCTTTGTCTATCATCATTGCCTATCAATCTCACTTTATCTGGTTTCAATTTTAAAATTTTATCCTCTATCAGCTTATAATTATAATTATATCATAGTATTAATCTTAAATTTTTGACAGAAAATGTACATACTAGGAATTGAAACAACTTGCGATGAAACTGGTCTAGGGCTAATTGAAGTTAAAGAAAACAGAGTTAAGATAATTGATAATCAATTGTCATCCCAAGTAAAAATTCACCAACCTTATGGAGGAGTAGTACCGATACTAGCAGCAAGAGAGCATGAAAAAAATTTACCTTTTTTATTTAAAAGAATTAAGAACAGCTTTGAACTAGAGAAAGTTGACTACCTAGCCTTTAGTGTGGGGCCAGGCCTTTTGCCATCATTGCTAGCTGGAAAAAAATTTATTCAAGAATTAGCTAAAAACCTCAACAAAAAAGTCATTCCTGTAAATCATCTTTCAGCTCATTGGTACTCTGTTCTAATCAGAAAAAAAACTCAGCAATGGCAAAAATTTATTACTATCAATTTTCCTGCTCTTGTCTTGGTAGTTTCTGGAGGTCATACTACTCTCTATGTCTTTAAATCATGGAACGAAAGAAGAAAAATAGGAGAAACAGTCGATGACGCAGCTGGCGAATGCCTAGATAAATGTGCTCGCGCTCTAGGGTTGGGTTATCCAGGTGGTCCAGAAATAGAAAGAAGAGCCAAAATGGCTAAAAAATTTTTTTCCCTACCTAAACCACTACTTCAAAAAGGATATCAATTTAGCTTTGCTGGTCTGAAAACAGCCTTCATCGATCTTGTATCTCAAATAAAAAAATATGGCAAGCTAGATGAAGGAACAGTTAACGATCTTTGTGCTTCTTTACAAAAAACCATCTTTGAAATAATTATCTATAAAATGAAAAAAGCGAGTCGCGATTTTAAAGTTAAGACGCTCATTGTTAGTGGAGGAGTCAGTGCTAATCAAACTTTTAAGAGAATGTTCAAAAAAGCAATGCCTGAGATCCCCATCTATTTTCCCCAAAAGTCTCTGGCCACTGATAACGGCATAAATATCGCCCTTGCTGGTTACTTTAATCTATCCTCAGCTGTAGAAGTTGACAAGATAGAAGTTTTCCCTAGATAGTCTTTAGGGCACAACTTCTACAAAGATCAGCAGCAGGATCAATCATTAACCTAGCATCCTCAATCGCTTGACCACATCGGGTACATCTACCATAAGTACCACTTTCTATCCTCTTTAAGGCTTGTTCTATTTTCTCTAATTTTTCCTCCAAAACCTCTTTTTGAACATGAATTTCTTGTTTTAGTTCGTACTTATCGGCGATTTCATCACTTGATGAAACAACTTCACTTACTGAATCCCTTACTGCTTTCCCTAGCACTTCTAAGATTAAAACTATCTCTTCTTTTTCCTTGATCAATTTTTCCCTTAGCTCCTCAAAGTTAATAGTCATTTTGATAAATAATACATAACTTTTTTTAAGCCTTCCTCGCTTGATGAGTATACTACATAGTTATGGAAAACAAGCCAGCATAGTTGAAAGTTATTTTGGAAATAAATTATATTATAGCTCACATTGTTAAATTTCTTAGTGGTGAAACGAGAAGTTACTTTACCACTGGTAGCTCCTAAAAATAATGTCTGTAAATCACTTGACATTGCTCCTTTCATCCATTGATTATTAAAAAGTCTTGCCACCTTGGAGTCTTTGGTCTCAAAAATCAAAATAGGATATTCTCTAGTATGACCATAATAAATTAGCAAAGCCATTTTATTAGTTAGCGATTGTTTAAAAAGATTGAAATCTGTTTCTTTAATTTTCGTTGGTCTAATAAAGTAGGAAAATACCAAATCCCATGGAACGATTTGTTCATTAACTAAAATTTTAAGGTTTATCATTAAAGAATAGAAATCTTGCCTTGCTATAAAGGATACAAGGTTTTTTTCTAATTCTGAAAAATTGACCTCCTTTAATTCCAGTTTTCTCTCTTCAATATCGGGAAAAGTAATGATTTCAGCTGGTAGGTTTGAAAGTGAAAAAGTATTCTGTTGATTTGATGTTATCAACTTCTCCAATTGATCAGATGTTGTTGGAATTAATTCTTGCTTAGTGACAGTTGTATCAGGAACTGAAGTAGTGCTTAACTTAATCTCAGGAATGGAGGAAGTTTTTGTCTTGATGCTTACCTTACGAGAGGTTTTTGATTCTGTTTTAGCTGAACCATCAGTTTTGGTGGTTATTGTCAAAGTAGCGTTTGTTGCCGAAGATAAGGTAGTTGTTTTTGTTGTGGTTTGAGCTGATGAAGGTTGAAAAGTTGGTAAAAGAGAAGTAGCAACGATAAAGGTAGATTTTTGAGGTGTTTTAACAGAAGGTATAGCAGATGTTGTCTTGGTGCTAGTTGAAGTTTGATTTTCATTTGTTGATAATGTCTCGGTAGATGTTACTTTTGTTGGCGTAGGAATAGAATCTGTCGCCTTGATTAAAGGAGGTAAAATAACAATGGAAGTTGTTTCCAATGGCAGAGTGGGAGTAGTCATTGTGGAGATTGTTGAAGTAGAGATTGAAGAAGTCACCATTTCTTTAGCAGAAGTTATAATAATCAAAGGCTCAGAAGTAGTTTTTATTTCTGGCAATCTTATAGCTAAGTCTTCAACTGAGCTTGTTTGATTATTGTTTGACTTAGGCGAGAAAATAAATTTTTGATAAGGCTTAAAAACCATAATAAAGCCAACCAACACTAAACCACCAGCAATGGGAAGAATAAAGCGTAACAATAATTTAAAATCAATTTTTCTTCTTTTTAGTTCTGGAGTTGTCTTCTTAAGTTGAGGAGCATCTTCTGAGATTAGCTCTTCCTGTTTTATAATTTCAAATTTTGGTTTAGCTGGTGTTTCTTCTGATGGCAAAGTAGAAGAAGGTGAGAAATATTCAGGTTGTAGAGTTTCTTTCGTAATGGCTGGCTGTTCTTCGATGGTTATTGGTGATGTTGATGTTAATGATGTCGGCTGAAAATCAACGGCAGGTAAAATCTCTTCTGAAGTAGGATGGACCACTCCACTTTCTAATTTAGTTTCGAACTCAATTTTTTCTTGATCAAGATTAGGCTCTTCGCGTGTTATTTCCGCAGAAGAATCAACTTTTTTGACCACTTCTGGTTCAACATTTACCCTATCTTTAAATATTGCTTCTTTACTTTCAGCCTCTGTCCCCTCAAGAAGATGATCAGCAGTTAGAATTTTATAATTTATTTTCTTTTCATTCTCGTCTGACATTTTTTAAGGAAAGATAAATTTTCCCGTCTTCTGCTATGTTTTTTATTAAAAAGTCCATCTCCTCACCAACCTTAATCTCATCTTCAATATTTTCAATCCTTCGATCAGCAATTTCAGAAATATGAAGAAAAGCGGTTTTTTGAGGAGCTAATTCAATTATAGCCCCAAAAGGAAGGATCTTGATAATTTTCCCCTTAATAATTTCTCCCACCTGCAGTGAATCACTAATAATTTTTATCCAATTCTTAGCTAAACAAACATCCTCAAGATTATCTCCGCTTATATACACTAAACCATCAGGATTAATATCTATCTTGGTATTGGTGGAAGTGATAATATCATTAATCGTTCTTCCTCCACTCCCTATCACTAGTCCTATCTTGAAAGAATCAATTTTAACTTTTTCAACCTTTGGAGCAAAGGGACTTAGCTTGCTCCTTGGTTGGCTGATAATAGTATTGAGGTAATCTATAATTTTTAGCCTGGCATCTTTTGCTCTATCTAAAGCACTCTCAATTTGTTCAATATTCAGCCCCTCAATTTTAACATCGCATTGAATAGCTGTTACTCCCGACTCTGTACCCGCCACTTTAAAGTCCATTGCTCCAAAAAAATCTTCTGGTCCTTGAATATCAGTTAGCAATTCATATTCTTGATCATTTTCATATGCTAAACCAATGCTTATACCTGCAACATGCTTTTTAAGAGGCACTCCTCCTGCCATTAAGGCTAATGAGCTAGCACAAACTGAGCCCATGGATGTCGAACCATTAGAAGAGAGAACCTCGGAAACTAATCTTATAGTATAAGGAAACTCTTCCTGAGAAGGGACAATATTTCTCAAAGCTTTTTCAGCTAATTCTCCATGACCTATTTCTCTTCGCGAAGGGGCGCGTGAACTACCTAATTCACCTACTGAATAGGGAGGAAAATTATAATGATGAATAAAATGTCGACTCCCTTCATATTCGATCTCTCTCAAAATAAGCTCTTCTCCTGGACTAGCTAAAGTTAGCGTTGAAAGAATATGAGTTAATCCTCTTTTGAAAATGGCTGAACCGTGAACACGAGGTAAAATATCCAGCTCTGCAGAAATTTTTCTAATTTCAGTCAACTTTCTACCGTCTGGTCTAATTTTTTCTTTCAGAATTGTGTCTTGAAAAACTCGTTTAAATTTTTTTTGAAGAGCATTCAAAACATATGGCGTTATTTCTCCAAAGTCATACTCTGTTAAAGACGATATTACTGATTGCCAACCTTTATCTCCCTCATCTTGAGAGAATAAGACTTTTTGCAAAGAAATATTTTTTTCTTCTAAAAACTTATCTAGTATTTTTTCTGCTTCTAAGTAGAAATTATAATTTTCTTTGGATGGATAATCATTTGGGACATTTTTATTTTTTTCAATCTCGATTGACTGAAAAAATGAATTTATTTTTTGTATTTCAGAAAAAGAAATTTTAAGAGCGTTGATGATTTCTCGCTCTTCAATTTCCTTTCCTTCTAATTCAATCATATTAATTTTATTAATTGTTCCTGATACCACTCCTTCTGCTAATAATCCTGATCTAAGATCGTTTTTAGGGTTTATTTGCCATCTCTCACCATCAAATCCAACCCTTACTCCTGCTACCGGACCTAGCCAGTCTAATCCTAAATGATGAAGCGCAAAAGAAGTTCCTAGAAGTGCCAAAACCGCTGGATCGCTTTCTGGATCATAAGAAAGCAGTGTATTAACTATATGTAATTGACAGCGAAAATTAGATAAAAAGGCAGGCCTAATACTCCTGTCAATTAATCTAGAATTTAATATGGAGGTTAAGGTTGGTTTGCCTTCTCTTCTTATAAATCGACTACCAAAAATTTTACCACCCGCATAAAATTTTTCATCATAATCAATAGTCAATGGTAAAAAATCTGAATCTGGTATTTCCTTACCAGAATTAACAACCGTAAATATCACTGTATCTTTGCTTTTTGTCAGAACTGATATTTTAGATCTTTCTGCCCAATCATTCAGAGTAAATTCAATCTCGTAATTTTCTGACCGATAAATATATTTTTTATCCATTTTATTCTGGATCTAATCAAATTAGAATAAACGAAATTAACTCGCTTAAATCATAATAAAAATCAGCTGACTCCTTTAGGCGAGAAGAAGTTGTTTGTGAAAACCCGGCTACCTCAACTTGTTTTCCCTGGCCTTGTAAATATTCTACTAAAGGTAGAAAGTCACCATCTCCTGTGACTAGAACGATTACATCTACCAAATGACTGAACCTAATGACATCGACAGCAATACCAATATCCCAATCAGCCTTTTTAGTCCCATCAGGATATACTTGTAAATCCTTAATTCGTAATCTGATACCTTGACTAACTAGTGCCTCAAAAAAATCTATCTCTCTTGGTGTAAATTCAGCTCTGATGACATAAGCCAGCACATTAATCACGCTCCTCTCGCCAACTAATATATCAACCAACCTTTTAAAGTCAACTTTACGGTCATATAAATTTTTCGAGGAGTGATAAATATTTTGGGTATCAATAAAAACACTTACTCTTTGATCTGAACGAGCTAAAGGATTCATAAGTTAAGATCCTCAACTATCTTTTTATATCTAGAATACGATGTCCTTTTAAGATAATGAAGCAACTTTTTTCGCTGAACTATCTTTAAAATAAGTCCTCTCTTAGAACTCTTGTCTTTCTTATTATCTTTAAGATGCTTGCTTAGATTCAAAATTTCTTCGGTTAGAATTGCTACCTGAACCTCAGGACTGCCAACGTCTTTTTCATTTTTGCCATACTTAGAAACAATCTCTTTAATTTTTTCTTTTATTTTTACCATCCTTTATAATAATTTTAGCATAAAAATTAACTTTACCAAAATGATTGAAGACCTCAAAAAATGGCTCAACAGATATGAGCATTATCTCGCCATTGAAAAAGGCAGGAGTAACGGAACCATTAAAGAATATAGACGAAAAATATTAGATTTTTTAAATTGGTTAGAGAGTAATAAACATAACGAAATCAATAGTGAAACGATATTTAATTACCGAATTCATTTAAATAAAAGAAATCTAAGTCTTAAAACTCAGTCTTATTATCTGATTGCTCTTCGCAATTTTTTAAAGTTTCTTCAAAAAAACAAACAGAATATCTATGAACCAAATTTGATAGAACTACCCAAATTACCAGATAGAGAAATAAACATTTTAGACGATGAAGAATTAAACAAATTACTCAGCGCACCTCAAGGCAATGATTTAAAAAGTCTACGAAACAGAGCTTTATTAGAGACATTATTTAGCACTGGTTTAAGAGTATCTGAACTTTGTCATCTTAATAGAGACATAAACCTAGAAAAAGGGGAGATAAAAGTAAGAGGTAAAGGAAATAGAATCAGAGTTGTTTTTCTTTCTCAAACAGCCAAAAAATGTTTAGAAAATTACCTTAAAGCAAGAAAAGATAATGATCCTGCACTATTTATTAACCTTAGAGGTAAAAGAATAACTAGTCGTGGTGTTCAAAAAATAATCAAGCACTATGCTAAAAAAGTTGGCCTAATTAAAAAAGTAACTCCTCATCTTTTGCGACACCAATTTGCTACTGATTTATTAATGGCAGGAGCTGATCTCCGGGCCATTCAACTTTTGCTTGGTCATAAAAATATTCAAACAACACAAATTTATACTCATCTCACCAACAAAGAACTTAAAGAGATCCATCGAGCTTTTCACGGTAGAAGACGAGCAAAAATCTAGCCACAACCTCCGCTACTTTCTCCACAATCAAGACAAGTATAACAAGAACCTGTTCTAGTAGTCATTCCTCCGCAATATCGACAGGGTGGACCGGTTAGATTTTCGCCTTTCTCATCGCTTAAAAGATTATTATTATTGATTAATCTCGGATGATCATTTAATAAAGTTCTATCCTTTGCTTCTATACCTAAATTTTTCAATTCTTCAGGGTTTAAAAATTTCATGCTTAAATAGCGAAAAATATAATCAACAATCGAGGAAGTAGTTGAAATTTCTTTGTTATTAGTAATTCCCATTGGCTCAAATCTCATATGGACAAATTTCTTAGCCAGCTCCTTTAATGGCACATTATATTGAAGAGCAATAGAAACAGCAATAGCGAAAGCGTCCAACAAACCGGAAAGAGTGCTCCCCTGTTTTGACATTCTAATAAAAATTTCACCCAAGGAACCATCTTCAAAAAAACTATATGTTAAATAGCCTTCATGACCGGCAATTGAAAATTTGTGCGTTTCAGATTGACGAATATCAGGCAATTTTCTTCTAATAATACTTTTAGTATGCTTGTCTTTCTTTTTGGTGTAAAGAGCTTGAGTTGCCTTAGAGCCGTCTCGATAAACAGCAAAGCATTTGATCCCTAATCGCCAAGCAGTAAAATAGGCATTGTAAATATCGTCCACAGTGCATTCATTGGGCATATTAAATGTTTTACTTATACCTCCACTAATAAAAGGCTGAACAGCAGCCACCATTTTTACATGACCTAACCAATGAATAAATCTTTGACCTTGAAGTGGTTTAATAGCACAATCAAAAACGCTAAGATGCTCTTTCTTAAGATGAGGAGCGGTTTCAATATTTTCCGTTTCTTCTAAATGCTTAATAATATCATCGATCTCTTCCGGTAGATATCCTAATCTTTTTAGCGCTAAAGAAACACTTTTGTTAACAATTTTTAACCAACCTCCGCCCACTAGTTGTTTGTTTTTAACTAAAGCAAAATCTGGTTCAATACCAGTGGTATCGCAATCTAACATAAAACTAATTGTTCCTGTCGGAGCAATCACTGTTGCTTGGGCATTTCTAAATCCGAATTTACTACCATTTTCCATTGTCTCATCCCACACTTTATTAGCCTCTTCAATGAGATAGATAAATTGACTTTCTTTATATTTATCTCTCAATTTATAGCTTTCATTGCGATGCATATTAATCACCTCCAACATCGACTCTCTGTTTTTATCATACTCAGGAAAGGGATGAGTGATTTTAGCAATCTCAGTTGAAAGAAGATAAGCAGTTCCAGTCATTAAAGAAGTAATAGCTGAAGCTAGTGATCTTGCCTCCTCCGAATCATATGCTAAGCCTAAACTCATAATCAGAGCTCCTAAATTTGTATAACCTAATCCAATGGTTCTATATTTTTTTGTCTCTTCAGCTATTTTTTCTGTTGGATAATCAGCCTTGGAAATCAATATATCCTGAGCCAAAAAGATAATTCTTACTGTATGTTTAAAAGCTTCGATATCAAAATGTCCCTCTTCGTCGATGTACTTAAGTAGGTTGATGGAAGCCAAATTACAACTCGTATTATCAAGAAAAAGATATTCTGCGCAAGGATTGGTAGCATTAATCTTGCCCGATTTTTTACACGTATGCCATCGTTGAATGGTATCATCAAATTGAACTCCAGGATCACCGCATTCCCAAGCAGCTTTAGCAATTTCCATTAAAATATCCCTAGCTTTATACGTTTGAGCCACCTTACCATTAGTTACATAATAAGTTTTCCATTCTCCATCTCTTAAAGCTGCTTCCATTAAAGAGTCAGGTATTCTCACTGAATTGTTGGCATTTTGAAAGAAAATATTTTGCCAAAGTGGATTATTCATATCTGACATATCATAACCAGCATCGATTAGAGCTCTAATTTTATTTTCTTCCTCTGCTTTAACTCTGATAAAATCAATTATCTCAGGATGATCAGCATTAAGAATAACCATCTTAGCAGCCCGTCGCGTTGTCCCTCCGCTCTTAATTGCTCCCGCCACTGCATCAGCAGCCTTCATAAAAGAAATTACCCCTGAAGAGTGCCCACCGCTAGAAAGTGACTCTCCTTTTGCCCTCAAGGTAGAAAGATTTATTCCTGATCCTGAGCCACCCTTAAAAATTAATCCTTCAGTCCTTATCCATTCCAAAATAGACTCCATACTATCTTGAACATCTAGAATAAAACAAGCTGAGCATTGTTGTTTTCTGCCATTCACTCCAACATTAAACCAAACAGGTGAATTGAATGTTGCTCTTTGAAAGAGGATAATCGATATTAATTCCTTCTCAAAAATTTGACTATTTTCATTATCAAAATAACCTTGCTCTAACCCCCATTCTTTGAAAGTTTTCGCTACCCTCAAAAGTATATCCTTTAAAGAAGTCTCTTGTTTGCCTTTGTTAATCTTGAAATACTTAGAAGAAATGATATTGATTGCATTCTGGGAGTAAAAATCAGGAAATTCAACTTCTTCCATAAGGAAATTAGAACCCGGTATTTCTGCTTTTGTTTTAATCCAATTAACTTCATCGAAAGGATGTTTATGAGGTTTAGAAAAAAAATAGTCTATTTTTAAAAGTTGACTATTGTTTTTTGTTTTAAAACTTGAAGAGATAACTGTTTTTTTGGCCATCTTAAAAATACCTCTTAATAGACGACGGTTAATAAGATTAAGAGAAATTATTTCTTAAAAATATCTAGATGTCAAGATTGTAAATTTTAGCTTGGCCGTATTTCGATAAAATTTCCCTTATTAATTTCTTGGTAGAACTTGAATTATCAATCTTCAACCATTGAGAAATTAATGATTTTGAGTTTTCCACATCGTTGTTAGCTGAATATGTCTCAAGAAGAATTTGGTAATCATCGCTGGTTAAGTTATGAATATTAGTTTCTTTAAACTTTTGCACCTTTTTATAGGCTAAACTATTTTCGCCTAAATTTATTAAAGCCGTTGCCTGTTGTAATAAATATTTAGGATATAAAGATGCTATTTTTCTCTCGCCTTCCTCCAGAATCATTAATGCCTTCTGTTTATCTCCTAAATTAGACCAAAAAAGGGCATATTGAATATAAGTTTCTGGTACCAAAGGATATTGAGAGATTAATTCACGATAGATAGAGTCTATTTTAGCAATAGTTGGTCGAGAATCTTGCCCAAATTGTTTTTCAATCGCTGTCAAAATATAGAGATTACCAAGATAGATATTAGTTAATCGATAATCATAACGATCTTTTTGATAAGCTTTTTCAATAACTTCAAAAAGAGCGATAAAATCCCCAAAGTTATCTATCTTGCCAGCATTATTTGTTAGATAGTTAGCAATCATTATTGCTTCTTCGGTTAAAAACGGTCCAGCAATGTTCGACAATCTTTTAAATTCGGAGGTTGCATATCTAGTATCATGAAGATTTGTTTGAGGGTTAACTCCTCTTAAAGCGCTAATAATATTCCTGACCACATAGTAATGTTGCAAGTGAATAACGATAAGAACTAAAGCAACTCCCGAGGCTAAAACCAAGTAGGGCCTAATGAATCGTCCCCTGTCTTCCTTTATCTCAACTTTTGGAGTAACCAAAGAAAGGGCAAACAAAAAGACAAGATAACTTGCTTGCATATCAAAAAGAGAAAAATTTTGTCCGAGATAGGCAAACAGTAAACCAAATAAAACTGATTTCTGAAAAATGGAAATGTTTTGTTTTAAAAGATAGTAAACGAAAGCGATAAATATTGATAGCCAAGCTATAAAACCAACTATACCGTTTGAAACTAACATTTCAACGAACTTATTGTGGGGACGATCAAAAATGGCTCTTTCATATAAGTAAAGCTCGGGGTTAAAATGAGCAAAGAAAGCTACGGGCAAAGATTCCTGCCCCCACCCAAATATCGGCCTTTCTTTAAAGGCATCAAGAAATATTTTCCAAGCAAAAAGACGAGGAAAAACTGAAACCGGATTTTTTAGAGTATCGGCTAATCGATTAAATCCGGGAATTTGATAAGCCAGATCTGTCTTTAAGAAAAAATAAAAACCGAAAATTAAAATAACTAACCCACCTAATACAGCCAATTTAATTTTTAATGACCATCTATTTAGAATCAAGTACAACAACGAACCGAAAAATGCACCAACCAATAAACCCAAAATTGACCCTCTGGTTTGAGAAGCTAAAAGTGAGATTAAATTCATGCCAATTAAACCAAAATAGATCAATTTTTCGGGAAAACTTTTGGCAGTAGATAAAAAGAATAAAGTTAAAAAAATTACTAGCAAACTTAAGAAACCTACATAAGTGGCATTACCCAAAGTAGCCGATGGTCTTACTATGCCATCAAAAAAAGCTTGATTTATTTGGACAGCAGAAATAATGACTGAAACAATAGCAATTGAAATGAATATTGTCTTTTTTTTCTCAGGAGCAAATTGAAAAAGTGTTATGAGCAAAAAAAGATATCCTAAATAAAAAAACAATGACCATAGACCTTCCATTCTTTCCGCATTCCCCCAAAAGGAACGATAAGGTGTAATACTAAAAATTGTTGACAGAATGTTCGCCAATAAGAAAAAAACTATGGCTATCAACATAAAGTTCTTTTTAGGAAAGGAACCAGGATTAATTAGATATAACCAAAGAGCAAGAACAAAGCCTATAGTCACCAGAATTCTAAAAATGATAGCTTTAGTTGTAATGTAAGGGAAAAGCACAGAAGTATCAACAATTAGCAAAGTAAATGGCATAAGAAAAATAATCCCCGTTAGATAATTTAATATTTTTCTAGTCATCGTTAATATAACGATTAAATTGATAAATTTTATTTAAACAACAAATAACGCTTTAAAATTTAACTATTACTTTTAATAATATCAAAAAATCTATAAAATGTCAATTTTAAATTTAAAGCAGAAGAGCGGCGGACGGGATTCGAACCCGCGACTTTCTCCTTGGAAGGGAGACGTTCTACCAACTGAACTACCGCCGCCATGGTTAACCTAAATTTTAGCAATATATAAATTATAAACTAAGTTAATTTTCTGAAGATAACCACATCTGAAAAATTAATAAATTTCGTAGCTGTTTACCAAAAGATTGTTTTGATCTAAAAGCATAATCTTTTCAAAACGATCACGGAAAAATCTTTCGATCGGTTTTCTATTTTTTTTATCATCTTCGTTTCTGGGATCAAAATAGATTCTCCAAATTTTACTAAAAAAATCACTATCTGCTGATTTGCGTTGATAACAAGAATTATAGTTATACCACTGCTCAACTATAGCTTGACACCTTAAATCTCCTCTTTCTATCGTCCGACGAATTAACCAGCTACCATCACAATCCGAGGAGCTTAACAGAACAGCACAATCAGAAGAAATTCTTCCATTAAGGACCATCTGCAAAAGTTCCTCTCGAGAAATACTTAAGTAATCACAGGCGTAGTGATCATTAAAATTTTTATTAACATAAAGAAAACATTTATTAGGCAAAAAATTAAAACCATAAGGAGAGAGAGGTAAATTACGCCAATCACTTCCAATTGGCCCAGAAGTCGCCGAAGAATAGACAGCCTGAATAATCGCTCTTCCTCTAGCAGATAAAACAATATCTTCTAACTTAATCTTATTAATGTCATAGGTAAAGTTCTTAACTCCTTGAGGGATAGTAAAAACTAATTTCGAGGTAGATATTTTCCAACCAGTAATATTAATTTCCCTATCAGAATCATTATAAAGAGTTAAAGACATACCATCATAAGAAGTCCCGATGGAAACATCTTTATAGAACGGAGAAATTCTCGTTTCAAAGACATATACCGCTGGAAAAGGATCATATTCATTTTTCTCATTCACTGCTCTTACATAGAACAAATAGACGTTTTTACCTTTAGGTAAGTTGGAATAAGTTTTCTCGTTGGAATAGTTATCTTGCCATCCCTTTTCTAATGGCCAAAGTTTCGTTTGAAAGCGAAGTTTATCATCCTGCTTTCTAAAGTTTACTCCAGAAAATTTAAAAGTTACTTGATTAGTCTCAATAATAGATGGTGGGGCTGATTGAATAATAGTTTCAATATTTCGATTAGGTCTAAATTTAGGTTTTTGTTGAGCAAAGGAAAACCCTAAGACAATAAAGATCAAAACAATTAATAATAAATCTTTATTTTTAATCTTAAGCTTCATCTAATTTCAAATCTTTTATTAATTTTAATACAAAAAAATGACTATAATTTAAGCCGAATCAAAATCCCCCGGCCTCTTTGGCCGGGGGATTGAAAAACAGGGATAAACCACAATCGCTACTGAGGAACAACCAAAGATGTTGCGTAAGTATTCACATCATTAGCCATAAAGGTGGCTTGGACAGTTGGGCTAGTAGAATCATATCCCCAATTGATTCTTTTAACCCAAGCTCTTAAGGTTAAGTTTCCACCTATGTCAGTATTTACAACCCTAGAAAGTTCAAAAGATACTGTATTTCCAGCTGGAACTCTATACCTTGATCCTACGAGCTCGGTGTTATTTGGTACAACATTAACTACATTTAATGTAGTTGTTGCAACAACTGAATTATCAGGTTTTACAACTTCAACATAAACAGGTGCAGATGTTGGTATATATACATCCGTACCATTAGCAGTAACATTTATAACATATGAAACAGTATCAACAGTGGTGGTAACAATAGTTTGGCTCGAATCTTTCTTTGCCTTAAGTACTAAAGACTTAGAAGAAACAGCAAATGTTGGGCCACCTTTAACAAAACCTAAGACCTGAGACACAGCTTGAGTTGTATATCCTTTTGTATCTCCCACGCTGTTTATAGCCGTGGTAGTAGCAACAGATACTGTAAAGGTAGCTGGGGTTACCGCAGCATTTCTTAAGTCAACACTTATAGTAACCTTTTGAGCTTGATCTTTTTTAAGGGTAATACCGTAAGAAGCTAAAGGAACTTCCCAAGAACCGTTGCTGGAAGTAGTCTGGATAACAGTGGTATTACCAATTTTTATTCTTAATCTTTCAACTATAGATGTATTTACAACAGAACCAGTCATGCTGGTTAATCTCAAGTCATCATTCTTAGGCGTTAAGTTAACAACTAAAGCAGGAACATCTTGAGATTTACCATTAACTAAATCAGAAGCGAAAACATATCCTTCCATTGGTGAAGAAGGATCAACTGCTGTCACAAAGTATGCCGAACCAGCAACTGTAGCATCAGCAGAAAAGGTAAGGGATAAAGGTGATGGTGAAATTGAAGGAGAAATAACTGCGCCAGTACCATCAGTTCCTCTAACATCAGAAGCACTTACCTGAAAAGTAACATCTCTCGGCCATGTTGGTGTTACAGAAGGAAGTGTTCCTACTAGACTTACTCTAAAGAACAATGATCTAAATTGATTAGCAGGTACAACAAAGTTCAAACCAGAAAAAGGAACAAAGTAATTTAGATTAGAATCTTGATAAAAATCAGCAGGTGTCTTACTGGAAAGAACATTGTTGTTGTCATCAAGCAATTCTATTCTTGAAATAACTCTAGCAGGAGCAGCAGGATTTGTAGTAGGCCATCTTAGAACTATAGAATCAATTCTTACTGCGCCACTATCTGCTCTGAATCTTAATCCAAAAGCTCTAGCTGTTTCTCCTTCTCTAACAATAACACCGCTAACAGATGGTTCAATTTCTGCGGTGAGATAGCCTGGTACTCCTGGAGTAAGATTAGGACCTGTAGTTGGTGGTGTGGTTGTTTGTTGAGTTGGAGTAGCAACGGGAGGAAGTTGACCACCAAGATAAGGAGCCATTAAGGCTAAAGCCTCATTGGTCTTACCAGCAATAATCAAAGATAATGCTTGATTCAAGACTTCAGGTGGTACTTGACCTGTTTGTGGTTGTGGTTGTGGTTCTGGTTGTGGTCTTACCACTACTTCCTCTCTTTCAGGCATTTCTCCAGCAAGCATTTGTCTCATAGCAGCTATTCCTGCAGGACCAAAGACTCTTCCTCTTGCTTGTACTCCAGCCTGAATATTGGCATCTCTGTAAAATTGCAAAACTGCAGCCGCAGTTTGACTACCATAATAATTAGTAGGTCTTGCAATATTTAGATAACCTAATTCAATCAAGCATCTCTGTAGAGCCCCAACAGCAGGTCCTCTTTGACCAAATGAAACTCTTCTTAAAGCATCAACATTACAAGTTGTTTGAGCTGAAGTGCTTGAATAAGGAACGACGACTGAAAGTAATAATGAAGCGGCAAGTAAACCGACAAATAATTTTTTATTCATTTTTATTTTCTACCATCAATCTTCGTTTTAATTTTTGACCTTGAAGATGATGGTTTTAATTTAATTGACCTTTTTATTAATTTTACTTTACGACCTTATTTAAAATTTTATTTTAATAATTGAATTATATACTAAATGATTTTTAGAAGTCAAGTTTTTTTGGGGATTTTTCAACATTTAGTATCAAAGTAAATTATATTGAAGATTGTTTAAAAAGTCAATAAAAACTTGTGGAAAAAATGTTAAATGTAAAATCAAACAAAAAGAATTTTTTTCCTCTTTAAAATTTCTCTTTTTAGCAATGGATAACGATTAAAGTTAGCATTTTGTTTATAAAATTCTCTAGCTAAGTCTTTGGCTCTTTCTAAAAGCTTAATATTAGTTAGTGATTTCATTGCTAAATCAGGAATGCCGGCCTGTTTTTCTCCTAACAGTTCTCCACCTCCTCTTAATCTAAGATCGTATTCTGCTAGCTCAAGAGCTGATTTCGCTTGAAGAAAATATTTAAGTCTCAATTTTGATCTTGGTGAAAGTTTTTGAGGCAATAAAAAGCAATAACCTTGATGAACACTTCTCCCCACTCTTCCTCTTAATTGATAAAGTTGAGCTAGGCCAAATCTTTCGGGCGATTGAATAATTATCACTGTAGCTAAAGGAAGATCAATGCCGACTTCAACCACCGAAGAGCTAACTAAAATATTAATTCTATTTACTTGCATCTCTTTTAAAATTTTTTCCTTTTCGTTAGCTTTCATTTTACCGTGAAGCATTCCAATCCTAACGTTTTCATATGGAGTAAATATTGATTTGATTCTCTCGTATTCTGCCTTAACTGACTTAACATCATCTTCTCTATCTTCTACTCTCGGACAGATAACAAAAACTTGATGACCTTCATTGATTTCCTTTAAAACGAATTGCCACATATTACCTTCTTTTTCTTTAAGCACAATATAAGTTTTTATCGGTTGTTGACCAAATGGTTTTTCATCTAATTGGGAAAAATCTAGATCACCATAAAAGGCTAAAGCTAAAGTGCGAGGAATGGGAGTGGCTGACATTGAAAGAAAATGTGGCAAAAAATTTTGATTAGTGGCTTGAATTAACCTTTTTCTCTGTTCCAAACCAAATCTTTGTTGTTCATCAACAATAACCAATCCCACTCGTTGAAAGGAAAATTCATTTTCAATGAGAGAGTGAGTACCAATTAAAATCTTTATTTTGCCAGAAACGAGAAAACGTTGAATAAAGTTAATATCTTTAACAGCTTTAAATCCTCGCTCGCCATAAAATGCTCCACCCGAAGTTATCAACCCTAAACCGATATTGAAATTTGAAAAATCTTTCAAAAATCTTCCAAAATGCTGTTGGGCTAAAATCTCAGTTGGTGCCATAAAAATTACCTGATAATCCTTCGAAGCTACATTAAGGGCTAAAATTTCGGCAACCAAAGTTTTACCAGCACCAGTTTCTCCCTGAAGTAATCTATTCATTGGAACTCCACTTTTAAGATCCGCAAATATCTCATTAATTACTCTTCTCTGGCCATCAGTTAATTTAAAGCTAAACTGTTCTAGAAATTTTTTAGTAATATTGTTATCTATCTCAAAAATTACAGCTCTATTTTTAGCTAAGCTTTCTCTTTCTTTGAGAAGAGCTAATTGGAGATAGAATAATTCTTCGAAAGAAAATCTTTCTTGAGCTAATTTAATTTCTTCAAACCTTTTTGGCTGATGGATAAAGTATAGCGCCTGGCCAATTGAAGGATAGTTAAATTTAGCTAATACCTCTGAAGGCAATGGATCGGCTAGAGAATTTAAATCGTATTTCTCTAGGACACCCTTAATCAATCTAGCAAAGAAATTGCTGGTAAGGTTGCCAATTGCTGAATAAATCGGTATGATTCTTGCCATCTCAACCTTAGAGCCTTTAACTATTTCAAATTTTGGCGATTGAATATTGATTCCGAAATTATTCTTAACAAGCTTACCATAAATTAGCAAGGTAGGATTACCTGAAAGTGTCTTAAGTAAGAATGGTTGGTTATACCAAACAATCTTTAAGCTACCAGTATCATCAGAAACAATTCCTTGTAAGATAAACATTCTTTTTCGAGGCGACGAAAAAAACTTAAGATTGCTAACTTTACCAACAATAACAACATCCTGATTAACTTTTAAGTCCTGAATTTTTTGAATCTGAGATAAATCCTGATACTTATAGGGAAAATAATAGAGCAAATCTCTAACTGTCTTTATTTTGTTCTCCGCTAATTTTAAAGCGGTTTTATAACCAATTCCCCGAAATTCCCTTAAATCAATTTCAAGATCTTCTAACGTCATTTGATAAAATTAAACTTTATGAAAAATAGACTAGTAATAATACCAGGATGGAGAGAAAAGGTTGAAAGCTTTGATGCCATCGGTAATATTTTAAAGGATGACATCGAAATCAAGGTTATTCCCCTGCCAGGTTTTCAACTAAAAATTGATCGACCATATAATTTTGATGATTACTTAAATTATCTAGAAGAAGAATTAAAGGAACTCGAAACATTTAATCTTATGGGTCATTCTTTTGGTGGCGCCTTGGCAATGCTCTACTCATTAAAATTTCCTAACAAAATCCAAAAGTTGATTCTTTATAATTCAGCAATTATCAGAAAAAAAGGAATTAAACAGAAAATAGTATCTGTGGTGGTTAGAATTTTTAAGCCGATTGAAAAAAAATTATCCTCTCACTTAACCTATCTGATTAAAAAATTTTTTTATCGGTTCATTGTAGGTAGCTATGATTATTTCTTGGTTGACGAAAATTTAAAAAAAACATTTGCCAACATTAATCAAAATCTAAGTAATTTAGCTGAAAAAATTCAGGTTCCAACGGTTATCTTATGGGGTAAATATGATAAAGCCACACCTCTAAAAAATGCTTATCTACTTAAAAAGAAAATAAAAAATGCTGAGATGTTCATTTTATCAGGTGGTCATAATCTTCACAGAGAAATTCCGACTCAATTCGCTGAAGTCCTGAGAAATATATTAACAAAATGATGATCACCAGCTTTTTGCTTTCTTTAATTATTATCTTTATTAATGGCTTTCCAGTTTTGAGAATTTATCAAATCAAGGACTATCTACTAAGAAGAGTTAGGGCTCATTTTTTTCTAGAAAGCTCAAAAAAATTTATTTTTAATGTTAAAGAATATCTTCTTTGGTTAATATTCTTACTTATATTTATACTTGATTTTTCGATAGACAAATATCCCACGGATTTTCTCCTCCTTATCTTAGCTATTTTATTAGTTTTGCGTTTTAGATTAATCAAAAAGATAAGCTTTACTCTTAGAGCAACCATAATTTTAGCAATATCTCTTGTTTTGAACTTTTGGATATTAAACATTTTTAGAAACGATATTTTAGTAGTGGCTGGCTTATCTTTTTGGTCAAGTCAATTTTTAATTTTCACTATTGCAAGTAAGATAAGCTACCTAATTGCTAAACCCTATATGATTTGGCTCGGCAATAGAGTTAAAAAGAAACTTGATCAAAATGAATCTTTAAAAATAATTGGTATAGTAGGTAGCTATGGTAAATCAACAACAAAGGAGTTATTGGTTCAACTGCTAAGGAAAAAATACCATGTTTTAGCTCCTCCTCCTAGAATTAATCATGAATTAGCTCTGTTAAAGTTTATCGATAAAAGCAAATTAGATAATTACGACTTTCTCGTGATAGAGTTCGGCTCGTATTATCTGGGGAACGTTAAATGGATAACAAAATTTATTACTCCCAAAATAGCATATATCACAGGCATCACTAAACAGCATTTGTTTCTCTTTGGCAATATAAAAAATATTATGAGAGGTGAGGGAATTGAGGTTTTGAGTTGGATGAAAGAGGGAACTATTTTTATAAACAATAACCACGAATATGTGAATGAACTTAAGAAGGAAGTAAAAAATGCTATTGGAGATAGAAGGATAGAAATTTATACCTATGGTCTAGAAGGAGATTTTGCCTATAAAATACTACAAAATGATTTAGAAAGAACTGTTTTTAAATTTAAGTATTTATCGGATGAAATAGTTTTAAAGAGCAAAATTATCTTTCCTATGCAGATTGAAAATCTTTGCGGTGCTTTAGCTTATATCTCAAAAATTGATGATATTAACGATTACAGCGAGGTGGTCGAAAAGATCGAATTGCCGGAAGGATTTTTAAAATTGAAAAGAATAGAAAATTTTTATATTTTTGATGACTCATACAATGCTAACCCTCATGGCGTTTTTAGCTCTTTAGATTTTTTTGAAAAATTAAAGCTTGACTATAAACTGATTATTTTTAATGGACTTTTCGAATTAGGGAAAGAAACTCAAAAGATCTATCAAGAGTTAGCTCAAAAATTAAAAAGCTTTGATAAAGTTATCCTTACCTCAAATGACCATTACGAAATTTTTAGAAAAATTTTACTTGATCGAGTGATGATTGTTGAGGATTTAACCGAAATGGAACTGTTCCTAAAAACATTAAAGATGAAAAAGGTTGGTGTATGGATTATGAACAGATTACCAGCTAAGTTTAATAACTATTTCAATCGCTTTATCGGTTTGAATTAGTTACAAAAAAAATAATGGTGACCGTCTCACGGCCACCAGCCATTGGTCTTCATGTTAGTCTGAGAAGCGAAGTTGAAAGATTTTCCTAGAGGAGGGGATAAGTTTTTCTACCATTTTAGCGGCGTTATTAAACGCTTCGCCTTTGGTATGGCCATAGGAGGTTACCATCACTTTCATAGTGATAGTGGCCTCCAGGCTCATTTTCACCAGTTGACCAGAAGGAAGGTCTGTCGCAACGATAGAGGAATTTCTAGTCATATTCTCCCCTGGTGAAAGATAAGAGGTTGAAAGTATCTCGTACCTCACTCTTACATTTCGGACGTTTAATTCCATTTTTTCAGCACCTCCGTCTAGAGTGTTCTAAGTAAATTATAGAACAAATACCTTAAAATCTAGTTATAGATGCCAGAAATAATCAGCATTGATATAGTGCCAAATTTTGAAAATGATGACCATGAAATAATAAAGGGTATTTTGCAAGGTAAAAAATATGACACCTCAGCCCTAGAAAAAGAGGCCAGAGAAATTTTGGCAAGATATTTTCCTAACGCTAAAGTCTATTTTTTTAAATCAGCCAGAAGCGCTCTAACCTTTCTTCTCTCTAGCCTAGAAAATAGATCAGCGGTTATCACTCAAGCCTTTTCTTGTATAGTCGTTCCCAATGCTATTAAGTTTGCCGGTTTAAGGCCTATTTATGTTGATATTGATGAAAGTTTTAATATCAGCATTGAAGATCTTAAGAGAAAAATAAAAGAGGAAGTGCAGGCAATAGTTATTCAGAACACATTTGGTCTGCCAGCTAAGATGGATGAAATTATGACCATAGCGAAAGAAAACAATTTAGTGGTGATCGAAAATTTAACCCACTCATTGGGAGCAAAATTTAAAAATAACTATCTGGGCAATTTCGGTGATGTAGCCTTACTAAGTTTTAATAGAAACAAGGTAATATCAAGTATTGTCGGTGGAGCATTAGTAGTTAACAATCAATCTTTAATCTCAAAACTAGACGATGCTTATGAAAAAATCAACGAGCCTAGTGGCATGGAAATAAAAAAAATTTTATTAACTGGTGTAGTTTTATTTAGACTTAAAAGAAATTATAATTTCTTGACTAAATCCGCCGTCAAACTACTTAGGAAGTTTAAGATGCTTAATGAAATGGTCTCAGAAAAGGAAAAATTAGGCCAAAAACCTTACGATTATCTCAAAAAATTACCTGGAGTTCTTATGCCTCTTTTGGTTAACCAGCTTAAGAAATTAGAAAGATTTAATCAACATCGCCAATTAATTTCTTCCTTATATAAAGAGGCTGGACTGGAGACTTTTAAAACTAACAATTTTTCTCAACCAATATTTTTAAGATTCCCCCTCCTTACAGAAAAAAGAATAGAAATAGTCAAACTTATGAAAAAAGAAAAGATATATCTAGGTGACTGGTATAACTTTGTTTTAATCCCTTATTCTGATCCAAAAAATTTTGATTATCAAGTAAACAGCTGTCCTAAGGCAGAACAATTGGGTGGCAAAGTTTTAAATCTCCCAACGCACATTGATGTTAACGAAAAAATTGCCGAAAAAATAATAGATATAGTAAAAAGAGCCGGGAGGTGAAAGGAGAGCAAAGCCCTCCCGGCTTAAAAAGTCGGGTTGTGGCGGGTGGATTCAGGGTGGCAAGCAGCACAGCCATCCAAAAGATTGGATTGGCTGATAGGCTTGCCAAGTGGCAGCTGATTGTGGAAAGCCCAGAAAAACCCCCGACCTTGGCAGCTGGTTACTAATATAAATTTTATAACAAACTTTTTAATTTTGTCAAATTATCAAATTGATAAAATTTTTTAAAATTAAAAAATGATTAGAATTGAAAAAATTGATAATGAAAAGCTATGGAATGATTTTTTGGATAAAAATGATTATCTAAGTTTTCTTCAAGATTACGAATATGGTCAAGCAGAAAAAAGCCTAGGAAGAGAAGTTTTAAATCTGGGTTTTATATATGAAAAAGAAATTGTAGGATTATGTCAGCTTATTGGTTATCGAGGAAAAAGAGGGAATGGATTAGTTGTCCATCATGGCCCAGTCACAAAAAATGATCATCTAAAAGAATGTTTGTTATCATTGTTAAATTTTTTGAAAGAAAAAAAATTTCATAAAAAATATGATTTTTTAAGAATCAACCCCATTCAAACTGACAATGAAATTAAAGAAATTTTTAAATCTCTAGGCTTTAGGCTTGCTCCTACTTATGCAGTCACTGAAAATTTCTGGTTGAAAAAGATAGATGATGATAAAAAAATGTTAGAAGAGATGAGTGATGGTCATCGAAAAATGGTTGTTGATAGCCTAAAGAAACCCTTTCTAGAAATTGAAATAAAATCAGACATTGATAGTTTAAAAATTTTCTTCGATCTTTATCAAGAATTAAGTAAGAGAAAAAATTTTGTTCCCTATCCGCAAAAATTAATTGAAGAAGAGTTTAAAATTTTTACCCAAAAAAATAAAGCGCTTCTATTTTTAGGAAAAGTAGAAAACTCATACTGTTCAGCTGCCCTCATTATTTTTTCTCATAATATTGCCTTTTATCATCATTCTGCTTCATTGCCAATTAAAGAACCGTTAAACTATAAACTGCAATGGACAGTTATTCAGGAAGCCAAGAGAAGAGGCTGTAAATTTTACAATTTCTGGGGAATAGCCAGGAAAAGTGACTCTAATCACCCTTGGCATGGATTAAGCCAATTTAAAAAAGGTTTTGGCGGACATTTAATAAATCTGTTGCCTACCTTTGACTATCGTTTTTCCTTTAAATATTATTTAACATACTGGTATGAAAAGATAAGAAGAGGAAAGTTATGATTTGCCCCTGGAGGGACTCGAACCCCCAACCTTGTGGTCCGAAGCCACACGCTCTTCCAATTGAGCTACAGGGGCGAATAATATTTTTATTTTAAAATTAATTTGACATAATGCCAAACTTTCCTTCTCCTTCAGAATTATTAAGAAATGTTAGATCTGGTGATATTTCAGCTACTTTTCAAGCTA
>JANXBL010000039.1 GCA_025060575.1 Patescibacteria group bacterium | reverse complement strand
ATTTCTTTTAATAACTTCGTCAATAAATTCTAAGTTATCAACTACTCCTTTAATTATCTTAAGAGCGAATTCAGGTTCATCAATATCGTCACCAAATTCTTCCATATTTTTATCAAAAAACTCTTTCCATTTCTCAGGCGGATAACCCCAAAAATTCCACTGATATAGCGATTGAAGAACAATTATTCTACATAAATGACGAGTACTCATTAAGCTTTTTTCTTTTCCTTCTTATTTTCCTTTTTGAAAGACATTATAAACCTTCCCCGATAAAAACCGCACTCAGGGCATACTCGATGAGGTAAAATAAGGGCGGAACAATTCTTACATTTTTGTAGCTGAGGGAGTTTTATCTTTTCTTTTTGAAATCTTCTTTTATGAGAACGTGCTCTAGAAAGTCTTTTGGCTGGAACAATCATTTTTTAAATTTATAATCACTATTATTGTACCAATTCCGACTCCTTGAACCATAAATATAATTCTTTTATTGCTTCCTCACTATTGCCAGATGCATGAACTAAATTTTTAATAGGTCTTTTCTCTAAATTTGCTAAAAGAGGTGAATCAGTAGCAAAATCTCCTCGTATCGTTCCTGGTTCAGCCAATAGAGGGACTGTTTTCCCGACGATTTTTCTAACCGCATTGATAGCGTTTTCGCCCTCTAGAGCAATCTTAACAATTGGTCCAGAGAGCATAAAGTCTATTAACCATTCTCTTATTTTCTGTCCTAATTCATAAGTATTGTTAACTCCATAATCCTTTTTTAGATCTACCTTAATATTAAACTCCTGGGCAGTTTTCAAAAGATTATTACCCAAATTTTCAACCCAATCCTTTTTGTTAGGATAGTGTTTTTCTAAAGTAGATCTTTTTGCTCTTACCACTCCTAGACCAATAATCTTTAGACCAGCTCTTTCAAATCTTCCAATTATCTCCCCTACCAATTTTCTTTCTACTCCATCAGGTTTTATCAAGACTAGTGTTCTTTCCAAATATTTACCTTTCATTTTTGGCTAGATTTTAAGATACTTTTCCAGTGCTAATAAAGTAGCTACCATATTAATTATTAAAATTATACCAAAAGAAACAAGATTTAGAAAGAAAAAATTTTCGAAAATAAAATTACTTGGAGAAAGACCGGGTATTAAAGTAGGCCAAAAATTAGTAGTTCTTATCGAAACAACAATGATAATTCCTAAGCTAATAATAAAACCAAACAATGAAATGATGGAAATATAAAAGAGAAATGGACCGCGAATAAACCAGTTACTCGCACCAATCAATCTTAAAACCTCAATCATTTCTTTTTGAGAATACACTGAGCTTAAGACAGTATTAAATATAATTAAAGATGAAAATACAAGAATAAGAATAATAAAACCGGTCATAAAAATTCTGGCCTGATTAGAGATAGAAATTATTCTTTTTATTACCCTTTGATTTTCTGAGTAATTAATATAGTCAATATAAGCTCGGTAGGCTGATTTATCTAAGTAATCTGCAATTTTAGGATAAATTTCAGGAGAATTGGCGGTGACTATTAAATAGTCAACTAGTGGATTAGTTTGAATTTCTGTTAAAGCACGAGCAATAATTGGATTGACTTTAGCTTCTTTTCTAAATTTTTCTAAGGCTGTTTCTTGGCCAATAAACTCAACGCTAATACCCGGAGCGAAATTTTGAATTATTTTTTGAACTTTCAAGATTTCTTCTCTCGGAACTTGAGGCTTGAAATAAATAGCAAAATCTAATCTTTCTTCAACATAATTTATTAATTGATTAAAAAAATAAAAACCTAAAAAACCTATCCAAATTAAAAGACTCACAATCATCACTGTTCCGATATTAATGATAGTAATAAGTCTTTCTTGATTAAATAAATCATAACCCCATTTAAATACTTTCACCAATATATTAAACATTAAAGCAAGGTATAATCGCCCGGGTTTTCATCCCTAATTAAACGACCACTTTCCAAAGTCAAAACTCTAGTTTTTAAATTGTCTACTATTTCCTTGTTATGAGTGGCTAAAACAATACTAATTCCCTCTTCTCTATTTAAATCTCTTAAAATTTGAATAATTTCAAAAGTAGCAATGGGATCTAGGTTTCCAGTTGGCTCATCTGCTAAAATAACTTCTGGTTTAAAAATTAAACACCTAGCTAAACAAACTCTTTGTTTTTCACCGCCAGATAAGGTATTGACAATTTGGTTCAATTTATGTTTTAATTTAAGCTTCTCTGCAATATGGTTGACTTCTCTTTTTATCTCCTTAAAAGACTTGCCTATTATTTCTAAAGGTAAAGAAATATTATCGAATACTGACTTTTTATTAAGAAGCTTAAAATCTTGATGAATAATGGCTATTTTCTTTCTTAAGTTACTCAATCTTCGACGAGGAATAGATAAAATATCAATGTTTTTATAAACTACTTTGCCCCTGGTAGGTTCTTCTTCTCTTCTTAAAATTTTTAAAATAGTTGACTTCCCTGCCCCTGATTTTCCAATCAAAAGAACGAATTCCCCTGCTTTAATTTCAAAACTAACGTTATCAAGGGCAATAATATTATTTTCATAAATTTTGCTAATATTTTTAAAAATTATCATTTTCTTATTTTATCATAAAAGATTTCAAATCTTCGGCTAAAGGATGAATCAACTCTAATTCACCATCAAGAACATTTTCTAACTTTCTTGTTTCCTTACCTGTTTTTAAATCTTTAACTAATTGATAAGGATCAAAAACATATGATCTGGTCTGATTACCCCAACCAATTTCAATTTTCTTACCCTTTAATTCGTCAATTTCTCTTTTTTGATTCTCTTCTAGAATGTTTTGAATTTTTGAATAGAGAATTTTTAATGCTAATTCTTTGTTGCGATGTTGGTATCTTTCGCTCTGACAAGTCACTGTTAAATTTAATGGTTTATAGTGTAACCTCACTGCTGTTTCTAATTTATTGACATTTTGTCCTCCTGGACCACTTGATCTAAAAAATTCAACTTTAATGTCACTTTCATTGATTTTAAATTCTGGCCTTTCAATAAGAGGTAAAATTTCGACATAAGCAAAACTCGTATGGCGTAACTTTTTTGCTGAAAAGGGCGAAATTCTTACTAACCTATGCACTCCTTTTTCCCATTTTAAAAATTTGTAAGCATCTTTTTGTTGGACTTGAAAACTAACAAATTTGTAGCCATTATGCTCATTTGGATCCTCATCGACAATAAAATATTTCCACCCTAATCTCTTAAAAAATTTTTCATACATTCTTCTTAAAATTCCAACCCAATCTTCAGCATCTTTCCCTCCTACTCCAGCATAAATATTCAAAACAGCTTGACTTTGATCATAATCTTTGGTCATTGGTGTCTATCCATACGATCTAAAAATTCAGCTAAGAGTTCTCTTATCAGCCCAGGATCAGCTCTTCCTTTACTTTTTTTCATCAATTGACCAATTAAATACTCAAAAGATTCTTTTTTGCCCTGATGATAATCATAGACAGTTTTTTGATTTTCTTCAATGGTTTCTTTAATTAATTGAGTCAAAATTTCCACATCGGAAATTTTTTCTCTTTCTCTTAAAAATTCTTCTATTTTAATCTCACCTTGTATTGCTTTTTCAATTGCCTCCTTTAAAATTTTAGAAGAAATTTTATTGTTATGAAATTCTCTCAACAGATGAGCAAATTCATGTGCGCTTATTTTTATTTCATCCGGCGAAATTTTATTTTTTTGGATTAGACCAATTAAATCGTTGATAAGATAGTTAATTATCAATTTTTTACTTACTTCTCTGTCCTTGATAAAGTCAAATAACTCAGAAAAAGACTCTTCAAAGAAATCAGCTAATGGTCCATTTTTAACTAAAATATTTGCTTCATAAAAACTTAGTTGATACTCATTAGTTAATCTCTCTTTTTTATCCCAAGGAGTTTCAACTTCAATAATTTCGGTCAAGATTTCTTCGTCTATTATAAGAGGTGGTAAGTCTGGTTCAGGAAAATAACGATAGTCTTCTGCTTCTTCTTTATGTCTTTGAGAATAGGTTATTTTTCTTATCTCATCCCAACCTCTTGTTTCTTGTTTTATTTCTTTGCCTTCAATTAATAAAGCAATTTGTCTTTTAATCTCGTACTCAATTGCTTCTTTTAATGATTGAATTTTAGCTATGTT
>JANXBL010000038.1 GCA_025060575.1 Patescibacteria group bacterium | reverse complement strand
CAAAAAAGATGATCTATATATTTATGACGTTAGCAACCCCGCGAATCCTATTAAAAAATCTTCTTTAAATACAGGTAAAGGTGTCAATACTCTTTCTGTAAGGGGTAACTATGCTTATCTTGCTCATAATAGCACCACCCAACAACTCCAAATTGTAGACATATCTAATGAAAATAATCCATTGTTAGTTAGGCAAATAACTTTACCTAATAATCGTTCATTACCTCAAGCTATTTTTGCCTTTAAAGATGCATCAACTTCGAAAGATATTGTAGTTATTGGTACTAAATCAAGTAGTATGGGAAAAGAATTATTCATTTATGATGTTACTAATGTCAATAATCCAATTTTAATTTCTTCTTATGAAACAATTTTTGGGGTAACAGATATATTCGTTTTGAAAAAGCGAATGTATTTAACTCTATCGGCGCCATTTTTCTATTTCGGTGATTTGCCTGGAGTATTGAGCGTTCTTTTGGTGTTTGATCTGTCTGATATTTACCGAATTCAACAATTGGCTAACCTGCAATTTAACCTTGGCGAGGAATTTGCTAGTATTTTCCCGATTAGTTACGAATATGTATTTATTGGCGCAAGCCAAAATCTTTACTTGTTTAGGACCAGCGCTACAACTTCTGGCGGAGTCTTAAATTTAATAGCTACAGAGATGGATAGAATTCCAACCGGTGGAGTGGTCAATGACATTTATGCAAGAGAAGATCTAGCTTTTTTGGCAACAGCTAATTCAAATATGGAGTTTCAAGCAATTAACTATTCTAACAAAAACGATCTTCGTCTTCACTCTTCCTATAATTTCCCTAATATTGCTTCGGGAATTGATTACCGAAATAATTATGTTTATCTTTCGGTAAGGAGTAATGATGCTTTGAGAATCCTAACTTCTCGATGAGACAAGGAATATCTTTTGTTGAGATAATTATTTATCTAGCGATTGTTTTTATCATTATAACTTCACTGATTTTAATGATTGTTAGATTGCTCAAGAACAGTATCGATCAATTCTTTGCCCATCAACTAACACAAGAAGTTATCTTTCTTAAAAAAAAGATAGAGTATTTTCTTAACTATAGCTCAGCTTTTAGAATTATTACTTCAACCGGTTATTTTAGATTGGAATTTATTTCAAATCCACCACTACCTAATCTAGTTTTAGAAAGAGGTAGACTGTTTTTACAACGGGGTAGCGACAATACCTATATATCTAGTCAATACTTTAATTATACTTCTTCATCTTTAATTGGTTTGGGAAATATTAATCAAGATGGTTCTTATCGAGGAATTAAGTTAGTTTTAGTAGGTAAGGTAAATGATGATTTGAAAATTAGAGCCATTCCCTTTTCCGTTGAAATAGTTCACTATTCAAAAAATGACTAACAGAGGATTTTTAGCTCTTACAGTGACCGTTATTTTAATCGTTGTTTTTATTTTAGTGGTAGTTGTTTTTATCCGGCCAGGATTAGCAACGTATCCACTTATTTTAATCGATCAAAAAAATACCAGATCAAAGGTTTTGGCTCAAAGTTGTGCTGATATTGTTCTGTTAAAGATTTTAGTTAATCCAAGCTACCAAGGTAATGAAACATTAACTTTCTCTGAGGGTGAATATTGCAATATTTATCCTGTGGAAAATGTTGGAAGCGGTAGCAATCAACAAAAAATAATTAGAATCAGGGCTAATTTTAAAGATTTTTTTTCATATTTGAAAGTTATTTTTTCGCCTAGCAACAAAAAAATAGTTTCTTGGCAATTTGAAAAAAGCTTTTAACTAATTTATAATATAAATTAAGGTCGACTTAAAATATTTAACCATGAAATGGTTAATAAAAGAAGAGGTTTTACTCTCATCGAAATACTTATCGTTATCGGAGTGATAATTATATTGGCTACGGGAATTATCATCTCTCTCAATCCTGGTCGTCAATTTGCTAAAGCACGTAACGCTCAGAGAGCGACTCACATTCAGGATATTGCAAAGGCTATTTATCAAAATATTAGTGATAATAATGGTAATTTTAATTGCGGTGCTGGTGATATTCCTACCACCACTCTTACGACAATGGCTACCGGTACAGGGAATTATGATATTGCTCCTTGTTTAGTTCCTACCTATATGCCTACCTTACCGGTTGATCCTCGAACTGGTGTTTGGCGATCAGTTAGCGACTACAACACTGGTTACCAGATCCAAAGAGATCAAACAACGGGAAGAATAATAATTAGAGCACCATCGGCTGAATTAGGAGAAACAATACAAGTTGTTCAATAGCTTAATAGTTTAGAATTATCTTATTCAATAAAACCTCGCCAAACTCTGGCGGGGTTTTATTATATAATTAAAACGGGGATGAAAATACCTCAAAAGGAAGATATTAAAAAAATATCAGATTATATGTGGGAAATATCAACCGAGTTTAGAAGTGATATGAGGGTACCAGCAAGAATTTTTGCTTCTCAAAATATGCTTGACGATCTTTTCAAAGATCGTAGTTTGTGGCAGTTGGTTAATCTAACGACGTTGCCTGGTATTTATAAATACGCTTTAGTGATGCCAGACGTACATGAAGGCTATGGTTCGCCAGTTGGTGGAGTGGTAGCTTTTGATTTTGAAGAGGGAATAGTTTCTCCAGGTATCTGTGGTTACGATATTAACTGTGGAGTTAGGTTATTATCTTCTCCTTTTTTTTACTGGGAGATTAAAGAGAGAGTCAATAGTTTAACAGAGGAAATATTTAAAGAGGTTCCTTCAGGATTAGGAAGAGGTGGTTTTTGGAAGTTAAATAAGGATGAGATGAAAAATGTTCTTGAAAAGGGAAGTAGATATCTTTTAGAACTTGGTTATGCTACAGAACTTGATATTGAAGCGACAGAGTCTAATGGTTGTCTTGAAGGAGGCGATTCAGAAGCTGTTTCTAATGATGCCAAGGAAAGAGGAAAAAACCAACTAGGCACAATAGGTGCTGGTAATCATTTTATAGAGATTCAAAGAGTTGCTGAGGTATATCAGCAGGATTTAGCAAAAAAACTAAAACTAGAAAAGGATAGGGTGTGCATTCTTATTCACTGTGGTTCTCGAGGTTTAGGACACCAGGTAGCAACCGATTATATTCGAAATGCACTTCGATATCTAGATAGAAAGGAAATTAAATTAGCTGACAGAGAATTGGCTTATTTTTCTTACAAGTCTGATGAAGGGCAAAATTATCTTTCAGCAATGAAATGTTCAGCCAATTTTGCTTTTGCCAACAGACAATTAATAACTTTTGAGGTGAGGAAAGCATTTAAAAAGATTTTTGGTAAGGATGCTGAGTTGGAGCAAGTCTATGACGTTGCTCATAATATTATTAAGGTTGAGGAATACGACGGAGTAAAATTGCTTGTTCATAGAAAGGGAGCAACGAGAGCTTTTTGGCAGAATCATTCTGAATTATCATCAAAATATATGGCAATTGGACAACCTATTTTAATTCCTGGTTCAATGGGCACATCAAGCTACGTTTTAATTGGCCAAGAATTATCAGGAAAGTTATCATTTGGATCTGCTCCTCATGGTGCGGGACGAGTAATGTCAAGAACTGAAGCCAAGAAAAAGATTAAAGGTAGTGAATTAAAAAGGGAAATGGAAAGCAGAGGAATTTCAGTGGCTGCTGGTAGTTTAAGTGGCCTTGCAGAAGAGTCTCCTGTTGCTTATAAAAATGTGACAGAGGTAGTTGAAATCGTAGATAAAATTGGCATTGCTAAAAAGTTAGTTAAATTGGTCCCCTTAGGAGTAATTAAGGGATAATGTGCTGAAATATTTTCGTGTTTTTATTAAATAAATTTTTTCTAGCTTAATAAAATTTTCTTACAGGAATTATATTTTATAGTCTACGAGTAAAAAAGTTGATTTTCACAGAGTAGTTATAGCTATTTTGCTGTTTATATTTTTACTTTCTCTTTTACCGATAGATTTACCATTTTTTGACCCAGTCTCTTACTGTCAATTTTTTAGAATAGGATTCCACAAGTGTCAGTTACTTTTAGATCTAGAAATACTCAATAATTTTAGCTTTAGAAATAGTGTTCTTATTACTATTATTTTCTATCTTTACTTTATGATAAAAAATATAAAAAAATGGAGATTCAATTTATGACTTTTAAGCAACTAATATCATTTATTTTATATTTGGTTAATTTTTTGTTTTACCTATGGTTAATGCCATCTTTTGGAGGCGGTGGAGAATATGCCGGTTTTGGATTGATTATCTATTTGCCTATCTGGACGGTGACAGGTTTCCTTATGATTAAATCTTTTTTAAAGCCCAAGCTTTATCTAACTGATGTGTTTTTTGCTTTTAGTTTTATTCTTTGGCTTTTGAGCAGTTATGTTCTTGTAAGTTTTCTTTTTGCTCTCATATATATAATATATATAAAATA
>JANXBL010000037.1 GCA_025060575.1 Patescibacteria group bacterium | reverse complement strand
AAACAAAGCTAATCAATGTGATAGTAATTTTGGATATCAACTAGACATGAGGGAAATAAAAATGTCTGACAAAGATTTCCCTATTAGTGGATCACAATTTGAACTCTATTCATTTAAAGTATCTATCCTACCCACAACTACAAGAATTTCGGCTCGCGATCTATTTGTTCCATCTCAAACAATTTGCTATAAGTGAGATTAAATTTCAATACTATCTATAGCTTCTTTAGTTATTAATACTTTTCTTGGTTTAGAGCCTTCCTGAGGACCAACTATCCCTTTTTCTTCCATAAGATCTAAAAGTCGAGCAGCTCGAGCATAGCCAATTTTAAGTCTTCTTTGAAGTAGTGATGTTGAAGCTTTGTTAGATTCAAGCACTATTTCAACAGCCTGTTTTAACAGTGATTCATCTTCCATTTCTTCGTCTAAACTAATAACTCTTTTTTCAATCTCTTCAATGGAAATTGTTTGTCTTTCAAAATTAGGTAAACTCTCAGCCTGGTCTTTCCAAAAGTTTGTTACTCTTTCGATTTCAGCTTCACTTACAAAAGCTGATTTGACTCTTAAGGGACGATGAAGCATGGTGGAAATAAATAACCCATCACCGGCACCAGTCAATTTTTCTGCTCCTGAAATGTCAAGCACGGTTCTTGAATCAACATAACTAGCAACCTTAAAGCATATTCTGTTAGGAATGTTTGCTTTAATCAATCCAGTAACAATATCAACTGAAGGTCTTTGAGTGGCTAATACTAAGTGGATACCAGTGGCTCTTGCCATTTGGGCTAATCTGATAATCATTGACTCAATACTTGAGCCATATGTTACCATTAAATCAGCCATTTCATCAATGAAAAGAACAATTCGGGGCATAATCTTTTCTTTTTTAAGTAATTGCTTTCTGTTATAGATATCAATATCTCTCGATTTAGTTTCTTCAAGTAGTTTATATCTTTCTTCCATCTCTTCAATTAACCAATTAAAAACAGCTAAAGTTTTTTTTACATCAACTACGGGATCCAAAATCAAGTGAGGCAATTCATTGTAATGGCTTAGTTCAACTCTCTTGGGATCAACCAGAATAAGGTTTAATGTGTCTGGTGTATTTTTTAGCAAAAAGGAGATAATCAAATTATGAATAAAAATTGACTTTCCTGAACCGGTAGAGCCAGCAATTAAAAGATGGGGCATTTTAGATAAATCGGCAAAAAGAGATTCTCCATTAATTTTTCTTCCAACAGGAAAAATTAGCAAAGAATCGCTATCAGCAAACTCTTTTTCTCTTAATAAATTACCTAAGCGAACATTAGCTGTTTTTTTGTTGGGAACTTGGACGCCTATTACTGCTTTTCCGGGAATGGGCGTTTCAATAATTAAATTCGGGGTACCAAGAGCTAGACCAAGATCAGACTGATAGCTTAATATTCTGGATAGTTTTACTCCTTCTCCTGGTTTGAGGGCAAATCTAGTAATTGCAGGACCAATTTCTACATCAACTACTTCTACTTTTAAGCCAAAATTTTCAAGCGTTTTTTGGATGATTTGAGAAGTTGTTTTTATATCAGGAGCTAGAACTTCTTCTTTGCCTTGTACAAGCAAATCAAGGGAAGGTAATTTCCAAACACTTTTAGGAGTTGCTTTTTTAGTCTTTAGTCTTACTCTTTCCTTGATATCGGTTATTTTATTGTTGTTGCTAATTTCTTTTTTAACGGTCTTAATAGGCTCTTCCTGTTTAATAGTCTGGATTCGAAAAGATTTTTCTATTTGAGAGAGGTTGTCCTTAGTTTGGGTGAAGATATTTTTCAAAAAGTTGAAAAATTTCTGTTCCCAAATTAACCAACAGCAAAAAAAAAGACAAACAAGCGATACCAAAATTAAACCTGATAAGCTAATGTATTTTGATAGGCCAAGAATTAATTCACCGATTGTTCCTCCTTCTCGAAAAATCAAGTGGAAAATAAAGGAAAAGATAAGAATTAATAAGGATAAAGCTAGGAATCTTTTAATTACCACTTCAGATGTTAATGAGGTTAATAGCCAGTAACCAAAAATAAATGATAAAATTACAAAGAGATAACTAGCCCAGCCTAGGGAATTTAGAAGAAAATTTTTGATTTTAAGAGTGATAATACCACCGTTAGCAATTAGACTAACCAAGAAGAAAGTTGTAGCTATAATCAGCAGCCAACCAGACAAATGGCGCCAAGTTTCTGGGCTAAATTTGTCTAAAAAATTAGTAATTAGACTGATTTTTTTAGAACTTTTTCTATTTTTTGGCATGATTATATTATAAAGAAAGATGGTCTTGATTCAAAACAGAGAAGCATTTAGAAATTATCAAATATTAGAAAGATATGTTGCTGGGATTGATTTGTTTGGTTTTGAAGTGATGTCTTTATTAATTGGCAGAGGAAGTCTTAAAGGTGCTTATGTTTCATACGACCATAAAAGTGCTAAAAAAGAACTATTTCTTAAGAACTTTTATATTCCTCCTTATCAAGAAAAAAATACACCATCAGGTTATAATCCTTATCGTGAAAGAAGACTTTTACTGAGAAAAGGTGAGATTGCTCATCTTATTAATCAGTTAAAACAGCCTGGTTTGACAATAATTCCTCTTAAAGTTTATAATCAAAATAGGCTGATCAAGGTTGAAATTGCTCTCGTTAAGGGACTGAAAAAATTTGAAAAGAGAGAGTTAATTAAAAAAAGAGAATTTGAGAGAAAGAAACAGAGATGGTTAAAAAACATAAAATCCTAGCTTTGTTACTGATTAGTGGCTTAGCCTTTGGGGGAAGTAGTGGATTTGAGCAGGCACAAAATTACATTGTTGGGGTAATAGGTAATATTTTAAGATTTCTTTTTGCAGTTTTGATGATAGTAGCAAGTATTATGTTTATCTGGTTAGGAATTAACTATATTTTAGGCAGGATGGAAGTCGGTGGACAGAAGCTTCAAACAAGACAAGCACTGCTCTATTTAGTATTAGGAATAGTTCTTCTTATTCTCTCATTCTTTATCCCTAACATAATTAGGGATTTTGTGAGAAGCAATATTTAGAGAATGAAGGTAGTAGCTATCGGAGGTGGGACAGGTTTGTCCAGCGTACTGACTGGCCTTAAAAATGAATACGGCAAAACAATCAAAAGACTAACTGCTGTAGTAACTGTCACTGATTCTGGTGGTAGTTCTGGGATATTGAAAAAAATTTACGACATTCCGGCAATTGGTGATTTAAGAAATTGTTTATTAGCATTATCTAACATTGAAAATTATTTTAAACGCACTATTCAGCATCGTTTTTCAAAGGGAGATGGTTTACAGGGGCATCCATTAGGTAATCTTTTTCTTTTGGCATTGATGGAGACTGAAGGAAATATTCTCAAAGCAGTCAAGAAAGCTAGTAAAATTCTAAACTTAAGCGGAGAAATAATTCCTTCAACTTTTGATAAAGTTGAATTAGTGGCTAGGTTCGATGATGGGGTAGAAATCATAGGTGAGGAAAATATTGTTAAGTACGGTATTCTTTCCAAAAAGAGGATATCTGATTTAAGGGTGGTTTCTGAAAGGTCAAAAATAAGTGTTCCGAGAGAGCTTATTAATAGAATAATGACTGCCAATCTAATAATTTTTGGACCAGGCAGTCTTTTCACCAGTATCATACCGAATGTTATTATTGAGGATATTAGAAATTCACTTAAAAAATCGAAAGCAATTAAGATTTTAATAGTTAATCTCTTGACTCAACCTGGAGAGACGGATAATTTTACTGCTAGCGACCATGTTAAAACTTTTTTGAAGTTTTCTCAGTTATCTAAGCTTAATGCTGTTGTTTTGAATACTCAAATAGAAAAAGTGAAGAGTATAAAAAGATTAATGTTAGCTGAAGGTAAATTTTTTGTTCAACCAGATATTGAGAATATTACCAAGTTAGGAATAAAAGTATATGGTGGTAAGTTATTAAAAAAGGATACCTTCCTGAAACATTCACCAGCAAAAATTAACAGAATAATTTTGAGAATTGCTAAGGATTATGGTATCATTTAAAAATAATGGCGGTAAAGACTAAGACTAAAAATTTAATCCGGCTAAAGTGCTCTGTTTGTCAAAAAATTAATTATTACTTTTGGAAGAAGAAAGATAGTGATTTCAAGCTAAATCTCAAAAAATATTGTCGTTTTTGTCGAAAACATACCGGACATAAAGAAAGTAGAAGATAGAGGGGGAGTAGCTCCAATTGGTAGAGCGGCGGTCTCCAAAACCGTAGGTTGAAGGTTCGAATCCTTCCTCCCCCGCCATGGAAAAGTTCAGCTATCAGGAGCCGAGCGAAGAAGAGTTGCAGGGAATATTTGGTGATGATTTACCACCTGAACAGAGAAGGAAAATTACTTATAGATATCTCAAAGAAGTCCCAGGTGATAATAAAAAGCATCTATTTGAAATAGAGTACGAAGAAGTTAGACCAGGAGTTATCAGAAAAATTCCCGGCAGCGAAAAAGACCTAGGTCCAACAGAGGAAAATACAAATTTTAATCAGCAACAATAGTCCTATTTTTACCTGATTTTTTAGCTTTATACATAGCCATATCAGCTTTTTTAACCAGTTCTTCTAGGGAATTTTCTTTTTTTAGTTCAGCAACTCCAAGGCTGGCTGTTATGGCTAGTTTTTTGTTTTTGGTGATATTGAGATGGGTAGTAGCA
>JANXBL010000036.1 GCA_025060575.1 Patescibacteria group bacterium | reverse complement strand
AATTATATCTCAAAATTTTTAAAAAGTCAAGTGGATTATGGTTCATGAATCAGAAGCAGTTGTTCTATTTAGATGACTGGGAATATTCTCTTCTTTATAACCAGATAAGATATTCATGAAATATTCTCTTCCTCTCTTAGCAATATTGATTGCTCCGACAATATCAGCATTCTCTTTGTAACCACAATCCAGACATACAAACTCAGATTGAGAAATCCTGGGACTGATAGAAGTAAAAAGTCTAATTGCTTCATTATAATCTTGATCATACTCCCCCCTCTCTATAGCCACTTTAAGTTTGTCTAAAGTAACTTCTTCCGGATATTGACTAGACTCACGATATATTGTCCATTTTTGAGGAATTTTTATGGTCTTGTCTTTTGAGTTTAATTTTAGCATTACAGTACCATTGTTTAAGTCTATTTTTCCTTCATTCAGTAATTCCCGGAATTTATTAACACCTAATCCTCTCAGACTATTTTCTCGCCTAAAATCATTAAAATTAAAACCACACTCAGGACAAATAACAGAAGTATCCTTGGGATCTACTTCTAAGAGTAATCCTCTTATTCTACCTCCATACCTTGATCTAGACTTATAAGCAAGACCACCAAATTCTAGAATTGAAAAAATAAATTCTCTTATTTTACTATACATTCTTAATGGAATAATACTTTTTTCTTTGCCAAATTTTGAAGCTAATCTCTCAATTACAAGGATGCCTGGATATTCAAGTAAGAGATTTAAAATTTTAGCGATACTCTGTTTAAGCATTGTTTCTTGGGTTCTCTTTATTTTGTCCCTTATGTTCTTTTTCCTTTTCTTTTTATCAAGATCTTTAAGTCTATCCACTATTTCTTTACCTAAATTCTCACTTCTTATGACTTGACCTTCCTGATCAATAACTGCTAAGCAAATAGGGGTAACCTCTCCTCTATCGATACCTATAAAATATTTAATGCTTTCTTTTATATCTGACAATTCTAATTTTTTTACATTACCTTCATAGCGAAAAGTGATATCGATATAATATTCATAAGGATCCCCCGGTTTAATCTTTATCCTCTTAAGTCTAGCATTAGCAGGATAAAACCTATCACCATTTTTGCTATCATTCAAGAAGCCCCACTTTTTATGGAAAATAAACCTCCTAAGATAAGATTTGCCATGATATAGTTTAAACCAGCAGGCATATTCATCTTTAGTTATATCTAAAATACCTTCTTGGAAATTCATATACTTAGGATTAACATTCTTTTTTCTGCTACCACCTCCCCTTAGAACGATAAATTTAAATTGTTTTTGGTCTTCATTTGGTGATGATGATAATCTAAAGTTGTATACAGTTTGCAATCTAGAAATTACTATGCCTAGACTTTTTTTGCCATTATCTTCTCTCAAAAAAAGACAAGCTGATTTTTGAGGTTTGCTCTTACCCCAACTAAAACCAGAAATAGTAAAGGTATCTTTAATGGGCCTTCCTTTTTGGAAAACAGCCTTAAGATTAGCTATTTTATTATTTATTGAAAAAGTTGTCTCATTTTGGTGTTTGTAATCTCTAGAAGAAACAGATACCAATTCAGCAAGGGTATAAAGAGTATTAAAATATTCATTACGACTCTTAGCGTCAAATTTCCTTTTAAAGAGATGGTTTTCTTCTTTATACAATCTGGTAAGTAATCCTCGAAAAATATCATTTATTTTCTCTTCATCTAGGTTAATACTAGATATCCAATGAAAAAACCTCTCTCTAAATTTTCTAATTTTAGTGGTAGATTTTCGGCTATTCCTCTTTTTGCTAGTCTTAAAATCGTACTTTGATGAAATTTCGTTCAGATAATGAATTAACTTTTTGCTATCAATGTTTTTAATTATTCTAGATACTATCTTTTCTATATCATTACTCGACTTATTTTTTCCCATACTATCTAAGCCATTTTCTTCTATGCCGTATTCGGATTTAAAGTTTCTTAAATACTCTAAAAATATATTTTCTAAATCAGCGGCTGTAGTAAGATTAAATCTAGTTTTAAATTTTTCGATATTTTCGTATCTATCAACAAGAGGAAAGAGAGGAAGTAGATTAAGATGATTAAGTTTGGGTCTTTTAGTTCTTTTTATTGTCGCATTTTGTTGGTCCTCTCTCTTAAAATTTAGATTAAAAAAAGTTATTGAGCTATTTATTTCGCTTATGATATTGTTAAGGTTAGCTGTCAATTCTTTAGCAATTTGCCAATCTTCTATTTTTTCAAATGGGAATGTTATATTTTCTTCGTATTCTTTCTTTAAGTCATTGAATAAATTTAAAGGAAGAATCTTATTTTTATCATCTATAATTTCTAAAACTTCTTGATTTTTAGATAAAATTTTCTTATTTTCTTCTAAAATTCTTCTGGTATTAGAAACAAAACTCTTGAGTATACCTTCGACATCCTGCCTTATTCCCTCTTCAATTTTAGAACCACCCCTAGAGATTATTGGATACCTTTCTTTAAGGTTAGAAAAGAGATTTCTTCCCTTATAAAGGTTAGAGTATTTTATGTCTGTCTTAAAAATTTGTATATCACCATTCTTAAATCTTTCGTAAATATCTTGTAAATGCTCAAATTTAATTTCAGATATTTCATTAAACCAACGATCTAATCTATCCTTAAATTGTCCCTTAGGATAAATTCGAAAGCATACTGTTCTAGAGAGTTTACCTGTAAAATCAGATAAAAATCTCTTTCTAATTTGGTTTATTGTCTTGAGAAGTTTAGATTTTTGGTTTACAGTCATCACATTCCTTCATAAGGATTATTAATATAATTCTAAACTTAGTCAATTAAAATTTTAAAATTCAAAATTTTCTCTTGAAAAACTTATAAATTTCGCCAACAATTAAGACGAGAGAGCTGATTAAAAAAATTAATAGAAAATCTTCCCAGCTTATTTGGCTAAAACCCATTATATTACTAAGAGTTGGATTAAAAACAACCAAAGATTGAACAGAAATTGATATTAATGATCCTGCAATTATCAAAGGGTTGTATTTAAAGCTTATTCTGAAAAGGCTTTCATTGAGTGATCTTAGGTTAAGAGCATTATATATCTGGGTAAAGCTCATTATTAGAAAGGCATAGGTTCTTGCTCTATCAAGGTTTAGCTGATATTCAGCAGCAAAAAGAGTAACGCTCAAAATTGTCATTGAAGAGGCCATTATTAGCAAAAAGGGAATGAGATCAAGAGTGATCAAAGATTCCTTTGGGTCACGAGGTTTATTTTGAATCTCTTTGCCATGAGATTTTTCAAAGGCAAGGGTAGTACCGACTAGAGTATCGGTAACGAAATTAAGAAAAAGAATGTGAGTTGGCTTAAGGATAAAGGGAAAACCAAGAATAAGCGAAGTAAGAATAGTTAAACCTTCAGCAACATTGGTGGTGATGAGAAAGAAAACAGTTCTCCTTAAATTATTAAAAATTTTTCTACCTTCGGTAAATGACTGAACTAAGCCATCTAAGTTATCATCAATCAAAATTAGATCGCTAGCTGCCTTAGCAATTTCTGATCCTCTCTTGCCCATACAGATTCCTACTTCTGCTCTCTTCAATCCTAAAACATCGTTAACACCATCACCGATATAAGCAACTGAGTAACCAAGTTTTTGATATAGTTCAAGAATCTTTAATTTTGTCTCTGGGTTGATTCGGGCAAAAATATAAGTTTCTTTAAGTCTTGCCTTCAATTCATCGGTTGATAAACTGTCAATCTCTTTCTGATCAAGAGCTGATAGATTATCAAAGCCTACCTCCTTAGCAATGTATAAAGCAGTAGCCTTATGATCGCCAGTTAAAATTCTAATATCTACGCCCGCACTCTTTAATTTGCTAATGGTTTCCTTAACTTGAGATTTAGGAGGATCATAGAGAGCTACTAAACCTACAAAGACCATGTTTTCTTCCTTTTCGCCTTCATTAAAAGCTACTCCTAAAACAGAAAAACCATTGGTAGCATATTCTAACCCCCTTTCTAAAACGTGTTCTTTATCTACAAAGTCTACTATTCCATCTTGTTTTAAAACAAATTTAGCGTTTTCGACTATTTTCTCAAATGCTCCAATGTAATAAGACTCAATCCTTTCATGCTTAACAATAACCTTTTTATGCTTTTTGATTCTTGAAAAAGGTTCCCTTTTAATAATTTTTTCAATTTCTAAAATGGCCTCTCTTTTTAATCCTGACTTTTCTAAAAGAACTAATAAAGCTACATCCCTAGCATTGCCATGAAACTTAATAGTCCCATCTTTGATTATTTCTCCCTCGCTAACAATAGCGCAGATATTTAATAATTTAACCAATGGATAATCTTCAAAAATATTAATCTCCATTTTTTCTCCATTCTCATTTTTAACTAAAAAATTTCCTTTTAATTCCTGTCCTTCACCTGTTATCTCTATTTCCCTGTCATTAACAAAAATTTTTCTAGCAGTCATTGAATTTTCGGTCAATGTTCCTGTTTTATCAGATAAAAGAAGATTAATGATAGAAAGATTTTCAGTAGCTTGAAGATTTTTAACCAGTACTTTTTGTCGAGAAAGAAAGTAAGCACTTACCACCAAAAGAACGCTAATAATTATTGGCAACCCCTCAGGAATTGAAGAAATAGCCGAAGAAAGAACAAAAAGAAGAGTATCAGACCAAGGATAATCTCTTTTGAAGGCAAAATAGAAAATAAGCGAAGAAGTGGTAAGAGCAATAAGAATCATTCTCAAAATTAAATCCCGAGATAATCTTTGAAAATGAGGAGCAAAAGATTCAATTTTTTGAAACTTTTCATAAATACTACCTAAGTAAGTATTTAAACCGGTAGCAAAAACTATTCCTCTTCCCTTGCCTTCAACCACATATGTACCCATAAAACCAATATTTTTTCTGTCCGTTAGGGAAGTTTCTTCAGGTAGAACCTGAATACTTTTTTCAACCGGCATCGATTCCCCAGTTAACACTGATTCATCTATTTTTAAGTTTTCCAATTCAAAAATTCTTAAATCAGCTGGAACTACATCTCCCTCTTCAATAATAACAATATCGCCTGGAACTATATTTTCCTGATCAACTTCCAGAATATCGCGATTTCTCAAAACCTTAACTTTAACTTTAAGAACCTCTTTTAATTTTTCTAATGTTTTTTCT
>JANXBL010000035.1 GCA_025060575.1 Patescibacteria group bacterium | reverse complement strand
GGAAGTAATTGGGAGAAAATCTATTCTGTCTTTCCAACCTCAGATGGTGGTTATATTGTAGCTGGTGAAACTGGTGGTTATGGAACAGTTATCGATTCTCTCATCCTTAAACTTGATTCTAATCGTAATTTAGTCTGGGCAAAAACATATGGAGGAAGTAATGATGAGCTTTCTCGATCAATCTCTCCCACCTCAGATGGTGGTTATATTGTAGCTGGCTATACGAATAGCTATGGAGTAGGAAACAATGATTTCTTTATCCTTAAACTTGACTCTGATGGTAATATTAATAATTGTAACATTAGCCAAAGTCCTACTCTTTCTTCCTCTACTCCTACTCTTTCTTCCTCTACTCCTTCAGTTTCTTCCTCTACTCCTTCAGTTTCGTCTTCTACTCCCAACCTCTCTTCCTCTACTCCTTCAGTTTCCTCTCAAACCATCTGTCCAATATAATTAAATGAGATAAGTAGTTAAAATTCAATTTTTAAAAAGAATTTATCATTCTAGTTGTTATATTCACTATTTTATGTGATCTTATTTTTTCGCTCTAAAATGTCTTAAATTATTAGAATGGTTTACAAGCCCTTCAGACATCAATAAAATAATCTCTTATTTAATCAAATTTATAAAAAATATTAGAAAATTCATCTAGTTTCCTATCTTTTAAATTGTACAAATCTATAAGTTATTAACTTTATGTTAGACATGATTTGATGATATAATTTTACTTTTGAGGGGAGGGGTGGCAGAATGGCTAATGCGCTGGTCTTGAAAACCAGTGGCCCTTGTGGCCTTGTGGGTTCGAATCCCACCCCCTCCGCTACACTAATAATAATTTATTATTATGACAAGTGGGGAAGTTATAAGTGAAAACATAAAAAATTTAAGAGCCAAACTTGGCTTAAATCAATATAATTTGATCAATAAAAAGAGAATAAAATACGCAACACTTATGCAAATTGAAAGCAGTACATTTAGTTGGCTAAATGTCTAAACTATGACTAAGATTGCAAAAACTTGATGCTAGTATTCTTTGTTTAATTAAATAAATCAAAAAAAACATCATGCGATATTACCTTCACCTATTTTCTCCCGAAACTGCAAAGGCTTTTACAGATTCATCTCAAGAGGTAAGTGGGTTCAGGATTTCTAGAAGAACTTATGTGGAAAATCAAAAAATTGGGCCTGGCGACAAATTTATTTGTTATGTTACGAGAATACAAAGATTTGTTGGTGTGTTGGAAGTACAAAGCAATTATTATATTGATAAAAAACCAATATTTACATCAGAAAACGACCCTTTTATATTAAGGTTTAAAGTAAAACCGCTTGTGTGGTTACCATTAGAAAAGTCTATACCTATCTATTTTGAAGAATTATGGAATAACCTTTTCTTCACAAAAGGACTTGCAAAAAACAATCTTAAGTGGACCCATATGGTTCGTTGTTCGCCTTGGCTTTGGCCACAGAAAGATGGTGAGCTTATTGAAAATTTACTAGTGTAGCAATCTAAAAATCAGAAAGATTATAGTTTTACCGAAGAAGAATTAAGAAAATTGAAACCACAAAAAATAAAATTAGGCGACAAAAAAGAAATTATAGTTTCAGTCCCAGAGGAAGAAACTACAGAAGAAATTAAAATTTCAAAAGAAGAGGCAGAGCAAGCAATTATTATACAAGCTAAATTGGCGGAAATCGGTGAAAGGCTGGGTCTAAAAATATGGTTGCCAAATAGGGATAGAGCCAAAGTTTTAAGTATTTGGAGGCCAAAAAATAATGACAAACTGTTAAATGAATTGCCATTAGTCTTTGATGAAACGACACTTAAAACAATCAGAAATATAGACGTTTTATGGATAAGAAAACGCTCTATTATTAGAGCTTTTGAAGTAGAAGATACGACTTCAATATACTCGGGAATACTAAGAATGGCGGATCTTTTGGCCCTTCAGCCCATGCTCAAGATTAAAATTCATATCGTAGCGCCATCTCATCGGCGTGAAGCTGTTTTTAACCAAATAACAAGACCCGTTTTTTCTTTAATTGGCGAAACCCCTCTTTCGGAAATATGTTCTTATATCTCGTATGATTCGATCATAGAATTAGCAAAGGAAAAAAGATTAGAACTCATGAATGACGCGATTGTGGATCAGTATTCCGAGTTTTATGGCGAACAATAATCTGTTGCTAAAGAAAACTGAGAATAGTTCCTTTTTCAATTTTATTTCACGATTAGGTAGGTGAAAGGGAATTTAGTAGAAGGCATCAGCTTATAATATTAACGAGATCGATTTGGATTTTTTCAACTAAATACCGCTAATTTAAATAATTACCCGGCAATTTTCATGGTGTAACAAAATTATTAGTCAATTGCAAATAAAAAATCTAAAATCTAGTTTAGGTACTTTTTCAAAAAGTGAAATAATTATGTCTAATTTTTTTAAAAGTTATATTTTTATTTAGCTTATCTCTTGACAAATTATTTTTTTTTAACTTACAATTTATTAAAATATAATGGTTTACCAAACAAATAAAAAATTCGTTTTGTTTTGCTTGATTTTAAAGCCGACGAGCGCCGGTTGACTTTAAATTAGATAAAGTTTTGCTATCAAAGTCAGCCGGCAATCCCGGCCTTTTTTATTTCGGAAACAAATTCTCGCTGAAAAGATGTTTCGAGGCGTCTTTTCAGGGAGAATCGGAAGATTTTCCCGAAGTACACTTTAACAAGGAGGAGGAAGAAAATGGCAAAGGTTTTTTTGGGAGATCAATCTCCCTGGGGCCGTGGTCTTCTGAGAGCACTTGCTCTTCAAAGAGCGGGTGTGGATTTTTGCTACGCGATTCACGATCTCGATTGCCCTTGGGTAGGCGTTGGTTCTCATAAAATTTTTATTAAGAGAACCAATGTATGGCCAGCCTATGCCTCAATAAAGAGCATAAGGGTTGGTTCATACACTTCCCAAGGAGAGATCGGTTTTGATGCTCTCAAAATATTCCATCGCCTAAGACCTCCCAGTGGGTTCGCCTATCTGGCTGGACCCTCCAATGTACCGACAACCATTCTTTCTGTGTCGGCATCTTCTTTCAGCAAAGATTTTATGTCATGTTTTAGGGAAATGCTGAAAGAAGAGATTGATTTCTATCATCGTCTGGGAGGTAGCTGGCATAACTTTTTTGAGCTATCACAGATTCTTAAGGAGACAACTTCGCCGATAGATTTTAGCTATCGGGTGGCACATCTTATTGGTTTAGATACCAATAAGATAATCAGGCTATCTGATTTCTTTAGGGAGCATCAAGACTTTTTGATTTTGAGGTCTTTAGAAGGAGTCAGACTCGAGGATTTATGGGCTTTGGACGAAGTAGGCAATCGATTCCCAGCCCACAAAAGGCAAGATCTTAATTTTCTTTTCCCGAAGGGTAAATTGCTTCCCAGAGTCCTTTTATCTTTGGGTTACCATGTAGGTGCCACCAATCTTCCTTATTCAGACTACCAGGTTGAAATCAGCCTAAAGTGGAGATGGGCTTTGGATTTTATAATGCCCTTAAAGGAGTTCTGGAGAAGCTACCCTACAGCCTTGGCTTGCCTCATAATAAGCCCAGCAGCAGGTGAGCTTAAGGCAGAAATTAAATTTCCCGATAAAACTGTAGAAGTCGTACTGTGATTTTACTGGGGAGCATATTAATTTATATGCTCCCCGCTTATCTTTATCTTTAAGTTTAAGAATATTAACATCATGAAAAACAAATTTAAGAGATTAATATTTTTTTCAGCTCATCCCGACGATGAAGTAGCTGGTGCTGGAGGCTTAATGTTAAAAGCTTTAAAGCAAGGTGTTAGGATAAAGCTCGTTTTATGTATTGATCCTGCTGAACCGAGATTTGAATGGGATGAGGAAACGGAAAGAAATAGAAGATTGGATGAGTTTAAAATTGTTGCTGATAGGTTAAAAGCTAAATGGAGTTATTTAAATTTTCCTCATTATCCAGAAATAAATTACACTACCATTTTACCTTGCGTTAAGGAGATAAGAGAATTTAGACCAGAAATAGTGATTATCCTACAGGAAAATGACTATCACACAGAACATCAAATTGTAGCCAGGATAGTTAAGAGAGCAGTCTGGCATGCTGGTCGTAATGCCTTTCCTGATTGTGGTAGACCGCATTTAGTGAGAGAGATTTGGGAAAGCGATGGCGATCGACCATTATTTGACCCAAATTATTTTGTTGATATTTCTGATGTTATTTCTGAAAAGAGAAAATTATTCTTAGCTTATGGTTCTCAACAGAAGAGAAAAGATTTAATTTCAGCCATAGAAGGATTAAATAGATTTAGAGGAATAATGTATAAAAAAGGAAAGTTTGCTGAAGCATTTAAAATTACCCACTTTTTTTACGGTTAGATTTTATCTGTTATTCAAATATGCATCAAAAAATTTCAATCATTATTCCAGCTTACAACGAGGAAAAAACAATTGGTAAAGTGATTAAGGAAGCTTGTAAAACTCAGGCCTCTGAAATAATTATTGTTGATGATGGTTCCAGTGACCGAACTGCTGAGATAGTTACTAATTTTAGAGATCGAGACAAGAGAGTAAAACTTTTTAGAAATAGATTTAATCTTGGTCCTGGATTGGCGAGAAAACGCGGTCTCTTAAAAAGCAAAGGAGAGTTAATAATATTCTTTGATGCTGATATAAAAAATGTTGAAGCAAGAATGTTTGAAAGTCTTGTTAATCCTTTGGTTAAAAACAAAGCCGATTTGGTGATGGCTTCCTTTGAAAACTTTGGCAGGGTAACAGAATTTTTTGCTAAACCACTATTGAAATACTTTTTTCCTGAACTAGCATGGCTTAAGCAACCATTATCTGGGTTGTTTGCGATTAAGAGAAAGTTTATTTTCCCAGAATTGATTGGCAAAGGTCATCGCATAATGGGAGATTTTTTGCTTCCTGCCTATTTTAAAGGAGCTAGAATAACAGAGGTTGATATCGGAGAAATTAAACACAAAAAAAGAAATAATCAAGAGAAATCACAACAGGCATTTAATGAATGCGAAGGTTTTTTTGATTTTTTGATTAAGAATAATTATTTTGATCGCCAAAAATATGAACTCGATAAAATTGCTGTATAAAATTAAAATTGTTAAGCTGCGACTTCTTAATAATCCTCAGGATTCTGATAATGTTAACAACCTTTTAATTTAATATTATTAAATTTGACTAAGTTCATTTTTAGTTTAAAATTCACTATAAGATGGCAGAAGTGCCTCAATATAAGGATAAACCATCAATAGAAGAAAAACCAACCACAGAGGAAGAAATGAAAAAAGAAAAATTTTCTATAGATATCTTAAAAGGTGAGGATAAATTTATTGTTAAAATTTCAAGTTTGGTTGAAGAT
>JANXBL010000034.1 GCA_025060575.1 Patescibacteria group bacterium | reverse complement strand
TGAAGAAAATTGAAATTAGTTAGAAGTTATTGATCAAATTTACTATTTTTTTCATTGAAAAAAATTTTCTTTTAATTATAATCTATCCTTATAATTAGATGATATAATGTTAAATTAATTTTTTCCAACAACCTTAAATTTTAATAATATAAGTTTTGATTAGTGGTTATTTTATTATCGATTAGTAATTAAAAACTATATTTAATTTCCTATATCAATTAAATCTTTATTATATTTATGATATTTGTTAAAAATAATATATGGTTTTAGAAAGATGTAGAAAAGCAAGGGAGGAGCAAGAAATAGTTAGGTATGTGGTATACTAACAATATCTGAAATATTAAAAAATCATCAATTATCAAAGTTATTATCATTAGCATTAGAAAGAGATGGAAAAGATAAAAAAGAAAGGTAAGAATTAATTAATTTACAACATAAAATCGTAAAACGAGAAAATTTAAACGAAGAAGACTTTAAACTTTTAGAAGGATATAGAAGATTAATAAAAGAATCTTCTGATGCTAGTAGGGAATTGCTTGAAATTTTAAGTGAAGAAAGAATAAAATACATAGCTGCAATATCCAAGAAATTTGCAAAATTGGTAGGTCAAATAGGAGTAGGAGAGGTAAGAAAATTTTTAGAAAGGTATTTGGCTCAAATGTATATTAGGGATAATAAGGGATTTAAAGGAATAAGAAAAAAATTAATGAAATTAAGAAGGCAGAAGAACAATTTGAATCGCTTAATTTTCAACTGCGAAACTTAGCTCGTCAATATAACATTCCAGAGCAAGAATTAGAAAGTATTTATACAACTAGTATAGCTAGCGGTGGAGAATCAATTGAAAGTAATCTTAGAGATGTAGTTCGTCAAAATTTAACCCTTTTGGAAAGATTTAAATTCTGGTCAAGAGAGGAAACTATTAAAGAGCGAGTTGGAGAACTTAATAAAATTAAAGAAGTCCAAGAACAACTTCAGGATATAGATAAAAGTCTGAAATTTATCGGTGATATTATAGCAGAAGTAGTTTTTTTTCGGAAAAATGGCGAGGAGAATTAAGTGTTTTTTTATTAAGATATGAAAGTGAAAAACAACCAAAGGGAGTTAGTTTTAAAGAAGCAGGTGAAGATGTTAGTCAAGTTGAAGAAAAAATTAAAGCAGGAGAAATAAAAAGTGAATGGGAAGGTTTTTTAGAGTCGAAAGAAGTAAATTGGGACGAATTAAATGATGAAAAGAAAGAGGAGTTGCGAGAAGAATTTATTCAAACTAATATTCGCCAAAAAAGATTTGGAGAAAAAAGAAGTGGAATAATAGATTTTATTTTCGGCATAAATGGTCCAATTTTTAATGCATTTAATTCTATGTTTAATAATCCATAAATTAAACCCTTATTACCAATAACTTTCAATGTCAGAGGAAATTTTAGAAAAATTTTATAAAGTTTTAAAAAATGAAACTGAAGAAAATATAAGAAATTTTATTATTGAAAATTTTGACAGTTTTCCAGAAGATTTAAAAATAGATTTTTTAGGTACATTTTTTGAAGAAGGATTAGATTTAGCGGTAACAGCAATGGAGGAAAGAAATAAATATCTGGAAGAAGTTTTATCCGCCCATAAAAATTTAAATTATTTTAAAAGACTTTTAGAAGACAAACTTCGTGAATTACAAATAAAAGAGAAATAGAAAAATCAGACTTTTAGGTTAAATGAATTTGTATAAAAATTTACTCGATGAAGTAAATAAACAAGCTAAAAATATATTATTTTTTATTTTTTCAATAAAAGATTATTTTGAATAAAAGATTTGTTAATTTTAAAAACTCCTTATAAATCTACAAAAAATTTAATATTAAACCCCTCTTGACAAAATTTAAAATTGTTGTAAAATTTAATCAGCGCCTAACATAGGCGACTCTATAAGGAGGAGACAGAGATGAGAGCGATATTGCTAGCTTCACTGATGTTATCGGTGATAACAATATACGCTGACGACCAGTTCGTAACTCTTCGCGCTCGCTATGAGCGAGGAGGTGCTCAACCATCGAATGCTGAGTGGGACTCTCTATCGATCAACAAAGAGGATTTCGCCAAGAGACAGGCCCAATTAAAGGCCGAGCTACGGCGTCAGATTGACTCTCGTCTAGAAAAATTGCGATCTGAATTCAGAGCTCGCAATGAAAGACTTCGTATGGACATGATTCGAAGAGTTGGGAATTTAGAAACAAAAACAAATCAAACCTCATCCCGACTCTTGTACGTAGAAAACGAAGTCAATCATCACAACGAGCTACTGAGAGGGCTAGTGAATTCTACGGAATCTCTAAAGGTTTCAACAGAAAACCTGCAAGATGCCGTGGAAAATCTAACCCACTCAATTACGAGAATAGACCACGAGATAGACTCAACGAGGCGGCTAAGTTGGGCTGCCTTAATTTTCTCTTTAGTAGCCCTAGCAATAGTCATATTCGTATTTATAGGGGCTAAAGGCAGCCCATCAAATCGGTTTCGTCAGCAACCTCAAGATCAAGATTCAGTCCTTTCTTCGGAGTCAGAGCCTCGTTTTTCGGCACCAAACGAGGACGACGAGGAACTTAACCGACTTCGGGCCATGTTTGGTAACAGAGCACATACCGGCGGTTCACCTGCTACTGAAACGTCTTCTGAGGAGGCTAGTTCTTAAGACTCAGCTAAGCCCTACTACTCTTCTATGAGGGTAGGGCTTTTAAATTTATCCACAAATTTTTATTGACTTTTAAAAATTTTTTTATATGTTATAACTTAATTAAAGTATTAATCTTTATTTAAAAATGATGATTAAGCCATTCGAATGGTTTAAAGGGGGAGGGAAAAAAAGAGGTAAAAAAGAAGAACAGGACATTGGGGGTTTAAATATAGAAGATACTAGTGTAGGAAATATTAATATTAAAGAGATATTAAAAAAAATTCAAACTCAATTAGATGAATTAGGTGAAGGAGAAATAAATCTAGATGTAAATAATATTAATGAGTTAATCAAATTTGCTATAGAAAATGGTATAATAAAAGAAGAAATATCTTCAGAGGATATAGAAGAGATTAATAGAATTATAAATCAAATTTACGAAAGGGCGAATCAAGAAAGCGATTTAATACCATCCTCCCTAAGAGAAAAATTAGCACGAATAAATATAAAAATAGCAAGTGTTATAGCTAGCTTAACAACTCTTCTTCCCCTTGCTGCTCAACCCGAAATGCCTCTTCCTGAACAACCACCTAGTTATTTACCTCTAACAGGAGTTTTTTTCGTAGGCGCTGTAGTAACGGGAATAATAGCGACAATTTTATTTAGAAGAGCCTATCAAGTAAGCAGAGAAATAGTTTCCCCTCCTGAAAGAGAATATTTTGGTGAGCAATCTTTTGGTGAAATGGTAAGACTAAATCAAAAAATGATTTATGATATTACCGCTATTATTTTAGAATTAAAAAAACTTAGGTCTATAATTCAAACTTCTGAGAGAGAAAGCAAAAATAAATCAGAGATAAAAATTGAAAATAGTAAAAAATTATCAAATTCAGTCAATAGATTAATAAGATTAATAGAAGAATTAAGAGGAAATCAACAATCTTTAAGAGATGGAGAATATAACTTAGCTGAGTTAATTAGTGAATTGCAAGAATTTTCTAATAAATTAGAAGAATTGACTTTATCAGAAAGGAAGTCATCGCTAACCCCCAATGAAGTAGGTGAATTTTTAAGAATCATAGAAAATACCCTACAAAGACTTGACTATGTTAAAGCATATTATGAAAACCAACTTTCTCAAATGCAAGCTAGATTTGCTCATTACCAAAGTGAAGCAGCTAATTTACAACTTCAAAGATCTGCTCAGACTAGATCATTAAGGGGTTTTGGAGTGGTAGCTGGAGGTTTAGCAGCCATATTGGCTATTCTTAGCTTGGTTGCAGCTTCTATTCATTTTGGAAGAAATACTCAAATAGCTGGACTTGAGCAAGCTGAGGAAATTGCAAGGCATCAAAGGGAAGTATTAGAGGCACAAGGAGAAGCTTATAAACAATCAGCAGAAACTTCTGAGGCTAAAAGAAGGGCTATGGAAGAAAATATAAGAGATGAAATGCTTCGACAATTATATTATTTACTTGTTTTAGGAAATGAACAAGAAGGTGGTAAAATTAAGCAATTGATGGAAGAAATAAATAAAGATTCTAGATTAAGTGAGGAAATGAAAGTAGATTTAAGAAAATTATTTCAATATGAGATTAAGGGTGAATTAATGGATCAAAAAACACAATTATCTGAGGAGACACAAAGATATTTAGAACAATTGAATAGAGAATTAAATCAAAGAAAAGAAAGATGGAAAAATGAAGAAGAAAAATTCTTAATTATGTTAAGGTATCTAGTTGCTATCGATCCAGATACTGTAAATAAGCTAGCAGGGATAATTCAAAGAGAGCAATGGAATAAAGCTGAATTTAGAAAGAGATTAGAGAATGTAAGAGGCAAACTTTTAGATGATTTAGATTACTATAGTAAATTAATTTCGTATATATTAGATGAGGTAAGAAAAGGAAAAATAACTCCAGAAGAAGGCAAAAAAATAAAAGAAATATTAGAATTAGACGATAGAATTGATTCAGTTATTAAAAATATTGTAATTTTAGATAAATTATATTTTATATTTAGATAAGTTAATTAATAATTTATAAAAAAGACTTGATAATTCTTAATAATCGATAGAAAATATGAACCAAGAAATTAAAAATAACTATATCGTAAAAATTATTCAAACAATAATCAATTATATAAGTAAAGAAATTTTTAACAAATACGGCGAAGAAACCTCTATTAAGTTTTTAGATAGATTTGAAAATTTTTTAAATAATGAAGAAGTGATAAAAAAAATTTTTGAAAATCTTCAAAAAAATAATTACAGTCCAGAAATTTTAAAAGAAGAGTTAATTAAATATATGAGTGATTTAATACCAGATTTTGAAGAAATTTTTAATAATAGTATCAAAAAATACGAAGAATTAATTTTAGAGTTTATTAATAAAAGAAAAGAATAAAAAAAATCTAATATGATATTTAGAGGAAGAGAAATGAGACCTAGAAGAGATTCTCCTTTTGAAGCAATAGGAAGAAGATTAGAAGGAACTCCAAATCCAGATAAAGATTTTTTAGAAGTTGAATATTTGCTAGCTTTAACAGCTCAACATAGAAAAATAGAAGTGAATACAACTCCCGAAACGTTAAAAACATTTGAAGCAGGATTTTTGTATTTGTTTTTAAGAGCTAAAATTGAACAATTAAAAAAAACTAATCAAGAAGAAAATGATAAACGGATTTTAGAAGAAATTGAAAATAAAATGAATACTAATTTGAAAGACTATTTTGAGGAGATGCTTGCCTATCGGGAAGCTAATATCTTTCTTTCAAAAGGAGCAATTGAAAAATTAATTGGTACTATTAATACTTTAATTACAAGAGAGAATAAAATAATTAATTTCAGATTTTTTCATCATGATCTTAGTAAAGAAATTTTTGATGTTGATTTTCCTCCTAATGATGAACAAAAGAGAAAATTAAAAAAATTTGGGTTTTACTATGAAGATGCTGATGGTTTTTATTTCAAGATAGGAAGTGATGAGTTAATTAATATTATTTTACAAATAAAGTCAGAAATGGCAAAAAGAGATATTCAAAGTTATGAGTTAAGAAGAAGACTTGATTATTTAAAAACACTTAGGCGTGAAGCTCGAAAAGTTGCTTCAAAAGATTTAAGGGACGCTATTGATCATATGATAGAAGGGTTAGAAGTTTCTTTAAGAGCTGCTGATGAGAATGAGGTTTTAGACGAAAATTTTATAAAGCAAGCAGATCAACAAATAAAAAATATTGAAGATGCTATAAATTTGGCAAAAAGTGGTAAAGAAAAAGAAGCTAAAAATAAAGTTGCTGAAAATGCTAAAGCTTTTTTTGAGTTTTTAAAAAATTTTGGATCAATGGCTTTAGTGGGATTAGCTTTATGGGGGGTGTTTTTTGCTTTTTTCTTACCAGTTTATTTTGTAGAAAAAGTTAAAAAGGAAATTAAGATATAAAATTCAAATCTTTAAATGTTTGATTTTAAAAATATTCATAGATTTTATATTTTTTACACTAATTAAACACCTTGATTGCGAAACCAAACACTTAATTTTTAAGCTCAAACTCTGGCTAAGTAACTGAAAGACGAGGAATAATAGCTTTAACAAACTGCCTAGTCAGATGACCAACATGGGTG
>JANXBL010000033.1 GCA_025060575.1 Patescibacteria group bacterium | reverse complement strand
ATTAGAATGATTAACTTCTTTTACTCAATTTCTAGATCCAAGATAGGAGAAATAGTTTTTGATCAGAAAAGAAATGAAGTTATAAAAGTAGTTCTTGATATCCAAGAATCAAAATTAGCGAGAGAAAAGTATGGAATTGAGTCTAGCATTAAACTGTCTTTAGATTTTCAACCGCAAAAAAAATTAACTTTAACAAAACCCGACAATGTAGTGAATGGAGAAGAATTGATAATGAGACTTTTCTTTTCGCCATTAATTTTTAATTTACCAATGGAAATAACCACTACTCAACCTTATAGTCGTTAAATTAATTTTAATTTCTTATTTAACAATGAAAGGATTCTTTGCTAATATCGAACGAGAAACACTTGAAAATGAAAATTTTCGCAAGGTTATTTATACTTCAAAATATAGTCAAATAGTTTTGATGAGCCTTAAACCGGGTGAGGAAATTGGAGAAGAAATTCACCCTGAGAATGATCAATTTTTTAGGTTCGAAAGTGGTCAAGGAAAGGTTATTATTGATGGAAATGAATATTTAGTCGGGGATGGTGATGTAGTTATTGTTCCAGTTGGTGCTAAACACAATGTAATTAATATTTCTGAGACAGAAGACCTCAAGTTATATACCATATACTCACCGCCCCACCATAAGGATGGTATAGTTAGAGCTACTAAGGAAGAAGCAGAAAAAAATGAAGCTCCATTTGATGGTTTAACCACTGAATAACAAAATTTAATTGTTTTATTTAATGTTTTTAGTGCTATTTTTAAGAGATTAAAATTCTATGAAATATTTAATAAAAAATAAGGTTATTATTATCTTTTTGATTTTAGGTTTGATTATAGGAGGGTATTTGAGTTATAGAAAGTTTAGGGTAGCAAACTCAGATACTTCTCTTGCTGTCGCTCGAGTGATAAGAGATGATATCAGGGAAATAATTAGCGGTAGCGGTAATATTGTTGCTGTTGATTCTTTAAAAATTACCACTCGAAAGGGTGGAGAAATTATCTATTTCCCTTTTGACGAAGGAGATAAGATCAATAAAGGAACACTCTTGCTTGAGATAGATTCTAAAGAAATAATAAGGCAAATTAGAGATAACAAACTAAGTCTAGCTTCTCAAGAAAATAACCTAGAAAAATTAAAATTGAGCAAATCTAATTTGGAGAATAATTTAAAAAAGCTGGAAAGCGAATATGCTAGTCTCCAGAGGGGAGACGAGATGAAAAAGGAATATGAAAAAAGCCTATCTCTTCTAGCTGATTTTTTCTCTGAATTACCAACGATCATTAGAGATGTTGAGGATGTTTACTTCTCAAGAAATTTTTTTGAAAGAGGATATTCATCTAATATCGAATATTATCTTAGTTACTTTACTAAAAATTTTTCTGACGAATCAACAAAATTAAGAGTCAAAACAGATAAAATCAAGGATCGTCTATCTGAACTATCAAAAAAATTTTCTCAGATTCGATCTAAGCATGAGGAAGGGTCTAATTTCGATTTTCTTGATCAATCACATAAATTAGCTCTTGATGTTCAGGACTGGATTAAGTACGGTTTGGATAATATTAGAAAAATAAAGGAAAATGCGTCGCTCGAAGATAGCGTTCATATTTATGCTACTACTATTGATTTTCATTTTAATTTACTTAAGGATAACCATGAAAAAATTAATAATTACAGTCAATTAATGCTTGAGACTTTAAATAGATTTAACAGCCACAATGATAAATTAGAACAATTAGTGGTTGACATGGAAACAATGAAAAATAACATTAAACAATCTGAAAATGATATTAAAAATTTGGAGATATCAATTGCTCAAACTAAATCAAAAATTTCTGATTTAGAGGATGATCTAAATGATTATAAAATCTATGCGCCTCTTGATGGCGTGGTCAAATCTGTGTACTTTAAAAAAGGAGATTTAGTTAACAGTGGAAGTGTGGCTATGGAAATGATTTCTCGAGCAAAAGTGGCCGAAATAAAATTAAACGAGGTTGACATTTCGGGAATTAAAAGGGGACAAAAAGCTATTTTAACATTTGATGCTTTACCTGACCTAGAAATAGAAGGAACAGTAAACGATATTGATCCAATCGGAGAAATTGATCAAGGTGTAGTTAGTTATTCAGTTAAGATTATTTTTGATAATAGTCAGGAACAAATAAAAACAGGTATGACTGTTAATGCTGATATAATTATAAAAGAAAGGAAAAATGTTTTGGTAATACCCCAATCAGCTGTTAGATTAACGAATGGAGAACAGTTTGTTGAAGTTGTTAAGGAAAAAAATCTAATTGAAAATCACCTAACTACTAGACCTAGAGATGGTGTTTATATAATAAAATCAAAATCAAAATTAAATATTGACAAGAGATCAGTTAAATTAGGTTTGTCTGATGAATCCAAAATTGAAGTAGTTAGCGGTTTAAATGAAGGTGAGTGGGTAGTGGCCGATAGACCAAAAAATGATAAAAACAGAGCAAACGAAAAACAGGGACTTTTTCAAAGGATGATGCCCAATCCACAGAGAATGATTAGAAATTCTGGCAATAGATGATTATCAAGTTAGAAAACATCTCAAAAATATATAAGAATAATTCATCAATAGAAACAGTAGCTTTAAGAAATATCAATCTTGAAATTAATAAGGGAGAATTTGTATCGATTATGGGACCATCTGGGTCAGGGAAGTCTACTTTGATGCATATTATTGGTCTGTTAGATAGTCCTACGGAGGGTAGATATTTATTGGAAGGGAACGATGTTTCCAGTTTAAGCGAAGATATATTGGCTGAAATTAGAAACAGAAAAATTGGTTTTGTCTTTCAAGCTTTTTATCTTTTGTCAAGAAAGAATGTAATAGAAAATGTTATTTTACCTTCCTTGTATGCCGATTATTCTCACTCGTTAAGGAGACAAAAAGCTTTGAAGTGTCTCGAGGCAGTAGCCTTTCCGGAGAAATTTATTCACTACTATCCCAATCAGCTTTCCGGTGGAATGATGCAAAGAGTGGCTATTGCAAGAGCATTAATGAACGACCCGGAAATTATTTTGGCCGATGAACCAACAGGAAATCTTGATACAAAAACAGGTGAAGCGGTGATCGCTACTTTTCAGAGGTTAAATAAGGAAAGAGGTTTAACAATTATCATCATAACTCACGAGGAATATATAGCTGAACATACCGAGAGGATTATTCTCTTAAGAGACGGTCAAATAATTGCTGAAAATAAAGTTTTAAATAGCAGAAGTTTAGTTTAATAGATGAAAAAAAATGACTTGCTCAGAGAATCCATTTCTTCTTTAAGATCAAATAAGTTAAGAACATTTTTAACTACTTTAGGTATTGTCATAGGAGTTGCTTCGGTAGTAGCCATGCTTTCCTTAGGAGAAGGATCAAAGTTAAGTATTAAAACGAGTATTGAAAGTTTAGGTTCTAACAATTTAGTTATTTTTCCTGGAGTTATTCAACCAGGCAGAGGTTTTGTCAGTAGTGGCAGAGGAACGGCGGAAATATTAGACAAAAAAGATGTTGATGAATTGAGAAAAATTGATGATATTGTAGGTGTTTCGCCTGAAATACAGAGGCGTTTTCAAGTAATTTCAGATCGAGGCAATAACCAAAACGCTTTTGTTCTAGGTATAGATTATGATTTTTTTATGGTAAGAAATGTTGAGATAGATAGAGGAAAAATGATTACAGAAGAAAATGTCAGAAGTTATTATCGAGGGGCAATTTTAGGGCCACAAATAGCTAAAGATCTTTTTAACAATGTTGACCCCCTCGGTAAAAGAATTAGAATCAATAATATTAATTTTAGGATTATAGGCATAACAAAACCCAAGGGGTCAACTGGCTTCATAAATTATGATGATTTTATTTTAGTGCCATATACCGTTATGCAGAAACAACTGGCTGGTACAGAATACTTTAATGCTATTGCTGTAAAAGTCATTTCTCAAGATATAATGGAAAAGGTTCGTCAAGAGATAGAGAAACGATTAATGGAATTGCATCGGGTACAAGAGCCTAACTTTACAGTTTTTTCTCAACAAGATATTCTTAATGCTCTTACCAGCGTAATTAATGTTTTTACTATTTTTCTATCATTTATTGCTGGTATTTCTTTGATAGTAGGAGGCATTGGTATTATGAATATGATGTTAACGACAGTTACCGAAAGAATCAAGGAGATTGGTTTAAGAAAATCATTGGGTGCTAAAAGGAAAGACATTTTAAATCAGTTTCTTTTAGAATCAATTATAATTACTTTCCTGGGTGGTATTATTGGTCTTTTATTGGGAATATCTCTCTCGCTAATTATTGGCAATTTTACCGATATAACAACAGTTATTACCTTGAAAACAATTCTGTTACCTTTATGTTTTTCAGTAATGGTAGGAATAGTTTTTGGTTATTATCCTGCTAAGAAAGCGAGCAATTTTAGCCCCATTGACGCTTTAAGGTATGAATAAAGAAAGGGTTTTAAAAGTCGTTAAGAGTATACCTCAAGGTAAATTTTTGACCTATAAACAGGTTGCTAAGTTAAGTGGAAATGAAAGAGCTTTCAGATTTGTTGCTCATGTGATGGCTAAAAATGTCGACGGATCAGTCCCTTGCCATAGAGTTATTAAGAGTAATTATGATGTTGGTGGTTATCTCGGTAGTGAAAAATATTCGTGGTTAAAAGCTGGTCTACTATTGAAAGAAGGATCAATAGGTATTATTCCAACCGATACTATTTACGGCATTTGTACTTCTGCCCTTAACGAGAGATCTGTAGAAAAAGTTTATAAACTTAGGAGAAGAAATCCTAAAAAACCTTGCATTATTTTAATTTCCAAAATTGATGACTTAAAAATTTTTGGTGTTTTTGTTAGTAAAATAAATAGAAAAATATTAAGTCAAATATGGCCAGCTAGGATTTCAGTTATTTTTAAAATTAGTAATGAAAAAGCCCTAGTTAAATTTACCTATCTTCATCGTGGGACTGGTACTCTTTCCTTTCGCTTACCCCAGCCCAAATGGCTTATAAAAATTTTAAACATTTCCGGGCCTATAATTGCTCCCTCTGCTAATTGGGAAGGCTATGAACCTGCTAAAACAATGACTGAGGCTAAGAAATATTTCTCTAATTATGTCTTTTATCTTAATAGAGGTAGACTAGATTCAAAACCATCTACTCTTGTTGATATTTCAAAAGAGGGTATTAAAATTGTGAGAAAAGGAGCTGACTATTTTAAGGTAATTAATTTTCGTAATAAACTTAAATAAATTTAGTAGGTTGACTTCTCTTGACAAAAGATCTGTATTTATGCTATACTTAGATATAGCACCTCTCGGCGAAACCTGTTGCAGCCAGCTGGATTAATTTTAGGTAAGCTTCAAGCTTACCTATTTTTTTTGATATAATTTTTCTAAGATCAATTTCGACAGGTCAAGAATTTTTATATATTAAATATAGGGATGAAAAATAAAGTATTTCTTAGTCTTTTTGTCATCATATTAATCGTCATTGGAGCTGGTATATACATAAGAAAATTGAATATTAGTCGTTCTTTTTTGGTTGAGCAAAAAAATCCCAATATTCAAATTCAAGATATTACTCAGCTAATTCAGCAACAAACAATTACTACTTCTGCAGAGGAGGTTTCAGTGGATAATGTTAATATTGAAACTTCATCTCTTGGAATCATTGCCGTCACGAATGCTAGTCCTTCAGTAGCAACATTTTCTAATTTTCAGAAGTCTTTGTCTGAAAAGGATAGAGCAACTAAAACGAATGATACTAAATCCGAATCTACAGTTGAAAAAAAATCTAAGGAAGAAAAATTATATACAATGAACGATGTTGCTAAGCATAACTCTAAACAAAGCTGTTGGACAGTGATTAAGGGAGATGTCTATGATTTAACAAGTTGGATTAACAAACATCCAGGAGGAGAGGAAAACATTTTAAGAATCTGCGGCAAAGATGGTACAGAAGCATTTAGCAGAAAACATGGAGGTGAACAAAAACCAGAGCAGATTTTAGAACAGTTTGAAATTGGTAAACTAAAAGAATAATGAAAGATTATGGAATTTTAATAATAAGGATATTTTTGGGCATAGTATTTTTATATTTTGGTGTCTCTCAGATTTTATATCCGGAAAAGTGGATTGATTTTTTGCCAGAATTTTTAACGAACATTATTCCTAATATTAATGATATTTTTAAGAGCAGGATAATTCTATTGAATGGTTTATTTGATTGTTTAATAGGTTTATTTTTTATGGTTGGGTTTTGGTTAAAATTTGTTTCTATTCTGGCATTCTTACACTTAGTAGGTATCTTTACTTTCTCATTAGGTTTTACTCCCAGTGGCATGAGAGATTTGGGCTTAGCGGGTGCTAGTTTGTCTCTATTTTTCTTGGGTAATGATAGATTTTCTCTTAATCATTTGTTAAATAAATAATGTCCATATTTTCACCTGAGTTGGAAAGAATAAATCCCT
>JANXBL010000032.1 GCA_025060575.1 Patescibacteria group bacterium | reverse complement strand
GAAAAAAATGAGTTTCAGGATCCATATTTCTAGAAGTATAGTAATTTTCTATTCTTATTGCCAGACCATCTATCCATCTACCATCTATTTTTCTTTTCCACATTTGAGTATGTTGATGACTAAAAGGAGGTATTTTTATATAGAACCATTCAAGATAGTGTGTCCCTCTTAAACCAGGATTAACTCTTAATTGACTATCAGTAGGCCAACCATCAATAAACCAATCAGTATGAGCAGCTGTCCAACGATCAATTTCATCTCTAGTCATAATTATGTTACCATTATCATCTTTCCAATCTTGACCCACTGAATAAACAATATACCATGCCCACCTAGCAGAAGGAAAAACACGAGAATTGATTGGAACTGATTGAGCGAGGAGGAAATTAAGAGAAAAGATGAGGCTAATTATGAAGATTAGGATTAATTTATTATTTGTTTTCATTTTCATATCACGTTTTCCTGCTATTTTTAACATAACTAAGACGACTATATAACTTATAATATAAATAAAATTATAACTTAAAGGGGTCATTTTCAAAAATGTCAAGTTTTTCCTGTATTATTCCTGCTTACAACGAAGAGGGAAGAGTTGGAAGGGTGGTTAAAGTAGTAAAGTCTTACGGTTACGTATCTGAAGTTATTGTAGTTTCTGACGGTTCTAATGATGGAACAGTTAAAGAAGCTAAAGATAGTGGGGCGGATAAGGTGATTGAATTGAAAAAAAATTTGGGCAAAGGAGGGGCAGTTTTTATGGGTGCTCAGTATGCTCAATCAGATTTTTTGCTTCTTCTTGATGCGGATTTAGTTAATCTTAATCATAATCATCTTGATCTTTTAATAAAGCCAATATTAAATGACCAAGCAGATATGACTATCGGGGTTTTAGCTGATGATCCTAATCAAAATATTTTTCCTATGTTATCTGGACAAAGAGTTTTAAGAAAGGAATTAATCTTAGAAAATTCATTTCTTAAAAAAAGTCGTTTTCAATTAGAACTCATTCTCAACCAATTAGCAAAAGAACATAATCAAAGAGTTTTATTTGTTAATCTTTTCGGTTTAGGACATGTCAGAAAAAGATCTAAATATAGATTCTGGATGGCATTGAATAAATATGTCGATGCTTTCATTTCTTATTCCATTTTTTACTTCAAAAAATTTTGGCCTATCGGTTTTTCTATCTTACTTATGTACTTTATATTTTATCCGAATAAACAAACTCTTTCAGATTTAAAACTCATTTCCCAACCAACCGCTGACGATAGAATTTTAGTCATTGTTGCCCATCCCGACGATGAAACAATTGCGATGGGTGGTTATTTGGCTAAAGCGATGGTCAATGGTGCTAAGGTTAAAGTGGTTTTTATCACCAATGGCGAAGGTAATTTATATTATGCTTATCTGAGAGAAAAAAATATTTTTAACAAAGATAGATTTGTGATTGAAGAAACAGTTAGAATTTCAGAAGCTATTGATGCCTTAACATCACTAGGTCTTAGCAGAGAAAATATTATCTTTATTGGATTTCCACATAGATATTTAAAAAGGTTATTTTTGAAACATAGAGATAGCAAGTTTATTTCTCCCTTAACCCATCAAGACCACCCCTTAGTAGAAAATGAATATAATAAAAATTCTGACTACACCGCTAGCAATTTAGAAAATATCATTAAGAAAATTATTGTTGATTATCAGCCAACAAAAATATTTACTCATTCAGCTTTTGATAAGCATAACGATCATTATGCAGTAAATCAAATAGTTAGAGATGTGTTAAGAGATATTAATTTTAATTCAGAGAACTTTTATAGTTTCTTGATACATTACAATAATTTTTCTAAACCATGGTACCTTAATAAGAATAGTCAATTATTGCCTCCTGATGAATTGGTAGATAAAGAATGGCTATTATTTGCTTTAAACACATATTTGATGAAAGCTAAAGAGGAAGCTCTTCTTAATTATGAAAGTCAACTGAAAAGTCCTTATCTTAATTTGTTTCTTAGAAGTTTTATCAGGAAAAATGAACTTTTTTTAATTGAAGGTAATTAAAAGTTAGATTGAATTAATAATGCAAGAGGGATTATCCTTTGACGACGTTCTGCTTATACCTAAAAGATCAAAGATTGATTCGCGCAAGGATATTAGATTAGAGACGAAGTTAACAGAAAAGATAAGTTTAAAATTACCTATAATTTCATCAGCAATGGATACCGTAACTGAAGCGGAAATGGCTATCGCGTTAGCTAGAATGGGAGGGCTAGGAATAATTCATCGTTTTTGTTCAATCGATCACCAAGTTAATCAGGTTATAAAAGTTAAAAGGGCTGAAAATTATTTAATTGAAAATCCTATCTGCGTTAACCCAGATACCAAGTTAACTGAACTCTATGAATTAATAGAGAAATATAATTTTCAGACTTTTTTGGTAACTGATAAAAGTGAAAAATTATTGGGTATTGTATCAAAAAGAGATTATTTCTTGGAAGATAGATTAGACAAAAAGGTGAAGGATGTTATGACACCATTTCATAAATTAATTGTAAGTTATCGAAAGATAAGTTTTAGGGAAGCAAAGGAGATTTTTAAAAAGTATAAGATTGAAAAAATCCCAATTATTAATAAGAACAGAAAAGTTATAGGCTTGATTACCTTCAAAGATTTTCAATTTTCTTTGAACGAAAAAGCCACTCGCGATAAAAAAGGAAGATTATTGGTTGGCGGTGCGATTGGTATAAGAGATGATTTTTTAGAAAGAGCAACTGAATTAGTTAAGGCAGAAGTAGATATTCTTTGTATCGATGTTGCTCATGGTCATCTAGAAAAATGTCTTAGGGCTGTTAGGGAAATCAAATCTAGATTTCCAAATATACCCTTGATAGCAGGTAATGTAGCAACCGAGAAAGGCGCTAGGGATTTAATAAAAAAGGGAGCCGATATTATTAAAGTGGGGATTGGTCCAGGAGGAGCTTGTACTACTAGAATTGTTACTGGCGTGGGTGTTCCTCAATTAACTGCGATAATGTTAGCTCGAAAAGGAGCTGAAAATACTTCAATTATTGCCGATGGTGGGTGTAGAAATTCTGGGGATATTGTTAAGGCTTTAGCTGCTGGAGCTAATGCAGTGATGATTGGTTCACTTTTAGCTGGTACCGATGAAGCACCAGGGAAAGTTATGAAGATAGATGGTAAGAAGGTTAAAATTTTTAGAGGAATGTCCTCGATGTCTGCCTTTAGCTCAAAATTACAAAAAACATTAGAAAATGTTGACTATCAACCATTGGCAGAAGGAATAGAACAGGCGATTATACCCTATAAAGGGCCTGTTTTTGAAATCTTGCTTGAATTGGAAAAGGGAATAAGATCTGGCTTCAGTTATTGTGGAGCTTCTGACATTAAGACTCTTTGGAAGAAGGCTGAGTTTATTAGAGTAACACCCCTAGGACACCGAGAAAATTTACCTCATGCCCTTGATGGTGTTGTTTAAAAAATTTAATTTTCTTCTAAAACTATGTTAGAATTTAAATTATAAATATTTACTGGTTTTGTCAATGGGGAATAATTCTTTAAAGAATAAAGCGAAGATATTAATTGCAATTAGCTTGATGATCTTAAACTCTAGTTATGCAGGTGTATTTTCTTCTCAACCTGATAAAAATTTTCCCTTCGTTGCTGAGGGAGGCGTAAAGAAAGTTTTTTATGATAGTGAAAATGATAAACTGTGGGTGGGTGGTGATTTTAAGGAAATTAGAAACTATACTGGTGCAAGCGCTATCTTTGATTTAAGTAATTATGGTTTAATTTCTAGATGGCCTAAAATTGAAGGACAAGTATGCGCCATAGTTTCTGATGGTCATGGTGGTTGGTATGTGGGAGGAATGTTTAGTAAGGTTAATGATCTAGAAATAGAAAACTTAGTCCATATTTTTTCTGATGGCAAAGTAGATGAAAATTTTAAGTTTAGTTTTAACAGTTTGAATACAGATTGCGTGGTTTACTCATTAGCAATTTCTTCTTCGACTTTATTCATAGGAGGACGTTTTGACAAAATAAATAATCAGCCAACAAGAAACTTGGCTGCTGTCGACTTAAATTCTAATAGCTTGAGAAATTGGAATGTAGATATTGATGGACAAGCAGTGTATAGCTTAGCACTTTCTTCTTCTACGCTCTATGTCGGAGGATTGTTCGATGCTATTAACAATGCTTCTCGTTTTAACTTGGCAGCTTTTAATCTAAGTGATATGACTCTACTACCATGGGCTCCAAGATTGGAAGGTGGTTGGGGGATTATTAACAGTTTATTAGTTTCTTCGTCTACTTTATATGTTGGTGGTTCATTTGAAGAAATCAATGGGCAAAGCAGAAAAAATTTAGCTTCTTTTGATATAAATACCGGCGAATTAACAGCATGGAATCCTGAAGTAGAAGGAGAAATCATATCGATGGATATTGATGGCGATAAAATTTACGTTTATGGGAATTTTTGGGAAATTAACGGTGAACCAAGAAAAAATTTAGCAGTTCTTGATTTGCTACAAGGAGAATTACTATCCTGGCAACCACAAAAAACTATTCAAGACAATTTTCTTTTAAGAGGAGTTGTTAAAGTGGTGGGTCAAAATGTTTATGTTGGAGGGTGGTTTGTTATTGAAGATGATTTATTTAGAAGAGAAATTATTAGAGAAAACTTTGCTGTTTTTGATAAGCAGAATGGTAGTTTAGTTGAGTTTGATCCTAATTTTGATGGCGAAGTCTATGCTATAGCTAGTGATGGTAATAAGCTATATGTAGGTGGTTATTTTAATACTGTCACTATAGACAAAAACAAGAAGTATCTAATTAATTTTTTGCCTGATGGGAAAGCTATGAGTGTATTAGAAAATGCTAATGGTGAAATAAGCGGCGATATTTATGCGATAGAGAAAATTGACGGCAAGATATTTGTGAGCGGATCATATCGATTTGATCCTCGATTTGGTCAAAATTCAATCTATTTTCTAAAAATTTTTGATAGTTCCAATTATTCCTTGATAAGAGAATATCAAACAGATGGTCCTATATATTCAATAGCTAAAGTTTTTAATTCTATTTATGCAGTAGGTAACTTTAGTCATGTCAATTTTCAACATAGAAAAAATATTGTCATTTTAGATGGTGTTAACTACGAATTATTGGAAAATGATTCCTTAGGTTTTTCAGAAAATGAATCAGAATATTTTAATTTGGTTAAATCCATAGGACAACATCTATTTATCGGGGGTAAGTTTTCTAAATTAGCAGGATATAATTTTGGAGTTTCTAAGTCAAGGTTAGTGATTTTTAATTTAAAAAACACAGAGACCAAAGAAGTACAAATCGATGGTATGGTAAATGCTATCATTTTAGACGGAAGATATTTATACTTAGGAGGCGATTTTACGCGAATATTTAACGTCAACAGGCCATATTTAGCAGTTATAGAAGTTAATAGCGAAGGTGGATTGTCTTTGTCGGAAAAATTGAAAAACATATATCCTAATGGTCCTATTTATGACTTAAAAGTTATAGGTAAAAATTTATATATTGGTGGTAGATTTACCAACATAAGTAGTCAACCAAGGAAAAATTTAGCGGCAATAGATTTAGAGAGAGACGAGTTATTGTTGTGGACACCAAGTATTGGTGGTCAAGTGAAAACAATAGATTTTAGTTCTTCATCTTTATATATTGGTGGTTACTTCATGGATGTTAATAGCTCAACTTTATCTAATTTAGCCAGATTCAGCTTGCTACTTCCTCCTCAAATATACAACGTCAAGCTTAACAACGCCTTTGATAACAATTCTACCTTTCCGGCCAATACTACTCAAGTAAAATTAACCTTTAGCACTGATAAAACTGCTATTTGTCGTTATTCAACTATACCTAACACTCCTTTTGGGAGTATGAATAACGATATTAACACTTCTAATAATCTTGATCACTTTTTGACTCTTTCCAATTTACAAAATGGAACTACTTACTCCTATTATGTTAGATGTCGAGATTCTGTTAATCCTGACCTAAAAAGCAATGAGGACTATTTAATTAGATTTACTGTCGCGCAACAACAACAATCATCAGTACAAACTGGTTCCGGAGGTGGAGGAGGTTTTGCTGTTTTTCCTCAGCAACAGAGACAAATCACTTCAACAGCGACGACTACTTCTAATGATGAACTCATAAGATTATGGTTGTTGCAGTTTATTTTGCAAAGAATTTCAACTGAAGAAAGACAGATCGCTAACCAAAATGAGCCTGCTATTCAAAGTATCCCTCCTAACTATCGTTTCTCTAGAGTTCTTTCTTTAGGAATGAGAGGAGAAGATGTTAGATATCTTCAAATATTTTTAAGAAACAGAGGAGAAAAAGTCAATGTTACTGGTATTTTTGATGAAGAGACAAGACAAGCAGTGATAAATTTTCAGGAAAAATATAAAGAGGATATTTTGCTTCCACAAGGATTAGCAAGGGGCACTGGTAGAGTAGCTGGTTACACTATTAGAAAGATAAATGAATTATTAGGGCGTCAAGGAAGATTATCTATTACCGGAAATAACAGAGTAAGAATAGCAAATAGAAGAGAAAACGTTTCTCCGAATATATCTTTAAACAATACAACCTCAACCTTGCCAACAACGACAATTGATATTTCTTCTCTGCTTGTTAACTTACCACCCCTTCAATTAACGACCATTACTCAA
>JANXBL010000031.1 GCA_025060575.1 Patescibacteria group bacterium | reverse complement strand
AAAATGACACTCTTCAAACTTTAAGCTTTTTTATTAACTCTCTCATTAGAATCTATTTATTAAAAAGTGGTAGGAAAAATAAATTAAATATTAACTTATATTATCTCAAAAAGTTAGAGGAAAAATCTAGAAATTTAACTAATGAAGAGGTAAAAAATATGATTAAGGCTTTTGCTCGCACTGATAAAAGACTAAAAAAATTTTTGATCAAGGTCATTGAGGTTCCTGAGGATATTGTCTTAAACTATATTTTTTTGCAAAAGGCGAGCAAATCTTGATTTTAGTCTGGCTGCCTTATTTTTATGCCAAAATCTTTTTGCTGCCTTATCAATTTCCTTATAAACTAAGGACAATGTTTTTTTAGCTTCTTCAATTTTCTTTTCCCTAACGAGATCTTTAAACTTTTTTACTACTATCTTTATCTTTCTTTTTCGATTCTTATTGATTAAGTATCTTTTTTGACTTTGTCTTAATGCTTTGGCAACTGATTTTTTCCTTGGCATTTTTTGATCTTGCTTAAGACTTTAATTAATTTAACTACGACAACTCTTCTCTTAATTTTTCCAACAAATCTCTTGCTCTCTTTGATAAACGTTTTGGTGTCTCGATATTGACTCTCACTATTAAGTCGCCGTTTTTAAGACCATAATTTTTGATTCTGATGGTATCTTGCTGATTAACACCTGGTGGTATTTGAACTCTTATCTCTTGACCAAAATAAGGAATATAAATTTCTTTCCCTAAAATAGCGTCAACAATATTAATTATAACATCTAAAATAAGATCATTGCCTATTATCTGAAAAGGAGATTGAGGTATGATTCTCAAATCAATTATTAAATCTCCTCTTTTGTTAAGGTCTTCATGCCCCAAACCAGGAATTTTCATTCTCTCTAAACTCAGCTTAGGTGGAATTTCAATCTTTACCTTTTCTTGTCGAATTACCTTCCCTTTCCCTTGGCAATGGGAACAAATTATCTCTGGAATTTTGCCACTGCCTCGGCAATTGCGACAGCTCTTTAATTCCTCAAAAAAAATACCTGGCCAAGCTTTAGTTTTTCTCGTTTCCTTACCAGAGCCTTTGCAAACATGACAAATTTTTAGCCTACCATTTTCTGCTCCTGTTCCTCGACAATTATGACAAATAGTTTCTCGACTGACATAAATTTCCTTTGCTGTTCCTCGAACTGCTTCCTCCAATTTTATTGTTAATTCATAATAAATATTTAAATCTTTAACTCTTCTTTCTCCAAAATTAAATATCTCGCTAAAAGCGTCAAAAATATCCTCATTAAAGAAACTCTCCCGAAAATAATCACCTATATCTCCAAAATCAAAAGTGAATGTCGATTGAAAATTTCTTTTTTGATCATATTCTTTTCTCAATTTTTGATCTGAAAGTATTCGATAAGCTTCAACAATCTTTTTAAATTTTTCTGCATCACCTCCTTCTCTATCAGGATGGTATTTTTTTGCTAATTCACGAAAAGCTTTTTTTATTTCTTCTTCACTAGCATTTTCTGGTACTCCTAAAATTTCATAATAATCTTCCATTAAAAAACAATAACTTCTTTATTTACCGACTTAGTTTCTAGTCTAAATAATCCTACCAATTTCAAAATATTAATAATTAACATCGTAAAGAGAGCAATAAACCTTCCAAGGATTATCATCACCGAATAAACAAAGGGATTTATTAAAAAAAGAAAAACTATCAAAAACCAAAACCTGGTTTTTTCATTGCTCCAATTTTCCTTTAAGCCTTGATAACTTAATTCCTTAATTGTCACTTTAGGTAAACTAACAAGCGATAGCAATGTTGAGATTTCATCGCTTTTTAGTCGAGATTTGCCATAATCTTCTAGTAAAACAGCAATCGGTTTATCAAAGGGAAAATTTATCCGAGTGATCCTATTTAAGTTATCAAGCCATAAAGAATAATTGGAAAAAGACACTGGTAACTCGTTTTTCTTAATAAAAGTCTGATAAATAAAAATATTACCGCTAATTAGTGCTACCACCAATAAAAAAACATAATTCTTAAAGATTAGTTCTAAAAAAGGAAATTTTAGCCGAGAGTGGTAAAGATGATTGTTATCTAATATTTTCAAAATCGACAGTAAAAGTATAGCTATCGAAGATGGCCAGTAGAAAAATGCAGATATAATCGCAATGATTAACCAAAAGAATAAATTTTCAAGGAATGAATTGACTGCTTCAAATATCACCAAAACGCCAAGGAACAAACAGATCAAAATAAAAAAAAATATAAACTTATTAATTAAATTAAGACTTGAAAATGGAATCCAAATCAATAGCCCTAAATTAACCAGAAGATAAATTCCCAAAAATATTCTTTTCAGTTCGAAGGGTAAAGTGGTCATTAATTATTTTGTTGTCCCTGGTAGAAGTTTCTGCCAATGTTGCTTAGTAAATCATTAACTTCCTTTATCTTAGCCTCAATCTCCTCAGCTCTGGTGGAATTGTTTTTTACATCTTCCAATTGTCTAATTTTAGCTTCAATTTCTGATTTCAACTCATCGTTGATTCTATCCTTAAAATCATTGATAATCTTTCGTGATTGGTAAATAAGATTATCGGCTTGATTTCTTGCTTCGGCAAGACGACGCTTTTCGCTATCCTGGGTAGCATACTCTTCCGCTTCTCTTTTTAATCTCTCAACCTCTTCTTTAGAAAGGTTAACTGAATTAGTTATTTTAACGCTTTGGCTTCTCTGAGTAGCTTGATCGATAGCGGTCACTGTTAAAATACCGTTTTGATCAATATCAAAGCTCACTTCAATTTTAGGCATTCCCCGTGGTGCAGGTGGTATACCATCGAGAAGAAATCGAGCTAATGTCTTATTATCCTGAGCTAATGGTCTTTCTCCCTGAGTAACATGTATCTCTACCACTGTTTGATTGTCTTCAGCTGTGGTAAAAATTTCTTTTTTAGAATATGGTATGGGAGTATTTTTGGGTATCATTGGATGAGCTACGCCTCCTAGTGTTTCAATACTTAGTGTTAAAGGGACAACATCCAAAAGCAAGATTTCTCTCACCTCTCCCTGCAAAATACCAGCCTGAATAGCTGCTCCAATAGCAACAACCTCGTCTGGGTTAATATCTTTACGCGGTTCCTTGCCAAACAATTTTTTAACTTCTTCCTGAATCAAAGGCATTCTTGTTTGGCCACCTACCAAAATAATCTCATCAATATCTTCTGGTTTGAGATTAACCTCGCTCAAAGTTTGTTTTACCAAAGAGATAGATCTCTCTACTAAATCACGAGTTAAATCTTCCAACTGAGAACGAGTCAACTTATAATAGAAATGCTTAGGACCAGAAGGAGTAGAAGTGATAAAAGGCAAATTGATCTCTGTCTCAAAAAGAGTAGACAGTTCTTGTTTCGCCCTCTCCGCTGATTCTTTTAATCTTTGTAAAGCTAAAGCATCACCTCTAAGATCAATACCTTCTTCCCTTTTAAACCAATCAATTAAAAATTCCATTATCCTTTGATCAAAATCGTCTCCTCCCAGAAAAGTATCACCACCAACCCCTCTTGTTTCGATAACTTGATCACCAACCTCTAAAATGGAAATATCAAAAGTTCCTCCTCCAAAATCATAGACTAATATTTTTGCATTTATGTTTTTATCAAGACCATAAGCTAAAGCAGCTGCCGTCGGTTCTGGTAATAATCTTTTTACTTCTAAGCCAGCTATTTCCCCAGCAACTTTAGTAGCTGATCTTTGGGAGTCATCAAAGTATGCTGGACAAGTAATAACTGCTTCCTTTATCTCCTCTCCTAGTTTTTCTGAAACATCAATCTTTATCTTCTGAAGTACCATAGCTGAAATTTCTTCTGGTCGATACCAGCGATCATTCATTTTTACCTCTACTCCGCCATTTTCTGACTCTCTAATTTGATAAGGCAAAGTTTGTTTAGCTTTTTGAACTTCAGGATCAGAAAATCTTCTACCGATCAACCTCTTCACAGAAAAGATAGTGTTATGAGGATTAGTTACTGCCTGACGTTTAGCTAAAACGCCTACTAACCTTTCACCACTTTTAGAGATAGCAACAACTGAAGGAGTCAATCTTGACCCCTCTTGGTTCTCAACTACTCTTGTAGTACCAGCTTCGATAATCGCTGCGACTGAATTAGTTGTCCCTAGATCAATACCTATAATTCTACCCATGATTGATAACCTTTACTCTTGCTGGCCTTAACACTCGACCATTTAAAAGATAGCCCTTGCTCAAAACCTCAACAACAAGACCATCGTCAGATTGATCACAGTTTTCCCTTGAGCATTGCGCTACCATAATCACCTCATGAAAATTAGGATCAAATTTCTTATTTAGAGCTTCAATTTCTTTCAGACCGAATTTCTGTAAAACATCCTTTAATTGAGAATAGATGAGATAGAATCCTTTGTCAACTTCATTTTGATTGGACTTTTGAAAAGCAATATCAAAGTTGTCTAACACATTTAAAAGATAATAAATAAGATTAGAAGCTGCCATTTCTTGAATCTCTTTCATCTTTTCTTCAAATTCATTCTTAACCCTTAAAAGATCGCCTTTTGCTCTTTTTAAAGCTTCTAGATATTCTCCCTTTTCTTTTTCCAGAGCTTGAATCTTATTCAGAAATTCCTTAATTGTTTCCTCTTCTTTAGGTAACTCTTCTTCTTTAGATTCTGTATTTTTTTGATTTTCAGTATCTTCCATTTTGAATAAAAATTTTTTTTAACAAAATTAAATTAGTATGATAACAATTAATTTGCTGACCTAAAAATCCAATTATTAAATAATTCTTTCGATAGGCAATTAATGAAACCTTTTTAGTTTGAGAAAATTTCAATCTTTCTCCTATTAATAATCTTATTTTACCGTCATCTAAGTCTGACAACATTTCCTCCACCAATTCAGTCATCGACAGAATATCTTTTGCTATCTCTTGCTTGCTGACCACTTCGATGATATTCTTTAAGCCCTTAAAATAGATTTTAAAACCATATGAAAGATCAATCGAAAAAACAACGTTTTTAGTTATTTGGGCTAATTCATCTATTAAGTTATTAGGATTAATCTGGTCAGGAATTTTTTTTTCTGGTCTTAATTTAAATTTTCTTACATAAACATACCAACCTCTTGAAGTCGGTGATCTTCCTGAAAAATGAGAGGTATTTTCCAAATAGCCGGCAGAAACAAGCCGGCGAAGATAAACTCTTAACATTGGAGCAGATAGACGATTTCTAATTCTTTTCGCCAACAACTTTGAACCTATCGGCTCTCCTTTCTCAATACATCCCCTGGCTAGATTATAAAATACAAAACCTTGCTTATCATGAAGAATCATCTATTCAATTTTAATCTCTTCGCCGGCTTTTTCGCTCGGTTCTAATTTAGGTAGTTTTATTCTTAAAACACCATTCTCGAAATTTGCCTTCGCTCCTTTAGTCTCGATATCACGGGGCAAAGGAATAGCTCGAGCAAATGAACTTCTTCTAATCTCTTTTCTCCAGTAATTTTTTTCCCTTTCCTCATCAACTTCATCGTATTTACCTTCCACTTTTAAATAACCGTCTTGGATTGAGATCTTGATATTTTCCTTTTTAAAACCTGGCACCTGCATTTCAACAATCAGTTCTTTATCAGTTTCATAAACATCGGTAGCTAAATTGCCGGAAAAAGAAAAAGGGAAAGGGAAAAAGTCTTCTTCCTCAAAAAACTTATCTAACCAATCTCTAAATGAACCCCATTTTTTAAGCTGAACCATTTTTATCTAATTAATTTACCATTAATTCCGACCTTTAAGCTTAATATCAATTTATTATATTCTATTATCACCTTAAAGTCAAGGGTGATAATTAAAATCTTTTCCTTGGCTCTAGGAGATAAAAATAGAGGGTAGGATCAGAAAATATCCAAACATATAAAACAGCGATGGCTAAAAAAATCAAAAGAAGCCAAAGGTGTTTCCACATTTTTGATTTTTAAAAAGTTTTGATAAAATTATATCATAGTGATTAGGTCGTTATTAAATTTAGCTTAAAAATGCAAAATAAGAACACCCTTACGTTGGTTATTGTTATCGTTGTTCTTTTAGTTTTAGGAGTGGTCACCTATTGGTATGTTTCAAAATCAAGGGGCACTCAAATGATGGGCCCTCAAGAATCTCCAGTTATTCCTGAACCAATGCCAGCTCCTGGACCAGCTCCAGAACCAACACCACTACCAGAACCACAAACGCAAGAACAACCTCAAGATCAAACACTCCCTCAACCAACATCACCATCACCAACTGAATAAAATAATAGCAGAATAGACAGAGAATTTTTCTCACTTTAAAACCCTGGCAATGCCAGGGTTTTAAAGTTGCTAATTTTTTGATAAAATTTTTAAAAATGACAATCAATGATATCTTCCAAAACTTAATTAGAAATTTTGATCAAAGGGAACAAGACCTAATAAAAAGAAGATACGGTATTAATCCTGAGGGGAAAGAAGAATCTCTTGAAAAAATAGGTGAATCTTATAGTGTTAGTCGAGAAAGAATAAGGCAACTGCAAAATAAATTAGCCAATAAAATCAACTCTCTGGTAAACTATAGTTTGGAAATTGACAATATAGTGGAGCACGTCAGAAAAAATTATTTTGGTCAATTAGGATTTAGGAAAGAAGAAACCCTAAAAGATCTACTAAAAAGAGGAGAAAATCTTGATGATTATCATTTTTATATTTTTCGTTTTTTTTCAATCTTTCACAAAAAAATATTCTATTCCTTCAAAGACAAAAATTTTCACAATTTCTTTTGCGACAGTCAAGAAACCAGCTTTAAAGTAAAAGAATTATTAGAAAATACCTATCATCATTTTGTCAAGATAAATTCAACCTTAAAAGAAGAGGAAGTCATCGAGGTTATCCTAAATAACATCAAAGAGCATTTCAGCCTAGAAACTCACTCCAAAGAAGAAATTTTTGATCTGCTAACGACAATTAAGCACTTAGCTAAAAATCCATTCGGACTATGGGGACTAAAAACGCATAGCCATATTTCTCCCAAGAGTTTAAGTGAAAAAATTTATCTCATCCTTAAAACCAAGAACCAACCACTCCACTTTAAAGCA
>JANXBL010000030.1 GCA_025060575.1 Patescibacteria group bacterium | reverse complement strand
ACTCAAAATTAGAAGACCTGATGGTATCGTTAGAGGAGCAACTTTAAGAAAAATTAATGAAATGATAAGGGGAAGATAATGACAGAACAACTTTCATTTTGGGAATTTGAAAGTTTACAATCTTTAAAACCAACTGAAATTAAAAGAGACGGAGATCGGCTAAAAGTTTCTTTTATCATAGTGAATGAAAAGGGAGTTAAACTTAAAGTAAGTTTTATATTTGAAGGCTCAGTTAAAAAACCTTCTATTGAGAAGGCAATCTTAAGGGTACCAGAGGGAGAAAGAGCTTTTCAATCAGAATCTTCCTCAGAAGAATATTCTTGGATTGATAAGAAAACATTTGATAAACTAAGAAAGATAGCCTATAGTGTTGCTAAAAAACATTTTTCTCCCCAACCTAAAAATACTAAATTAGATGACCAACTTAATCTCTTTGAAGAAGATCAATAATTGATAAATTCTCTAAGAGTAGATAGTAAATCCTTTAAATTTTCTTCTCTAACTATCATATGCCCTTCGTTTTCATAAGATTTAAGCTGAATATTAGCTATGTCGTTATATTTAAGATAAAACATTTTACTTTGAGAGGGGGGTATAGTTTTGTCATTAGCGCCATAAATCAATAGTATTTTTTTATTCCTAAATCTTGCTGGTTCAAGATAAATCGATGCTTGATCGTATAAGAATTTATTATTTTTATTAGGCGAACCACTGAAATAGAATCTAAAAACAGAGGACGGTCTTTCTCCAATTAATGTCCACCAATCAGTAACACCATTGATTGATATTGCTCCAGTAAATATTTCAGGCTGTTCGTACAAAACTTTTAAGGCTAAGTAGCCACCATAGCTATTTCCCATAAGATATATGTTCTTGAACTTGTAGTTTTCTCGTAGTTTATTAACCACAGTTAATACACTTTGAACATCTAAATTGCCTATGTTATTTTTTAATTTTTCTTGGAAATCCTTTCCATAGCCCCAACTGCCTACATAGTCTATTTTTACAATCATTTTTCCATCTTTTCTAAGTTGTTCTAAAATATAATCATAAATTCCATAGCTGAGATAGGGATGATAACCTAGAGATGTTTGTCTCATCGGCCCTCCATGTAACCAAACAATTAAGTCCGTTTCTCCTTCTTCTTCAGGTTTAAGTAAAACAGAATAGATGTTCTCTACTTTCACTATTTCTCCGGTTTCTATTTTTTCTTCCGCTAAATTTAAATCCAAATTTTCTACCTGAAAATTATCTAAATTTATTAAAATTATTTTCGGTGGCAATTGCCCACTAATTTTAGCAATTAAAAAGTTTTTAATATTTATTAATTTAAATTCATAAACTACTCTTTCTATTATTTTTTTTAGTTCTTTCGAGTAAGGATTAAATTCATAAAGGTTCCATTCTAACGGTTCTTCCAGGTTAGCTATAAAATAAATTTTTCCCTTATAGATGATTAAATTATCAATGATAAAGTCGTCATCAAATAATTTTTCTAATTTGTTAGAAGGAAGATTATACAACCATAATTGATCAAAACTTTTATTGGAAGTGTGAATAATTAAGTTATTGTCATCAGAAAAAGCAATTGTGATTACATCGGATAAGTAGAGATTTTGTGATAAATCTTTTTCTGTATCAATAATTGATATATTATCTTTTCTTTGAAGATAAGCTACCTTTTTTAACGAGGGAGATACTGTTATTAACTTGGTTGACGGTATCTTTAATAATTTTTCTTGGCCATTTTTATGGATTAATAGTTGATTAGCGAAAAGACCAGCGAAATCGTTTTTATTTTCTTCGCTCCAAAATACTTTTTTTAATTTTCTGTTAATATTAAAGGCATTAAAAAAATTAGCAGTTATTAAGAATGTTTTGAATCTTTTAATGTTTGTGTCATAAACTTGCCACAATAAAGCGTCGTTACTGTGATTTATGAATATGTTTTCATTCTTAGCTAGTTGAGGAATTGATTTTCCCACTAATGAACATTTTTTAGTATTAATTTGACAAATATAATAGTTATGTTTTTGGCTAGTATTAATAACCTTTATAATAAGATTGTCTTTATCATAGTCAACTAGGAATTGATAAGGAATATTAAAGGACAAAGCGAAGTTAAATATCGCTAACGAAGATATGATAAAAGTTAACTTTTTAATCATTTTTAATTATTTTTTGGTTAAAATTAATTTTATTATTAATTTTATCAAATAAAAACATCAATGAAATTAAAAATTATTGCGGGTCCTTGTTCAGTTAGCGAAAGGAACGTCAGAGATATCTATGAGTTGGCAGATATTAATATTAGGGGTAGATATGTGGTATGGGGGACCAGAGTAGTGGGTTTAAAGTCTCGAACTAACTTTAATCTCAGAGGTGAAGGAATGGGGATTGATTTTTTCTATTTTATGAGGAGTATTAATAAAGGTCAAACCAATAAAGTCTTCCCAAGTATTAAAATTGCTAGGGACATAGTCGAAAGAACTTCTTTGGTTATAGCGACAGAAATCATGGACCCTGTGGCGCAATTAAGAGAATATGAAAAGCACATTCCTCGAAATAAGTTATTGATTTGGAATCCAGCTGTTAATCAGTTGGGTTGGCCAATCTATTTAATGGCTTGGTATGCCAAAAGGAATGGTTGGTATTTAGGAATTAAAAATCCTAGGTGGTTAGGCGATTATTTGAAAAGGGCTAATCGATATGATTATCAAAATAAAACATCAGCAGAAAAAACATGGGAAGGATTAGCCAGTTATGCTACTATACTTAAAAAAAGCAAAATATTTCTTATTCATAGAGGTGTTGATATTCCGGAAAAGAGAGATTATCGTAATATTCCAATCCATAATCTTGCTATGAGAGTAAAAGAAAATACCGGCTGTCTAATGCTTTTTGATCCTTCACATTCACATGGTCCAAAAATGAAAGAGAAGATTATTCCTGCTACTATTAAGGCAATGAAAATGAAATTCCCTAATGGTCAATTTGTTTATGATGGAATATTAATTGAAGTTGGCAACTCAGAAACAGATTATGAACAACATTTAAGTATTGCAGAGTTTAAAAAATTGATATGGGAATTGTCAAAATTTAGAGATTTTAACTCAAGAAAATTATCCTAAGGATGAAAATATTATTTTTTGATACTCTAAAAAGAAAGAAAATTATTTTTAAGGCTTTGAGGAAAAAAATGGTAAGTATGTATAATTGTGGGCCAACCGTTTATGATCGTCCTCATATTGGTAATTTAAGGGCCTATGTTTTCGCAGATATTCTGAGAAGAACGCTAGAATTCAATGGTTATCGTGTTAAGCAGATTATTAACATAACTGATGTTGGTCATCTTACTTCTGATGCTGATACAGGTGAGGATAAGGTAGAAAAAAGTGCTCGAGAGAAGAAAAAGACTGCTTTTGAAATCGCTAGATATTATGAAAGGTTCTTTAAATTGGATATTAAGAGACTCAACATTAAAACGCCCTTTAAATTTCCTCGTGCTACCGATCATATTAATGATATGATAAATTTAATAAAAATTTTAGAAAAAAAGGGTTATACCTACAAAATAAATGACGGTATTTATTTTAATACCTCTAAGTGTAAAGATTATGGAAAGTTAGCTAACTTAAAAAGCAAAAAAAACATCCCTGGTGTAAGAGTCGAATTTAATCCTCAAAAGAAAAATATTCATGATTTTGCCCTTTGGAAATTTTCACCGCCCGATGTTAAAAGACAAATGGAATGGAATAGTCCATGGGGCAAGGGTTTTCCAGGTTGGCATATTGAGTGTTCAGCTATGGCGATGAAATATCTAGGTAAAACGATAGATATTCATACAGGAGGAATAGATCACATAGATATTCATCACACTAACGAGATAGCTCAATCAGAATCTGCTACAGGTAAGAAATTTGTAAATTATTGGCTTCATGTTAACTTTCTCTTGGTTGATGGCAAGAAAATGTCTAAAAGCTTAGGTAATATAATCACATTGCAAGACATTACAGAGCGAGGAATTGATCCTCTTGCTTTTCGTTATCTTCTATTAACATCTCATTATCGTTCCTTAATCAATTTTACGTGGAATGCTCTTAGTTCTGCTCAGTCCGCCTATTTTAACCTCTTGGAAAATATAATAGCTGTTAAACCATTATCTAGCAAAGATGAAATTAATAAGATTAGAATAGAAAAAATTGAAAAAATTAAAAATAAAATTCTAAGGATAATAAACAATGATCTTGATACTCCATCCTTGATAGCCACTCTTTGGGAAGTGATAAAATCGGATGCTTCTTTGAGCTATAAACAAAAATTTGCTTTAGAATCGGATAAGATTTTAGGCTTAGGAATAAAAGAATATTTTATTAATTTGAAGGTGAACATTAAAATCTTGAATTTGGTTAAAGAAAGAGAAAAATTTCGTAGACAACAAAAATGGGAGAATGCTGATAGAATTAGAAAAATTGTTTTTAATCTAGGTTTTAAAATTGAGGACACTAAAGAGGGTCCTATCATCAAGAGAATTTTTAAATAATGAAAATATTAGCGCTGTTGATACTATCTTTATCTTTAACTACTCCATGTTTTTCTCAAAAACTATCGCCTGCTCTAGCAGAAATCTTAATGCTAAATATTTATCCTAATATTACTACTTCATCCTTAAAAAAAATAATTCTTGATTATGGAATCAGTAATTTTAACTTAGTGGGTAGATGGAATAGAAAGAGAGTAACAGAGGTGATAAGTTTTATTAAGAAAAATATTAATTCTTATCCATTAATAGCGGTTGATGAAGAAGGTTATCTTTCTCGTTTGCCATTTCTTAAGTCTCTATCTCAGGCAAAGATGTTTGAAGAATCGATAGCAGAAGAGGAAGCGAGACTTAGAGCTAAAAAATTAAAGGAATTAGGCTTTAATATGGTTTTTAGTCCGGTCTTAGATTGGACTACAAATTCTAATGCTTATATCTACAAAAGAACTTTTCAGGCTGATTTGGAGAAAACGATTAAACTTGGATTGGCAATGATGAATGGTTATTCAACAAATTCTTTTTTTGCCATTCCCAAACACTTTCCTTGCTATAAAAATGAAGTTGCTAATCCTCATGGGAATAGTGCTTCTAATTATAGATTAGAAGATTTTAATGATTGCTTAAAGATTTTTAAAGAAGTAATTAATAATACAAAAGTGGTCGGTATAATGGTTGGACATGTGATGGTAGATAATAAACCAATCACTCGTTCTAAAAATTTTGTTAATTTTATTAAAAATGATTTTGATTTTGATGGTTTGTTAGTTACAGATAGTGTCGGTATGAAATCGTTTTTTCTTTCAGATAATATAGCTAGCGCCACAAAAGAAGCAATTCTTGCTGGTTATGATTTGATAATTCTTCCATCCAATCTTTCGGTTAGCTTTAAAATACTTGATTTTCTTCAAGAGACATATCTTTTTGAAGATGAATTTAGGCTAGCAGTTAATGAGAAATATCATAAAATTAAAATATTTAAGCAAAATTTAAGCTTTTAAAAATTAATAAATCTTTAGCAGAAAATAGAGACTATGGAGAAGATATTATTTAAAAACTTTAAATTATAATCTAGTCGTCAATTAATATTAAACTTTAATTTTAAATATAAAGATTTTAAAAATGAGATGGGAAATTTTAGCTTTACTTTCAGCAATTAGTGCAGCGTTAGTCGCTATCTTTGGTAAAATTGGGCTTTCTAAGCTTGATAATGTCCTAGCTACTACCATCAGATCAATAATTATGGCATTATTTTTAATAACTGTTTCATTATATCTAAACAAATTTAAATCTTTTGAGGACCTAGATCAACGATCATTAATTTATATAATCTTAGCCGGAATTTCAGGAGCGCTATCTTGGCTCTTTTATTTTGCCGCTTTGCAACAAGGACCAGCATCGGCGGTAGCAGCACTAGATAGATTAAGTATTGTATTTGTTTTTATTTTTTCAGTTTTGTTCTTAGCTGAAAAATTTAGTTGGTTGCAGTTAATGGGGGTTATTTTAATTTCAATAGGAGCAATATTAATGATCTTGAAGTTTTAAAAAAAATGTCTATAATATGTATAGAACCTCCTTTCCATTAATGTTATTCCTTTAGAGGCATATGCCTCTTATTTTGATTATTGGATATTAAAACATTTTTTAAATTTTAAATTTATTGTTATAATTATAGCTAGTACATTTTTTAAGGAGGACACTAAAATGAAAAAACGAAGTTATGATGGGTTTTTTGAGTGTAGAGTAATCCGAGCAGAGGAAAAATCTAGCAGATATTATGTAGTTTACGAAGGAAAAATTTTTGTTTTTTACAATATCCAAGAAGCTATTAAGATGGTAGAGAAACTGAGAGAAGAAAAAACAAGGCAGTCGTAGATTATCATTTTCTTGCCGATCTCGCTTGAGCCTCTTTGACGCTAACTTCCGCTGGGGCAATTTGCCCCTTTTCTTTTTACTCTTATAATTTAATTATGGAAGAAATTATTAAAAATTTTATCCATCAATTTGACTTTAATCCTAAGATAGAAAATTTAAAAAATTTTAATCATTCGCATAACTATATCATTTGTGGTATGGGAGGTTCTCACTTAGCTGGTGGCTTATTAAAGATGATTATTGGTTTTGATAAAAATATTTTAATAAACAAAGATTATCACTTACCAAAGGTGTATGATATTGCCGAAAGGTTAATTATTAGTATTTCTTTTTCAGGAAATACAGCAGAGACAATTAGTGCTTTTAAGGAATCTTTTGATAAGGGTTATAAAAATTTAATCATCTCGCAGGATGGCAAAATCTTAGAATTAGCTAAAGAAAATTTCATTCCTTATATAAAATTACCATCAGATAATATTCCTCCTAGATTAGGAGTAGGTTATATGTTTAAGGCTTTATTAAAGGTGATAGAGCCAAATTTTAATATTGATTCTAAATACTTTAGCGATATCAATATTGATCAGATTAAAGATGAAGCAAGAAAATTATCAGAAGAAATTGGCAACAAAAACCTATTAATTTATTCAAATGAAGATTTCTATCCTTTGGTCTACTACTGGAAAATTTGTTTTAATGAAAACAGTAAAAAATCTGCCTTTTCTAACATTTTCCCAGAAATTTTTCACAACGAGGTAGAAATGTTTGAAGATAGAGATAATTCAAAAAATTTTTATGCTATTTTCTTAGTTTTTAAAAAATTTATTCATTCTCGACTCCTAGAAAGAGTGTTATTTTTCAAAAATCTGCTTAATGAACGAGGCATTAAAAACAAGATAATTGAATTTAATGACGAAGATAAATTGCTATTGATAGTAAAAAACATTTTATTTTCATCTTTTACTAGTTACT
>JANXBL010000002.1 GCA_025060575.1 Patescibacteria group bacterium | reverse complement strand
ATTAATATTTAGTTTATCTATAAGCGAAGGCACATCTGCTTTTGTTTTAACTTCTAAAACCTGGCCACCAATTAGATCAATGCCCAAATTAGGATTAAAAAGATAAAAACTGAAAGCACCAAAAAGAACAAGTATTAAACTTGCTAAATAAAAGTAGTATCTATTTTTAATGAAGTCAATAGTTTTTTCTGCCATCAATCAGAATTTTTATGAAAAATCTCGATTAAATTTCGACTGAAAAAAACAGCGGTCAAAAAACTAATCAAGACACCAAAAAAGAGCGTCAGAGCAAAACCTTTAACAAAAGAGGTAGCAAGAAAATAGATTAATAAAGAAGAAATAATCGTGGTCATATTTGAATCGCGGATTGAGGGAAAAGCTCTTGAAAACCCTGTTTCAATAAGATCTTTACCTTTTGCCCCCCTTTGCCTTTCTTCCCTCATTCTTTCAAAAATTAATATGTTAGCATCAACAGCCATTCCTATTGCTAAGATTAAACCACTTAAAGAAGCCAAGGAAATGGTAACTCCCAGAATCTTGTAAAGAGCTAGATTAAAAACAATAAAGAATATGAGAGCAATTGATGCTAATAAACCGTAAAAACGATAAAAAATGATCATAAACAGGATGACCAGCACTACACCAATAATGGAGGCTCTTATCACCACATCAATAAATGATTTACTTATCAATGGATTAACGATAGAAACAGAAAGCAATTCTAAAGGCGCTGGTAATGCTCCTTGTTTTAAACGACTAGCCAATGTTCGAGCTTCATCAATAGTAAAGTTCCCAGTAATTCTTGCTTGTCCTTCGCTAATTACCTCTTCCACCCGTGGAGCGCTTATCATCATATTATCTAAAAAGATAGCAATTGGTTGGCCTAAATATTTTTCTGTTAATTGCTTAAAAATCTTTGCTCCTTCTTCATTGAAAGAAAGAACAACAATTGGTTGAGAAGTATAAGGATCTAGTTGAAAATCAGCTGTTTTAATATATTGACCAGTTAATTGGGTGGGAATAAAGATAATCTCCGTGCCTGTCGTTGTTGTCCCAACAGCAAGAGGCACCCTAAAATCTAAAAACGGCGTTTCGCCAATAATTTTTCTGGCAGCATCTGGATCTTTAATGTTAGGAATCTCGACCAATACTCTTCCTGAAGCCGAAAAACTGGTAAAAAATTCACCCACCCCTAAAAAATTTATTCTCCTCTCGATTAAATCTTTGACTTGCTCTGAAACATTTCTTAAATCTTGATCTTTTATTTTAGTGGTGTCTATTTGATAAGTAAGAATAGTACCACCCGCAATGTCCATTCCCAAGGAGAAAGGCTTTTTCATAAATGCTGGCAAAATATTTAAATTCTGATCAATCTGTTTACCAAAGATAAAAACTAAACTAATGATAAAAAGAATTGTAAAAACGAGTAAAAAATAGTTCTTGTTCATCCTATCTAAAAAAAGAAGCTAACCTCATAAAAAAGTTAGCAAGAAAATTTTTGATGTCTGACCAGATAGCAATGATATCAATACCAAAAGCTTGTTTAATACTTGCAGGTATTTTTGAAAAATCAAGACCAGTAGCCTCTTTAATAAAATTCATTAGATTATCAAAACCTTTTTTAAGTGTTTGCCAAAAAATTTCCCAATTAAAATATTTTTTTATTTTATCAAGAAAGCTTTTAGGTAAAATAGCAAAGATAATTAGAATTATTATAATATATATTACTATCTTAAAAAAACTTCCCATCTTCTATAAGATTATATCATAATAGGTCTTGATTGGATTTTTGAAGCTTCCTAAATATAATCAAAAAGAAAAAAGATAAATTCTATTTCTAACTTGTCTCAACAGCTAATAAATATTTTTTAAATAAGCTTAGCGATTGCCCTGTCTATCAATGCTAAAGTTCTCTCTTTACCAAAAACATCTGCTAACTCAAAAGGAGGAGGAGAAGCATCTTTGCCAGAAAGAGCCACTCTTAAAGGCCAGAAAAACTCTCCTTTATTATGGGAAGACATTTCATCGAGAATCGCCTTGATTTTCTCAGAATTAAAATGATCGCTAGATAATTTCTCTAACCTTTCCTTAATAAAATTCAAGTTTTCCTTAATCTTTTCAAATGAAGAATCTTTCCAAATTAACAACTGAGCAGGATAATCAAAGTCTTCAAAGAAAAAATTAACTGTGGCTAGAATTTCAGTTATAAAAGAGGCCCTTTCTTTGCCAAGTTCAATAATCTTTAAAACTTTTTCCCTAGAATAAGATACGCCGTTTTTGGCTTTAAACTCATTACCTAACCATTGACCATGCTGGCTAAAATCAATCAACTCTATAATATCATCTGGTTTTTTATTTTTTAAGTAGAATCTATTAAAATAATTAAGCTTGGAAATATTAAAAATCGCCGGCGATTTATTTAATTTTTCCAACTTAAATTTTTTAATCATCTCCCCTAAAGACATTATTTCTTCATCTCCCTCTGGATGCCAACCTAGTAAGGCAATAAAGTTTAAGATTGCTTCTGGTAAATAGCCCTCTTGTCGATATTCTTTAATGCTTTTGGCCCCGTGTCTTTTGGAAAGCTTGCTCCTATCCTGACCAAGAACTAAAGGAAGATGAACAAAAATAGGTAAAGGCCATTCTAAATACTTATAGAGTAATAATTGACGAGGAGTAGTTGAGATAAACTCTTCGCCTCTAATAACATGAGTAATTCCTTGGTAATAATCATCTACAGTATTTGCTAAAACATACAAAGGTTCGTCTTCCTTTTTAGCAATTACAAAGTCACCTATCTGACGGTAATCAGCCCTAATCTCTCCCCTTAAAAAATCTTTAAAAGTAATCTGTCTTTCAGGAGTTTTTAATCTAATAACATAGTTTTGCTCTTTTTTTTTGCTGAGAGCTTCCTCCGGGGTTAAATTTCTGCATGTTCCTGGATATCTAGGAGTTTCTCCTCGTGTTAGTTGTTCTTGATGCCTAAGTTCTAACTCTTCTTTAGAGCAAAAGCAATAATAGGCTAATCCTTTTTTTATCAACTCTTCGATTATCCCCCGATAAATTTGTGTCCTCTCACTTTGTTTTAGCACTTCCTCATCCCAATCTATCCCTAACCATTTTAAATTCTCAAAAATATCCTCTTCAAACTCTTTTTTTGACCTTTCCCGATCAGTATCCTCAATGCGCACCAAAAAAGTACCACCTTGAGAACGAGCGAAAAGAAAATTAAAAAGAGCAGTCCTGGCACTCCCTAAATGAAGATAGCCAGTTGGTGAGGGAGCAAATCTGACCCTAACATTAGTCATCAAAATTAAATTATATCATAAATCACACATTAATTTTTGTTGGCCAAAGAATAGTTATTTTAGTTCCTTTATCTAATTGTGACTGAATTTTAATATCACCACCATGCAATTTGATGATATTTTTTGCCATATAGAGACCAATACCAAATCCTTTGGGTTTTTTATCGATTGCTCTTGACCCTCGATAATATTTTTGGAAAAGACTGCTTAGCTCCTCTTCGCTCATCCCTATACCGGTATCCTCAATGGTAATTGAAACATAAGGCTGGCTCGACATTTTTTCAACTCCTATTTTAATGCTCCCTCCCTCTTTGTTGTAAATAACAGCATTTTCGATTAATGAATAGAACGTTAACAATGACAAACTAGGATCTGCAGGGAGTGTCTTTATTTGTTCATTTACCTCAATGGTCACCTTTAGATTCTTCAATCTAATCTGCTCTTTAAGAATATCAACCACATTAATAATTACCTGATTAATATCTATTTTATCTAGATTAAGGGTTAATTGTTCTGATTCCATCTTAAGACTGGAAATAATCATTTCGAAAAAAATAATGCTATTTTTTAAAATATCCAGGGCAGAATCATATACTTCTTTATTTTCGGCGTCAAAATTTTTAGTATTAAAAGATTCGAGAAGCCATTTAATTTCATTAAGAGGAGTTAAAATACTATGACTCAAGAATTGGAAAAATTCAGTTCTTCTTCTGTTGTCCAAAACATCCTGAGTCCTATCAAAAACTAATCTCAATTTAAACTTTGCTTCCTTGACTAAATCAATATAAGAGATCAAAAAATATCTCTCTTCAGGAAATCTAAATTTAACCTCAATTATTTCTGGCTCTTTAGAAACAATTTTTATCTCCTCTCCTTCCAGGAAGGGAAAGAAAATATTAGCTAGTTTTCTATATTTTTCATTTCTTATCATAGCTTGAACTACCGTTAAACCTATTAAGTGCTCCGAAGATAGACCAACTAAATTAGAGAATGCTCGGTTAACAAAAATTATCTTAAATGAATCATCATAGGCAACTAATCCCTCAGTTAAAGAGTCAAGCAATTTTCTTTGCAAATCAAAAATATTCTCCTCTTTTTTATCTCGATCTTCACTTATGAAAATAAATAAATTCAAAAAATCAACGATTAGAATGATTAAGATGGAAAAGAAAATTATCGTTTTTATTAAATTGAAATTTTCAGCAAAGAGGGAAAATCCCAATAATAAAAACACAACTACTAATAGAATCAAACTCAAAATTTTCAATAGAAAATTTTTTTTAAATATAATTCTCATATTTCGGCCAAATTTTTCCCTTCTCTTAGTTTAACTTCTAGAGGGATAGTGAGTTTAATTACATTCTCCATGGTATTTTTTAGCAAATCTTTGAATTCATTTTTATTTTCTTTAGCCACTTCAAAAATCAATTCATCATGAATAGCTAAGACAAGATGTGCTTGTACTTTATTTTCAAAAATATGTCGATCAATTTCAATTATAACCTTTTTGAAGATATCTGCAGCTAACCCTTGAATGGGCATATTTATAGCCATTCTTTCTGCTTCCGACTTAATTTTATAGGATGATGAACTAATTTCTGGTAAAAATTTTTTACGACCAAAAATTGTTTCCACATAACCATAAGTTTTTGCAAAATCTATCATCCTTTCATTAAATTTCTTAACTTGAGGATAGAAATAAAAAAACCGAGAGATCAATTTAGAAGCTTCAGAAACTGAAATCTGCAAACGATCAGCTAACCCTCGAGGGGTTATACCATAAGCAATGCCAAAATTAATGGTTTTAGCTTTTCTTCGGCTTTCTGGATCATCATCGCCAAAAACTAATTTAGCTGTCTGAGAATGAATATCAATTTTTTGATAAAAAGCCGAAAGTAAATTTTCATCTTGGCTTAAATGAGCAAGTAGCCTAAGCTCCAATTGCGAATAATCTGCTCCGACAAAAACATAGCCCTCTTCAGCGATAAAAGCCCTCTTGATTTCGGCCTCTTCTGGTAAATTTTGTAAATTAGGCTGTTCAGTTATTATTCTGCCAGTATTAGTTCCAATCTGGATAAAAGTAGGAAAAACTCTCTTAGTAGCTGGATCAAAATTAATCAGCAAAGAATCAGTATAAGTCGTTGCTAATTTAGAAAGCTTGCGATATTCAATTAAGCAAGAAATTATAGGGTGATCATTGACAATCTTTAAGAGGTCTTCCTCCTTTGTTGAAATTTGACCTTTTGAAGTTTTGCTAAGTTTTTTAGGGTCAATTTTCAAGCGGTTAAACAAGATTTCCCTCAGTGTTTTTGTTGAATTAATTTTAAATCTAACGCCAGCTAAATTATAAATTTTTTCTTCTAATTCCTTAATTTTTATCAATAAAAGATTTCTATAATTTTTAATTTCATCAGGATCTACTTTTATGCCGTAATTTTCCGTCCTAGCTAAAATAGGAGAAAGGGGTAATTCCAAATCGAAATAAACTTTTTCGATTCCAAAGTCCTTTAACTTATTTATATAATTATTGGCAACTTCTTGCCAAGAAGTTTTTTGATCATAATTCAAAATAACTTCATTGAAAGTGAAATTTCTTCTGTTTGGATTTAATAACCAAAAAATAAGCTTAAGATCATATATCTCATTAAAGTCTATTTTTTTATCAAAGTAAGGATCATCTTTGATTATTTTTTTTATTACGTTCTTTAAGTCAAAAACAAAGAGCGGTCTAGTATTTTGAAAAGTTTTTTTTATTAAGTTAATGTCTTCGATTGCATTCGTTCTAAATTCTTCGGCTAAGACATTTATGTACTCACCTTCAGAAAATATGAGACAGGCGCCAGATAAAGAGTCAGTTTCCACAGATCTTTTGGACCGAAATAAAGAACTTTCTCCTACTCCTAAACGATTTAAAATACTTTTAAAATTATATCGGTGGCAAAAATCTACAAGTTTCTCTCTGTCAAAGCCTATGTACTTTTCTAACTCTACCTTGATTTCAATGTTGTCTATAAGGGTGATTAATTCTCGATTAAAAAAAAGTCTCTCTTTCTCCTCTAAAATTCGAGAACCTAAATCTTTTCTTAACAATCCATTCTGGGCAGCTTTGATAATCTCATCAAGAGATCCAAATTTCTGAAGTAATTGACTAGCAGTTTTTTCCCCCACTCCAGAAATCCCAATAATGTTATCTGAAGCATCTCCGACTAATGCCTTGTAATCAACAATTTGCGAAGGCAAAACACCAAATCTATCTTTGACTGTCTTTTGATCATAAATATTAACTTGACTAATGCCCTTTTGCATAATCATTATTTTGGTTTTTTCATCAACTAGTTGCAAAGTATCCAGATCGCCTGTTAGAATAAATACTTCATCCACTGAAAGGTAAAACTTTCTTTTCAAAGAAGCAATCAAGTCATCTGCTTCATATCCAGGTTTTTCAATGTAACGAATATTAAAAACATCGAAAACTTCCTTGGAAAGATTGATCTGTTGTGCCAAATCATCAGATATTTTAGGACGAGTTGCTTTATATTCTTTAAAAAGCAAGTGTCTCTGGGTAGGCTCTGGTCGATCATAGAGAGCATAAACGTATTCTGGCCGATATTCTTGAATAAATTTCAATAGCAAATTAACTAGACCATAAATAGCATTAGTTGATTGCCCTAAGTTAGGCAAAGCATGGTATAAACGATGAATTAGAGCGTTAGCATCAATTAAAAACACCCTCATAATTCATAATTTTTTAGAAGATAACTTCGCTTGGAATGTGAGCGAATTATTTTAATAACCACAAATTTTAAACTATTCTTCTTCAAGAATCTTTTTAGCTTCTCTCCCCACTCGATTAAAAAAATGTTATTTTTATTAAACAATTCATTCCTGAGGCCTATTTTTAAAATATCACTTGCTCTAACACGATAAAGATCAAGATGGTTCAAAAATAATTTCTTATCATCGATTTTAAATTCATATTTCTGCCACAAAATAAATGTTGGGCTAAGGATGGGTTCCTTAATTTTAAGAGCTTTACAAATTTTCTTAACTAAAAAAGTTTTACCAGCTCCTAGTTCTCCCTCTAACAAAAATATTCTCTTCTTGGGGATTAATGAAACAATATTAGAAACCAATTCTTCTCCTCTCATTTTTTAAAGCCCCCATCTGAAGGGGGCTTATCTTTAGGCTTCTTCTTCGTCGTAATTTTCAGAAAATAGATCGTCTTCATTCATTTCTTCATCTTCTTCCATTTTTTCTTCTTCAAAATCTTCAAGATCTTCAAGCCCTTCTTCGTCTTCCGGTCCTTCAATTAATTCATCTTCCTCTTCTTGCTGTTGTATAATTGTAAATACAGACATTAAATAAAAAAATCATTTAATTGACGACTCATTTCGGACAATTTTAGTTTCTTTAATTTTTACTAATTTTATTTCCAAAGTCAAGTTTTTAGGTTGGTAAAAACTTCCTCTACGTCATCTAAGCTAAGAAGCTGTTCGACTAAAGAATTTAAAATTTCCTTCTTGTTAGGATCAATATCTATGGTCGATATTGGTATTAGACCAATCCCAGAATCTTTTACTTCAATTCCGGCTTCATCTAATTTTTCTCTTAAAGAATTTAGTTTTGCCAAACTTGTTATTAACAAGATATCGTCATTTTGGATTAGCAAATCATCATAATAATCAACAAACTCTAAAATTTTTTCTTCGTCTTTTCTGTCACAAACAACACTAGCTTTCTCTTGAAAATTCCATTTCACTGAACCTGGTTCGGCTAGGCGACAATTAAATCTATTGAGAATGTGCTTAATCTCTCCCAAAGTTCTATTTCGATTATCGGTAATAGCTCTAATTAAAATTTGAACTTCATCAAAATAAGCTTCATAAACTATTTCTTCCAACTTTTCTGAAGATTCTTCGGCTTTTTTGATCGCTCGTTCAATAGTTTGCAAAGAAATCTGAAAATTTTTTGCTCTTTCAACTGCTGAACGAAGTTTATAATTTGACTCAATGTTGTTATTTTCGCGAGCAGCAATGGTTATTGCTCTGATAAGTTTAGAGACGAGTTGGCTTCTCTTAGCATCAACCACTGCTTTTTTATGTTTTACTTGTGCCCAATGAGAATGTCCTGCCATTTTTAAAACAAAAGGGGGAACATAAGCCGGATTCTGTTTCAGCCAATCATCTATCTGCGAAAGAAATTGCTTTCTTCCTCTAGCGGTTCTCCCTCGAAAGAGGGCACGACCTTGCATCCGGATAGAGATAGAAAAGTTTGCGAATTTCTTCGCAAACTCTAAGAGTAGCCAAAAGAAAAATCTCTCGACACCTCTTAGCTTTTCACCTTTCTCCCTTCTGGGATAGTATGGTCTCTGTTTCTATCTCTAGATCTTAACGATCTAACACCTTTCGGTGCTATCCCATAATGGATGTCCGGACTTTCCTCTAAAGAAAAACTTTAGCGATTGGCTGTTCCCCCTTAGATTATTATATCACAAAAATCACTCCTTTACAATTAGAGAACCGTTTAAATCTGTACGCCAGATAATCTTAGAATGCTTAGATAGAGAAAGAATAGTCTCTTGATGAGGATGTCCATAGTAATTGGAACCGACTTGAATTATTGAAATTTTAGGATTAATATATTTATAAAAACTTTCATCAATAGAAAATCGAGAACCATGATGAGGAACTAGAAAATAATCTGCCCCTAGATAAGGCCAGCAACATTTTATTAAATCATTTATTCCCGCCCTTTCAATATCACCAGTTAAAAGATAATCATTACTCCCCATCAGTTTTATAACCAAAGAATTATCATTATCCTTTTTAAATTTGCGATAAGGGTGCAAAATAATAAATTTAAAATAATCATCTCTCACGCTATTTCCTCGAACAAGCAAGATGGTTGGAATGTTGGCTTTTTTAATAGCTCTTTTTATTTTTTCGGCATCGCTAGCAGAATCAAGTTCCGTACTAAAAACAATCAATCTAACCTGATAACGTTCTAGTAATTCAAAAACTGAACCATAATGATCTTTATCAAAATGGGAAATAAATAGAATGTCGATTTTCTTCTGATAAAAAGGCAAGAGCTTGTCCAAATCCTTAAAAAGTAAATAGGGCGATCTTCCTGTGTCATAAAGATAGGTATTATTTTTATTTCTGATTAGCACTGCACTACCCTGACCGACATTTAAAAATGCTACTAATCTGTCCTCAAATAACCAGGCTAAAATTATTGAATAGCTTAAAAGATTAGCTAAGATTAAAATTAGAATCAATTGCCTCATCTCTGGTCAGATAGTATATCTCAATGAGCAAAATTGAATACATCCCTAAGACAACAATCAATGGTAAATGATAATATAAAACTGAATGGCTAAAAATTTTGGCTACAAAGATAACATAATTTAAAAGAGGCAAAGCAATAAAAAGAAGAAATTTAATGGGCAAAAATAAAAATATACTCGCTATAGCCATTAAATAAGGGACAAGGGGCATAACTAAAAGATTAGCAAATAGTGATAGGAGATTAATATTTCCGAAACGATAAAGGATAAGTGGTAAAGTAAAAATTTGCGCAGATAGAGTTTCAGAAAATGTTTTCCTGAGAAAAATAAATTGAGAAAAAAAGCTAAGTTTAGATTCAATAACTGGCGCCAAGTAAAGAATACCAGTTATTGCCAAAAAAGAAAGTTGAGTGCTAACATCTTCAAAAATCGACTCAGGAACAGCTAAGGTAAAAATCAGCAAACTAAAGACTAAAATGTTTCTTCTTAAAATTAGTCTGCCGAAGTTATTTTTTGCTAATATCAGTAAAAATCCCATCAAAGCAGCTCTTAAAACATTTCCTTCAAAGCCCATCAACAGGACAAAGAAGATAATTAAAACTAAAGAAAGAGGGGTAATCAATCGAACCGATAAAATAGAAAAGCTTTTTAGTGCCTCGTAAAATATCGAAAACATTAACGTCAGATTTTGACCAGAAACAGCTGTTATGTGAATTAGCCCACTATCGATAAATTGTTGTCGAACCTCTCTATCGTCAAATCTAGCTCCGAGAAATATTCCTCTAAAGAGATTTTCCTCAGGAAAAGGCAAATTCTTTTTAATTTGATCTTCGAGAAAAGCTCGATAATTTTGAATTGGGGAAGGTATATGAAAGGTAATTTTAGGAGTTAATTGTCTTAAGAAAAAATAAAAAGATCCTAGAAAAGTAATCAATAAAAAAATTAAGGTTAATTTTAAATTCCTAAAGCGAAAATAAAAAAGTAAAACTAGAAAGAGGTTTATTAAAAACCAATAGTCAGAAAAATGGGCTGATCCAGCACCAAGAATAAAAGCTAAGGACAAAAAGAAAAATATATTGGCAATCAAAATCTCTGACATCTAAAATTAATAATTTTGCCCCCGGAAGGAATCGAACCTTCATCTTCTCCTTAGGACGGAGCTGCTCTTCCATTAAGCTACGAGGGCATTAATTTAATTTTATCTAAGAAACAAATAACCGCTCCAGCATCTACTGAAGCGGTTGGTACTGAAGCGGTTGGGTTGTGAGTATGGCTATCTCAACATTGGTTTAAGTTCATTTGCAAAAGAATTAAGATGACTTCTTAGGAGCATCCTCTGAGTGAAGTAAAATAGATTTTCACCTGGAGGCGCTCCTGCGCTCAACCATAAATTTCTACCCCAGGCGTGAATATGGCCTTTGTAGTGGCCATACCCAGCCTTTAATAGATAGGTCTGCGTATCATTAGGGTTGATTTCTTCAACCCTAACCCAAAGCCTGGCCTGGCTACCATTAAAACAAAGTGGCTCAAAACAGCAAAAACTTGCCAGGCTAAATGAATCAAAGCTAGCTTCGACCCACAGCCATCTGAACCGTGGGTCAACCGCTATCTCTTTTTTGAACTTATCCCTAGCCTCCCAGGGAGAGGCGTGGATCACCAAGACGTTTCGCGTAAAAGATTTGGCGAAACGTCTCAGTTCTTCTTCGATGATAATCTCCTGCGTGTTCCACCCCCGACCTTTTACTAAGCCTATTACCAGCGGCCGCACAGGAAAAACCCATTCGGGTTTTTCCTGCGAGTAATATACCACTGGGCCAAAGAAAAAATCAGATTCGGGGGCTGAGACATCTTCTACCGCTTGTATAGGATTTTCCGGTGGTCTAGCGGGAAGTCTAGGCCTAGGGGTCGCTTGAGGAGAGGCACTTTCAATACCTAGAATCGCCCCTAAAAGAATGGCCAAAATGGCCATCCCGATTTTTATGGCCTTTTCCATTTCTCTTTCCTCCTATCTAGAGATTGCTATTTGAATTATATACTAATAAATTTAAAAAAGAAAGGTGGAAAACTTTCCACCTTAACTATCGTCGATTTCATAGCCTAGCTTCCTCATCTCATTTCGTACTTTTCGAACTAGGCTATGAAATCTTTTCGATCTTATGTTGCCCTTGCTAACCATCCGAAAGAATTCCTCCCTCTCATCTTCTGTGAGTCCGATTTCAATTGCCTTATAAATGTCGTCAAGAACTGTTTTATCTATAACCCTGGACTCAACAGAATCTTCTGAGGAAGGAATTCTTTCCTCATCATAAAACCCGTCTTCTGTTTTTTCATCCAAATAGACTATCTTCCTCCAATTTAAAAATGATCTATTTGGATGAGCTGGGTTCCTTAAGACACGATCGGGTACACTAAAAGGATATCTAAGCTTCTTAGCCTCCCCTATTCTTCTTTCAATCAGAATTAGGCAGAAATTAAAAAAACTTACGTTTTTTTCTGGATTCCATCGATGGCAGGCAAGAGCAACTTGTACTTTAGCGATCTGAAGGGCGTCTTCTAATTCGTTTGGGTAGAGCCTGCTTCTTAAAAACTTTCTTATTCCAGGCTCTACCCTTTCCCAAGCCTTATCAAAATTCATTCTTGCACCTCCTTTAGATTACTAAATAAAATTATAGTATAATTTTTTATGGAATGCGGCGGTAGTTCAGTTGGTAGAACGTCTCCTTGCCATGGAGAAGGTCGCGGGTTCGAATCCCGTCCGCCGCTCACATAAAAACTAATTAATACCTGAACGTTGATGTACCATTTTTTGATAATTATTCTTGTTTTTAATCTGTACTTTTTCCTGGATTTAGTTTTACCTCCTAGAGTTAAAATCATTTCCCCATTTGAAAAGGAAGTAATTTCTAAAAATTATGTCATCTTTAGAGGATATGCTGACCGGCGAGGAGATCTATTTATCAATGAAATTCCAGTTCTCTTTGATGAAAAAGGATATTTTGAAAAAATTTTTTACTTAAAAAAAGGAGTTAATAGATTTATAATTAGAGAAAGAAAATTTTGGGGACAAGAAAGAATAATCGAGAGAGAAGTAATTCATATTTAAGCTAAAATAAGATGAGCAAAGCAAACAAAAAGCAAGGGGAGGATTTGCGAAATCTCTTAGATGACTTAAAAAGGGAATTTGGTGAGGGAGCTATCATGACATTGGAAAACATTCCTAAAATAAAAGTTGAAGTAATTTCAACTGGTTCTCCCTCATTGGATTTCGCTCTCGGAGTTGGTGGTTTACCCAGAGGAAGAATTGTCGAAATTTTTGGTCCGGAATCTTCTGGGAAAACAACTTTAGCGCTCTCAGTGGCTGCCCAAGCGCAAAAAGAAGGAGGTAATGTTGCCTTTATTGATACTGAACATGCCCTTGATCCTGAGTATGCCAAAAGAATTGGTGTAAATATTGAAAAATTAGTTCTTTCCCAACCAGATAGCGGAGAAGATGCTCTAAATATTGCTGAAAAGTTAACTCGTTCCTCTCTTTTTGATTTAATCATTATTGATTCGGTTGCTGCTTTAGTGCCAAGAGCTGAACTGGAGGGAGAAGTAGGGGATCAATTCATTGGCTTACAAGCAAGAATGATGAGTCAAGCTTTAAGAAAGCTCACGGGAATTGTATCAAAAACGAGGACAGTGGTGATTTTCATTAACCAAACAAGAGCTATGATTGGAGGAATGGTACCTGGCCAAGAAACAACGCCCGGTGGTAAAGCTTTAAAATTTTATGCCTCTGTTAGGATAGAGCTTAAAAGAGTGGCTCAAATTAAGAAGGGTGATGAGATTATTGGCAATAGAATCAAGGCTCGAATAGTAAAAAATAAGACTGCACCGCCGTTTAAAACAGTTGAATTTGAAATTTATTATGACGAAGGTATTTCCTATGAAGCTGACTTGTTAAATCTGGGCGAAAGATTAGGAGTTATTAAAAAAACAGGAAACACTTATTACTTTAATGAAACCAAAATAGGTTCCAGCTTCCAAACAGCGCGAGAAAATCTAAAATCTAATCGAGAGTTAGTAGAGAAAATAATAGATGCTATTTATGAAAGCGATAAATAATGATTGCTCGAATTAAGGGAGCGACTCTTTCCGGTTTTTTAGCTGAAATAATTGACATCGAGACTGCTCTCAGTCCCGGTTTACCATCTTTTCAAATAGTAGGTCTGGCTGATGAAATAATTAATGAGTCTAGAGAAAGAATAAACTTGGCAATTTTAAGTATTGGCGCCAAGCCACCAAACAGAATTAACAACAAATTCGTCGTTAACCTAGCACCAGCAGATATTAAAAAGGAAGGTTCTCATCTAGATTTAGCTATTGCCCTTTCGTTTCTTTTTATCAGTGGTCAATTAAAGAAATTGCCTGATGATATCCTATTTTTAGGAGAGTTGGGTCTTGACGGACAATTGAAAAAAGTAAATGGTTGTCTACCTATTGTCTTAAAAGCAAAGGGGCACTTTTCAGCTGTTGTCGTTCCAGAGGAAAATATTGACGAAGTAAATTTCATTAGGGAAATAAAGGTATTTTGTTTTCGTCATCTCACGGAAGTTGTTGATTTCATAGAAATGAGAAAAAATCATCACCCGATAAAAATTAGAGAATTAACTACAAATGAAAATAACCATGATCTAAGTTTTATCATTGCCGACGAATATATTTTAAGAGGTGTCTCAATTGGTACTGCGGGAAGGCATAATTTTTTACTCTATGGTCCTCCTGGTACAGGTAAAACTTTAATCGCCCAAAATATCGTCAATCTTTTGCCTGACCTAGAATACGATGCTTCTTTAGAAGTTTCTCAAATTTATAGTGCTTTAGGAATTCTTAATCATGGACCAATAATTAGACCACCCTTTAGGGCCCCTCATCATTCCTCATCGGCGATAGCTATCTTAGGAGGAGGAAAAGATGCTAAGCCAGGAGAAATAACACTAGCTCATCATGGTGTTCTCTTTTTAGACGAATTAGCAGAATTTAGGAAGGATGTTTTGGAAGGATTAAGAGAGCCACTAGAAACAGGAGAAATAACTATTGCTCGGGCAAAGAAAAGTATAAAGTACCCTTCAAAATTTCTATTTGTCGGAGCTTATAACCCTTGTCCGTGTGGTTATTATGGTGATCCTGAAATAGAGTGTAAATGCAATCTCGCTGAAATCAATCGTTATCAAAAGAAAATTTCTAGCCCAATTTTGGATAGAATCGATATCTATCTTAATGTTCCTAGATTAAAATCAGAGCAAATTTTTAAATCTAACGAAAAAAATTTTAACAATATTAGAGAGAATCTGGTTAAAGTTTACGAAAAAATGAAATGGAGATATAAGGGTGAAGATTTTAACTATAATAGTCAAATTCCGGCAAATAAAATTAAAGATTATATTAAACTGAATAATAAGACAGAAAATTTTCTCAAAACAGCAATTGATAAATACAAACTCTCCCTTAGGGCTGTACATAAAATTCTTAAATTAGCTAGAACCATTGCTGACTATGAAGAAAAGGACGAGATTAAAATTGAACACCTGGGAGAAGCATTGCAATATAGGATTAGAGAAAGTCTATGAAAGAAAAAAAGGCGCCTCTTAGACTATCGAAGCGCCTTTCCAGGGATCACATTTTTTCTGCTAGTAGTTCGAGGTTGGAGTAAGAAAGCTCGCCAGTTTCATAGGCGAGATAGAGCGAATATACTGGATCTTCCTCAGTATCGGCATTAGCTACAAAAACTATAAATGGTCCTACTAGATGCTGAGGAAGAAGTTGGTTGGCAGCTTCTTCAGCTGCTTTACGGAAAGTTTTTTTCTCTAAGGTCATGGTCTTGCTAATGTGGTAAACTAACTCATCAAGGTCCATGGGCGATTCTTTCATCTTGCCAACCTCCTTTGAGATTGCTAAACAAATTATAGCAAAACTACGTGTTAAAATAATGATGAAATGATTATATTTGATAAATCTGAGCTTTTAAGATTTAATAGGGAGAAAATAAAAAATAAAAATATTATTGCAAGAGTTGATTTTAATGTTGTTGTTGATAGGGGAAAGATTTTAGAAAAATTTAGAATTAAAAGCATCAAAGAAACACTTGATATTTTGAGATTATCAAAGAGAGTCGTGCTCGTTAGTCATTGGGGTGAACCAATAAAAAGGGATAAAAAATATTCTCTTAAAAGTATTCTACCTCAAATCGAGAAAATACTAAATATAAAAATAAATTTTCTAGACGATCTAAGAGCCATTCCCAAGGAAAAATTTAATCTTTTCGAAAATCTTAGATTTTGGCCTGAAGAAAAAGAATGTGATCTGGTGTTTGCTCAGAAACTTTCATCACTAGGAGAAATATTTATTCATGAAGCTTTTTCATCATCACATCGCCGACATACTTCTACCTATCTACTACCAAAATTACTACCGACCTTTTATGGCTTAAACTTTGAAAAAGAAATTAATCTTCTCAACAAAGTCTTAAAAAGTAAAGGATTTATCTTGATCTTAGGTGGCGCAAAGATATCGACAAAACTTCCTCTAATTAAAAAATTTATTAAAAAAGCAAGATTTATAATTCTGGGCGGTGGACTAGCTAATACCTTTTTAAAGGCAAATGGATTTGAAATGGGAAAATCTTTGGTTGAAAAAGAAATGCTTTATGAAGTAAAAAAAATCAGATCAGAAAATATATTTGTTCCCTTTGACTTTATTGTTAAAGGAAAGGGCTATCTAAATATTAATCAAATTGGGGAAAATGATGTTATTTATGATATTGGCAGAAAAAGTCTCGTCATGATATTTAATCTCATCAAAAAAGCCAAGACAATTGTTTGGAATGGACCACTGGGTTATGTCGAAAAGGAAACTTACTCGAGGGGTACGCTTATGTTGGCGAAATACTTAATCAAATTAAATAAATTAAATAACCATTTTATCGTTGTTGGTGGCGGTGATACTTTGGCATTTCTTGAAAAGAAGAAACTAATCAATAAATTCAATAATATTTCAACAGGTGGTGGGGCAATGATTAATTACTTGGCTAATGAAAAATGGGAAAGATAGACCTCAATAACGCCGATATAGTTTTTTTAGATATTGAAACAAGTTCACTTCGACCAGACGCTGATATCTTAGCAATTGGTGGTTTAATTGTCGATCAAAACATGAATCTGAAAGAAGAGTTTAATTTTTTAATTAAACCAATCAACCTAGAAAAAGCAGACAACGAATCGTTAAAATTAATTGGATATGAAGAACAAAAATGGCAAAATGCCAAATCCTTAGATGAAGTATTGAGATATCTCTACCCAAAGTTTAAAGATAAAATTTTGGCAGGCTGGATTAGCCATTTTGATTGGTCAAGGTTAGAAAAGGCATTTTATGCAATTGGTCTAGATGATCCATTTGATTACCGAAAAATCGATATTTTTTCACTGGCAGTGGCAAAATATGGTTTATCAAATTTAGGAGAAAAAGAAACTCTCACTAAAATATGTCAATTCCTAAACATCGAAAGAGGAAACTCACACCACGCTTATGATGACGCTCTTGCTAGCTACAAAGTTTTTCTAAAAATTTTAGACGAAGACTGGGAAAAGATTGAGGTTTATACTGATGGTGGATCACTTAACAATCCCGGTGAAGCGGCAATAGGAGTAGTAATAAATTTTCCTAATAAAACAAAAAGATATCATAAGAGAGTAGGAATTAAGACAAACAATCAGGCAGAGTATCTGGCTGTAATTTATGCTTTAGAAAAAATAAAGTTAATTCTTGGCAAAGAAAAATGCCTTAAAACAAAGGTAGTAATAAAAAGTGATAGCGAAATAATCACAAAACAAGTAGAGGGAATTTACAAAATTGTAGAAAAAGAAATAATCCCGTATTTTATCAAGGTTCATAATCTTAGAACTAACTTTGGTAAAGTAGAATTTAAATTAATCCCAAGAAAAGAAAATTTAGCAGATAATTTAGTTAAGTTAGAATTATCCACAATTTATCCACCACTACTTAAGAATTAAGGTTTTTGACTTCATCATATACTTTAACTTATAATTCCTATTAAAAATGACTAATGAACAAGTAGAAACCATCTGGGATCAGATTTTAAACAATATAAAAAATAACGTCGGGTCATCAATTTTTAATATCTGGTTTTCTCATTTTCAGCCTAAAAATTTTAACCAGGGAATATTGAAAGTAGAAGTACCAAGTAAGTTTGTTAAAGATTGGCTAGATAAAAAATTTTCTCAAATAATCATCAGATCAATTAGGGAAATTGTTCCTGATGTAAAAGGAGTTGAACTTATCGTCTCTTCTAAGGAAGCTGAAGAAAGCGCTAAATCGGTTAAAAAAATCTCCTTCTCTAAAAAGATAGATATTCTCACCTCTCAAAAAAAATTAAGCTTGTTTGATGTCAATCCTCAAACTAATCTTAATCCTCGATATCGCTTTGATAATTTTGTCGTTGGGCAAAGTAATGAACTGGCATTTGCTGCTTGTCAATCAGTGGCAAATTTTTGTGGTAGAAGCCATAATCCTCTATTCATTTATGGACCAGTAGGAGTAGGAAAAACTCACTTACTCCAAGCATCAGGAAATGAAACTCTAAAAGTGGCTAAAAACTTGAAAGTAAAATATCTAACCACCGAGGAATTTACCAATGAATTTATTAACTCTTTGAGAAATCACACAGTCAATGATTTTCGAGAAAAATTTAGAGAGGTTGACTTGCTTATCCTTGATGATGTTCAATTTCTTTCTGGTAAGAATACTTCTCAAGAAGAACTTTTCCATACTTTTAACTATCTCTATAATCAGTCAAAACAAATAATTTTTTCCTCGGACCGACCACCAAAGTTAATTTCTGACATTGAAGAAAGACTAAGATCAAGGTTTGAAGGAGGTTTGGTAATTGATATTCAACCACCTGACTATGAAACAAGAGTGGCTATTTTAAAGTTAAAAGCTCAAGAAAAGAATGTCTTTCTAGATGACGAAATATATGACCTAATTGCCAAAAGAATAACTAATAACATTAGAGAGCTTGAAGGTGCTTTAAGTAATATAATCTTTAATTTTCACCAAATGAATCAAAAAATAACAATAGAAAAAGTTGAAGAATTGTTAAAAAAATTCTCAAAAGAATACTATCGCAAAATAAATCCGAAAAAAATTATCAAAGCGGTTTCGGAACATTACGAAATAAAAGAGGACGATATTTTGAAAAAAAATAGAACAAAACATCTTACCCGAGCAAGACAATGCGTCATTTACTTCTTAAGAGAAATTACCCAATTATCGTATACCTCAATTGGGGAAATGTTAAAAAAAGATCACACCACCATAATATATTCGTATGAAAAAATAGTTGAAGAGTTAAAGAAAAATCCGGAATTAAATCAAGACATTGAAACTATAAAATCAAAATTGATAGAATCTTAACATTTTTTAAACAAATTTTACTTTTATTTTTAACGATAAAAATTCAATTAAAATAATCGAATGTTAATTTTTACACATATTCAACAAATATATAATATATATTACTATTTAAATATTTTAAAATTAATAACTTACAGGATATTAAAATTAAAAAAGTAACAATTTGTTTAAACGTACGAAGATGAAAATTAAGCTATTATCAAGTAAATTAAGAGAAGTTTTGCAAGTGGTAAACAATATTTGTCCTCAAAAGTCAGATATTAACATTCTTAACTATTTCTATATTTCAGCTGATGAATTAAATAATGAAGTTTATATAACTGCAACTGATCTAGAGATTAATTATCAAACAAAATTTCCAGGTCGAGTATTTAAAAAAGGTTCTTGCTTAATTCCAGCAAGACAACTTGAAAAAGTAATTGAAAACTTCTATGAGGATGAGATTGAACTAGAAGCTAATGGTGAAATATTGTTGATAAAAGGTGAAAATTCCATTTCTAATCTTCCTGGCTTAAGCCAAGATGATTTTCCTTCTTTTTCGAGGGTAAATTTCGATCGTTATTTTGAAATTGATAATGAACTTTTCGAAGGTTATCTTAGCAAATTTTTACCCATCTTATCAACTTCTGATATTCGACCAGAATATTCAGGTGTTTATTTCGATCTGAAAGAAGGAAGATTAAATTTGGTTGTTACGGATACTATTAGATTAGCTGTTCAGACTGTTAATGATCAATTTTTTGAGACAAATATAGATAAAGTTTCAGTTTTGATTCCTAAAAGGTTGATCCAAGAATTCAAAGGTATTAGAAGAAAATCTGGAAAATTAAGAATTTATTTTGAAGAAAATCAAATTACCTTTGAGATCCTTAATCATCTTTTAACAGCAAAACTTTTAGAAGTTGATTACCCTAACTATCTCCAATTTATTGAACCAAACAATTTTATTTTGATATTTACTGTTAAAAGAGATGACATTTTAAAAGCTTTGAAACTAGGAAAAGTTTTTAGCGATCAAACCAAAGGGACTGAATTGATTTTTAATCTTTCTGAAAGTGGTAAAAATAATCTAGAAATTTACGCTAAGAATGAACTTTTAGGTGAGAGTAGAAATAATTTACGAGTAGAAATTGAAAAGAACAATTTAGATGAAAAGGAGTTTAGAATAAAGTTTCATTTAGATTTTCTCTATGATGGATTTAGCGTTTTTGATGATGAGGTTGTGTGGGGAGGTTTTTTTACCGGTTTAGGAAGCGATAGTACTCCTATTTATCTTAAATCTCCCTTAGATAATGATTTCGTTTATATTTCTAATCATCGATGAAAAGAATTTCTATTACTCAAAAGGAAATTTTTGAAATTGCTAGTTTTATTAAAAATATTTTACCTAATCATAAAATTCATCTTCGACAGATGGGAAAGCACTTAACTATTGAAATTTTTTCTCGATTAGATAAATTTAAAATAGAAGAAATTAAGACAATATTAAAAATTAAATATCCTCACTTTCAACTGTTCTTTGTTCATAGGTCATAAACCATTTTTGAACAGCATTTTCCCAATAGTGAAATTGAGGATCGCTTTTTGGATCATCTGGAATAGGTCCAAGAGGATCATTTCTATTAACATAATAGAGGATGGAGTGGGTTTCACCATTAACTAACCATTGAGAATTTAACATCGGTTTTTCAACAATTCTTTTCTCTGGAGGTAAGAAATTTGCCTTTGTTACTAAATTATTCTTTATAGCTTCTGATAAAAATTGATATGAAATGGGTAAAGCAGCTACTAAACTAGCACCTAGTGAATTCATTCTTTTGCCATCAGTGTTACCAGCCCAAACGCCAATAACAATACTAGGAGTATACTTGAACACCCAAGCATCTTGATAAAATTGAGTTGTTCCTGTTTTCAGGGCCACTTGATAACCAGGAAAAATTGTTAAAGGAAGACTGGCAGAAAATAAACCTCGTCGAGCATCAACATCGCTCAAAATATCATTGATGATTCTAGCAGTTTGTGAGGAAATTAATCTCTCTTTTTTTGGTTGATATTGGTAGATTAATTTATTTCCTTGGATTATTCTAAGAATTAGACTTTGATCAGTTATCTCTCCATCATTAGCCAAAGCACCATAGAATCTAATTAAATCAGCCATTCTAACTTCAGCTGTCCCCAAGGCCATGGAAAGGCCATAATCTTTCCAGTCCTGAAGGTAATTCATACCACTTTTCCTCGCTAGGTCAACAACTCTTTCGGGGATAGCAAGATAGAAAACCTTAACCGCTGGAACATTTCTTGACTCAGCTAAAGCTTTTTTAAGCGTTACAGGTCCTTTGAATCTTTTATCAAAATTTCGCGGTATATAACCACCAAAATTAGTGGGGACATCAAATATTACTGTTTCTAACGGATAACCTAATTCAAAAAGAGCAGCATAACTGATCGGTTTAAAAGCTGAACCAGGTTGACGTCGGCGAAAGGGAACATTTACTTGACCTTCGATTTCTTTATCAAAAAAATCTCTTGAGCCGACCAAAGATAAAATTTCCCCTGTTTTGGGATCAATCGCCATTAAAGCTGCGTTACTACCGCCATACTTTAACTTGTTTTTAGCTGCTCCCTCCTTGACTGCTTTTTCTGCTATTTTTTGTAAATCATAATTAAGGGTTGTAATTACTCTTAACTCTAATTCTTCCAGATTTTTTTGCGGAAACATTTCTTTTAATTTATTAATAACTTCAATGACAAAATGTGGGGCAATAATACCAGCATACTTTGATGGAGCTATCTTTATTTCTTCTTTGATAGCTATCAAGTAATCATTTTCCTCTATCCAGCCAATATCTTTCATTCTCTTCAATATGTAATTTCTTCTTTTTTTTAATCTAACGATGTTTTCCTGGGAGATAGGAGCATAGAGAGCAGGTGACTTGGGGATTGATGCTAAAACAGCTATTTCTCCTAAGGTAAGATCATTAAGTTTTTTGTTAAAATAGTAGCTGGCGGCTGCCTTAATTCCTAGATTTCCTTGACCATAGTAAATAGAATTAAGATAGTAAGTAATTATTTGCTCTTTAGTGTATTTTCTCTCAATTGTTAGTGCGAGGATAATCTCGTTGATCTTTCTGACAATTGTTTTTTCAGGTGAGAGAAAAATGTTTCTAACCAATTGTTGAGTAATTGTTGAACCACCATATTCAAGTCTTCCTTCCTTTAGATTAAGATAAATTGATCTGATTATTCCTCTAATACTAATTCCTCGGTGATTAAAGAATTCAAGATCTTCTGCTGCCAAAGTAGCTCTAATAATGTTTTGGGGGATGTTATCGTAATCAACCCATGATTTTCTGGCACCTATTTTATAGAGGAGTATTTTACCTGTACGATCATAAACTTCAACCCCACTGCCAATTATTTTTTCGCCGAGGATATTAGGAGTGGGCAAGTAAATATTTTGTAAAATAGCTAAAAACAGAACAAAAGTTAAAAAAAGAAAAATGATTATTAATCCAATCTTAATAATTAAAAACAATATTTTCTTCATCGGTGATAATTTTATTATAATAAATTAACCAGCGAATAAATACGATATAAATGATAAACGACGATAAAGATAAAGATTTTAAAGAATTTGAAGAATTTAGATATGATGCCGAAAAGGTAGCTCAAGAGTTAGCCAAATCATTAAATTTGCCTTATTATAATCTCCAGTTAGTTAAACCTGAGGTTGATGCCTTAAAGTGTGTTCCTAAGGAAACCGCAGAAAAGCTAGAGCTAGTGCCAATTAAAAGAAACCAAGAAAAGCTTATTTTAGGAGTAATTAATCCCTTTAATGAAGAGGTTAAATCTTTTCAAGAATTACTAAGATCGCAGGGTTTTAATGTTTCTCTTGGAATTATCTCGCCTACAAGTTTAAAGATTGGTTTAGATGAATATCGGTTTTTAACTACTCCTAAGGTAAGTTATTTAAAAACCTTTGATATTACTGAAGAAGTTTTAAAACATTTAACTCAAGAAATTAGAGCAAGAGAGGATCTAAATTCAAAAATAAAATCTGCTTTAGATGATGACCCATTTGTCTCTTTAGATTATGTTTTGGCTGGAGCAATTAAGTTTAATGCTTCTGATGTTCACTTTGAACCGGAAGAAACCAAAATTTTAGTCAGGTACCGTATTGACGGGATTTTATATGATATTGTTGATTTACCTCTGAATATTTATGACCTGATCAAAAATAGGATAAAAGTTTTATCAAACCTAATGATTAACATTAAAAACAAGCCTCAAGATGGTCGGTTTTCAATCGTTTTTGGCGAGGAAAAATATGATATCAGAGTTTCCTTTTTACCAGCATCATCGGATGAAGCGATTGTTTTAAGAATTCTAAGGTTTGAACAGATTAACAAAAGATTACAAGATCTTGGCTTAAGAGATGATGATCTTGAGATTCTAAGCTTTATGATTCATCAGCCAAATGGTTTAATTTTAAATACTGGACCAACTGGTTCAGGTAAAACAACAACTCTCTATGCTATCTTAATGACCATCAAAACCCCAGAGCTAAAAATAATCACTATCGAAAATCCAATTGAGTATAAAATCGAGGGAATTAGTCAAAGTCAAACTGATGAGTCAAGAGGTTTTACCTTTGCTACTGCTCTTAGATCATTTTTGAGACATGATCCGGATGTTATTTTAGTTGGTGAAATAAGGGACAAGGAGACAGCAGAAATTGCTATTCAAGCTTCTTTGACAGGTCATTTAGTTTTATCCACCCTTCACACGAATAGCTCCTTAGGAGCCATTCCCCGGTTAATCAGCCTCGGAGTTGATGCTAAACTTATTCCTTCAGCCTTAAGATTGGTCATAGCCCAAAGATTACTAAGAAAAGTGTGTCAGCATTGTGCCGAAGAATACCAACCAGACGAAGAAACTAAGAAAAAAATAAGAGAATCACTAAACAATCTCCCCTCTCGTGTTAACCTTAAAAATATTAATTTCGATAATTTTTCCCTACTAGCTAGCAAAGGATGCCAAGAATGTTTTGGCACTGGCTATAAGGGTCGTATCGGAATTTATGAGTTCTTAGTGATAACAAAAGAATTAGAGGAAGTAATCTATCGGAATCCTTCCGAAACTGAAATTTATCGGGCTGCAAGTAGTAACTTTATAAACTTACAACAAGATGGTTTAATTAAAGCACTTTTTAAGCTCACTACCCTTGAAGAAGTGCAACGAGTTACTGGACCATTGGGGATGATTATTTGAAAAAGGCTTAGAAATATGGTATAATTAATATCACTTTTTGGGGATGAATTGGGAGTTGAGAAGAAAAAGTTGCTAAGAGAAGCTGGCAGGTTGGTAACCTTCAACAACCAAAATAAGTGCCAATAGAGTTCCAGCTTACGCTCTTTCGTAAATATAGAGCGACTCCTAGAAATTTAGCGAGAGATTTTCTAGGGGTAAAGGTTTTCTCGCTAGTTTCAGTTTGAACTGGCTCATCAAGCTGAAACGAAAATTAGAGCCTAGTCCCTTAAGAAGTTTGTTTGTTATCTTCTTAAGGGACGAAAATTAAAAACAAACTGCGCCAGGAGAAGCTCTTAGACACTTTTTCTTCCATAGGGGTTCGATTCCCCTCATCTCCACAAAATATACTCGGATGAAAAGAGAGATAGCTTTAAATATTTTTGAAATTATATTAATTTTTTTGCTTTTTATTTTACCGATAAGACTTTTTCTTTTCGAACCTTTCTTTGTTAAGGGAGATAGCATGGAGCCTAATTTTCATAGTTGGGATTATTTAATTATTGATAAACTCACTTATTTTTACCGTGCACCCCAAAGAGGAGAAGTAATTGTTTTTAGGCCACCTTTTGATGACAATATTTATTACATTAAAAGAATTATTGGTTTACCAGGAGAAAGAATTTTAATTGAGGAATCAAAGATAACTGTTTTTAACAGAGAGAAACCAGAGGGGTTTGTTCTTAATGAGCCGTATGTAGTTAATCACTATACTCCTGGATTGATTGATATTCAATTAAAAGAAAATGAATACTTTGTTTTGGGTGATAATCGAGAGGTGAGTTACGACTCAAGAAAGTGGGGACCATTGAAAAGAGAAAGGATTGTTGGTCGAGTTTTGTTTCAGTTATCATTAGCTAAGATACCAGAATTAATGAAAGTTTTTGCCCGATGAAAATTAAAACTCAAAGGCCAAGAGGAATGAGAGATGTTTTTGGCGATGAGTCTGATTTTTATCTTAAAATAAGAGATCTGATAACTAATTTTTCTGTTCTCAATGGTTTTCGTTATGTGGAAACTCCATTAGTTGAGAACATTAAAACTTTCACCTCCAGCCTTGGCGAGTCATCTGATGTGGTGAGCAAAGAAATGTTTGTTATCAAGGGAAAAGAAAAAGGCGATGTTTTGGTGTTAAGACCAGAGGGAACAGCTGGTGTTATAAGGGCCTATTTTGAAAATGGTTGGCAAAACTTTACTCAGCCTGTATCAGTTTTTTACTTAGGCAAGATGTTCAGAAGAGAAAGACCTCAATATGGTCGGTTGAGAGAGCATACTCAATGGGGAATAGAAATTATAAATTCCGAAGATCCGTTCGCTGACTTTTTTACTATTTTTGTTTTTTTTCGCTTTTTAAATCAGATAAAGATCAGAAATTTTAAAGTTAAGATAAATAGTTTAGGTTGCCAACGTTGTCGCCGTAAGTACAGAACCCAACTTATAAATTTTTATAAAAAGTATAAGAATAAAATATGTGTTGATTGCCAGAGAAGATTAACTTTAAATCCCCTAAGATTATTGGACTGTAAAAACCCACAAGATCAAGAATACAAGAAAAAAGCACCAAATATTCTAAATTATCTTTGTAAGTTTTGCGAACTGCACTTTCAAAAGGTTATAGAATTTTTAGATTATTTTAAAATTCCTTATGAATTAGATAGTACCTTAGTCAGAGGTTTTGATTATTATTCTCGAACTGTTTTTGAAATTTTTGTTGAAAACGAAGAGATAGCACTAGGAGGAGGGGGGAGGTATGATTTAGGCGAAATTATGAGCAATATACCCTTACCATCTTGTGGCGGGGCTATGGGCATTGAGAGATTAAAAATAATTTTGGATAAAATAGACTTTAAAATTAAAAAATCTTCATCCAAAATTTTTGTTGCTTTTGCTGGCGAGGAAACCAAGGCCAAAGCATTTGAAATTTTTCTTGATCTGCAGGGGAACAATTTTTTTCCGGTGGCTAACTTTTTTAAATCAAGTCTATCTGGGCAACTTGACTATGCCAATAAGCTAGGGATTAAGCATGCTCTAATCCTAGGATTTCACGAGTTAGGCCAAGGCACAATCATCCTTAAAGATATGGAATATGGCAGTCAAGAAATTTTAAAATTGTCAAACTTAACTAAGGAATTAAAGAAAATTGTCGGTTAAAATTAAATTAATTAATTTTAATAATATTAAATTATTTAATGGCAGATTGCATTTTTTGCAAGATCGTTAATAGAGAAGTTCCTGCTTTTTTGATTAATGAGTCGGAAAATTTTTTATCTTTTCTTGATATTTATCCTCATGCTCCTGGTCATAGCTTGGTAATTCCTAAAGTTCATTATCAAAATTTTCAGCATTTACCAAAAGAATTAGGTGAGGAATTCATTTTGGTCGTCCAAGAGACAATGAGTATTTTGGCTAAAGCTCTTAAAGTAGATTCTTTTACTTTAGGGATAAATGAAGGCAAATTAGCAGGCCAGGTTATTCCTCATTTTCATTTCCATCTTATCCCTCGTTTTGTCAATGACGGAGGTGGTTCAATTCATGCGGTCGTTTTTAATACTCAAGGAACCTCAGTGGAGGAAATTTATCAGAGGATTAAAAATGAGAGTTAAGGTGGTCAGAAGGTCGTCCGAATCAACAACTCAACTTTTAAGGAGATTTTTAAATAGATTTACCAAGAGTGGGACCCTTTTAGAGGTTAAGTCGAAATTATATCGGACAAAAAAACTAAACGAAAGAGCAAAAAAAACAGCAAAATTATATCGTCTGAAATTGCAAAGTTTTATTAAACAGAAAATGAAAGAGGGATGGAGCTTTGATAAAGCATATAAATTAGGAAAAAGATATATCAGTAAAATTAAATTCAAGGAATAACTAAATGGGATGGGGAAAAAATTTTTTAGTTTAGACATAGGAAATCGGCTATTAAAATTGTGTATTAGCGAAGAGGACGAAAGTGGCAAAATATCCCTACTAACAAAATTTACCAGATCAGCCGACTCCTTTAATAACGGTGAAATTATTGATCAAGAAAATTTTGTTAATGAAGTTATTTCCCCACTGAAAGAAGTTGCTTATCATATCAACGAAGATCCAAAAGAAATAATAGTTTCCTTTTCCTCTTCCTATTTTAATGGGCAAAGAACTAAAGGCAAAGTTCCGGTAAGTGAAAAATATGTAACAGAAGAAGATATCAGAAAATGTTTTTTGCTTGCTAAAACCTCTTTACTTTCTAGTAATACCGAGATTTTGTTTGAAGAGCCGATATCATACTTTTTTGATGGTGGTTTTAAGATTAGAGATCCATTAGGCATGGAGGCGAGAAATTTAGAGGTTGACCTTTTTGTGATTCAAGGTTTTAAACCTTCGCTCAACAGGCTAAGAGATTTTTTCAAGGCTAATGATGTAAAAATTTTTTTAATCGTTCCTAACCCCTTGCCTGCTTCGTATGTTGTTTTGCCTAAAAAAGAAAAGGAGTTAGGCGTTATTTTGGTTGATTTTGGTTATAAAATTTTCAGTTTCGCAATTTTTCAAGAAGGCAAGCTTTCGTTCTACCAGAGCGTTCAATTTGGTTTAGGCGATATACTAGAGGACTTAGCGCTTGATCTTGGTGTTAATCTTCAAGAGATAGACGCTATATTTGATCAATTAAAAGTTGAAAAATTAGACAGGAAAACAAGTAAAATTAAAATTGGTCGCCAAAAATATAGCTATTCAAAATTTATCAATCTTATCGAAAAAAAATTATCTTTTTATTGGAAAAAAAACAACCTCAATGATATTTTTGCCAAAATAAGAGAAAATTTTCGGTTGCCAGCAGGAATCTATCTAATTGGCGGTGGAGCATATATTCCTGAAATTGAAAATTTATTGAAAAGATATACCCATTATCCAATAAAAATAGCCACTGATCAAAACGGTGTGTTATCTAAAGAGGAGTTAATATATGCTAACTCATTGGGAATGGCATATATCTACCAAAAATCTAGTTTTAATAAAAATTTCTGGGAAACAATTAGGGAAATTTTCCTAAGAATCTTTAAATAAAACCTTCTTTTTGTAGTTCAACTATTATTTGACGAGGAATAGGGTTGGTTGCTGGACTAATACCAGGGTATCGCCAAGCAGAAATAATCTTTAAGGCACTACTTGACTTTTGAATCATTGTCCAAATCTCTTGCTTCCAAGTTGGTTTTTTTGTCTTTCGAGATATTTTAGTTGGTTGCATGAGAGCAATTGTTTGTGGAGCAATACCCTCTTCGATACGATAAGGATTTTTGATAATTCTTAAAATTCTACTCTTTGAGAGCTGATAATATCTTAGCTTGCTTTCTGAATGTTTTGTCCAGATGATTTTCATCTAATCGTGGCTTAGAAATATGTTTTTAATTAAGATATAATTTAATTTTATCAACATAGGGCGGGTAGTTCAGCGGCAGAACGTCTCGTTTACACCGAGAAGGTCAGAGGTTCGATTCCTCTCCCGCCCAATTTAACGGGGCATAGCGCAATTGGTTAGCGCACCAGCATGGGGTGCTGGAGGTTGTGGGTTCGAGTCCCACTGCCCCGACAATTGAATATCTACCCATTATTGACAGCTTTTCCTTAATTTTAGGGATAATTCTTTATTTATTAGTCTAATAAGATGATAAAATTTAAAAAATAATGGTCCACAAAAATAGAAATTTTGTTTTTAGCGTTAAAAACGCTTTGGATGGCTTGAGGTATGCTTTTATCACTCAAAGAAACTTTAAACTTTTGATTCTGATCACTTTTCTAGTTTTTTTGGCTGCTTATTTTTTTGAATTTTCTTTAACGAAATGGTTAATTTTAATATTTTTATGTTGTTTCATTTTAGTGCTGGAGATAGTAAACACTATCATTGAAACCATCATTGATCATATTTTTGAGGATAAAATTGATGCTCACGCTAAGGTAATTAAAGATCTAGCAGCCGGAATGGTTTTATTAGCCTCAATATTTTCTTTGGTTATTGGTTTTTTGATTTTTTTTACCTAGGATGGATATTTTTGCCGATTTACATTTGCACTCAAAGTATTCCCGGGCATGCTCAAAAAATTTAGATTTAGAGAATTTGTCATACTATGCTTCTTTGAAAGGATTGAAAATTTTAATTACTGGTGATTTTACTCATCCCGATTGGTTTAGAGAAATTAAACAAAAATTAGTTGAAGTTAATGACGGTATTTATCGGCTCAAAGACTCCCAGGAAGAAGTTTTTTTCCTTTTGGGAGGTGAAATAAGTTCTATTTTCTCTCGCCAAGGAATCGTCAAGAGAATTCATTATATTGTCATTTTGCCTAAATTCGATCTGGTAGAAAAGTTAAACAAAAAATTATCTATGTATTCTAACTTGAGAAGTGATGGTAGGCCTATTTTAGCTTTAGATGTTATTGATTTTATGAAAATTCTTTTTGATATTTATGAAAAAGCAATTTTTATACCTGCTCACATTTGGACACCTTGGTTTTCACTATATGGTTCAATATCCGGCTTTGATTCAATTTATGAAGCCTTTGGGCAATATGTTGACTATGTTACTGCGGTTGAAACAGGGCTTTCATCTGATCCCAATATGAATTGGAGATTACCAGAGCTTGATAGATTTTCAATTGTTTCTTTCTCTGACGCTCATTCTCCTCACCCTCATCGTTTAGGCAGAGAAGCAACTCTTTTTAGACTAAACGAACTTTCTTACTCGCAACTTTACAAAGCAATGAAAGAACCAAACGAAGAAAACAAAATTTTAATGACAGTTGAGTTTTTTCCCGAAGAAGGTAAATACCACTATGATGGCCACAGGCTGTGCAAAGTTAGATTTTCTCCTGAGGATTCAAAGAAAAATAAATATCTTTGTCCTATGTGCGGAGGAAAAGTAACAATAGGAGTAATGAGTAGGGTGGAGAAACTAGCTAAAAGACCAAGCAACTTTTTTAGCGAGAATAGGCCACCATTTAAAAGAACAACACCTCTTACTCAGATTATTGGACAGCTTTTAAATTCTGAGCCGACATCAAAAAAAGTTTTTTCTTACTACCTTCAGGTAGTTAATGAAATTGGACCAGAATTAGACATTTTAATTGATAATTTTGATCAAGATTTAATGAAACAGAAATACTCGGATTTGTTGGAATGTTTAGAAAAAATTCGAAGAGAAGAAATAATTTTAGAACCAGGTTATGACGGCGAGTATGGAAAGGTTTTATTAAATTTCGACAACCATCAAGACTCAAAAAAAGTCAATGATTTAGAGGATAAAAAATTGTTTGGGTAAAATGATCTTTCTTAAAATTCTTATCTTGGATGATTTGATTGAATTTATTGATTTTTGGTTTCATCATTTTCCTCAAAAAACCATTAGGTCGTTCTTTGATTTCGTTTACTTGACTGATAGGTATTTAAACTTCAGACCTAACCTAAGAAATATTACCAAGCCACTTTTTGGAGATTTTTCTTTAGTTGGCTATGCCATTGCCTTACCTTATCGTTTGATTAAGTTAATTCTAGGGTTTATTTTCTACTTGGCTGTTGCCTTGTTATACTTATTATTTTTAGGTCTTTGGTTGTTATTACCCATTTTTCTTCTTTTTTATGGAATTTTACTTTAACAATAGTTTTTTAAGATTTAATCCTTATTTGAGAAAGTTGTTGATTATCCTGAAAGAGATATTTAATATGTTTATTTTTACTGTTGCAGTGTTTTTTCTTTTTTCTGATAGTTTCAGATTAAAACCCGTTGCCTTTTTGATAATTTTGATATTTTTAACCACTGTTTTGAGAAATAGAACTTCTAAGGAAGACATAAGAGATCTATCCGTGTCTAAGGCTACCAGGGTTAACTTAAATGATTATCTTACCAGAGAAGCAAGGAGCTTTTTAATCAATACTCTTACCAACTCGGAAATAATAAGAGAAATTAACTTTGAATCTTATTTTCTTAAGGAAATTTTAAAGAGGAATTCAATTAGGAGAATATTTCATCGTTTAAATATATCAATTTCAAACTTTGAGCAAGATTTAAAAAAACTTATTTTTGAAAATAAAAGGATCTTTGAAAAAAATCGTTATCAACCTTACCTCAAAATTCTAACATCTGCTTTTAATCTGGCAAGAGATTTGAATCAAGCTAGTATCAATGATTTTTTTCTCTTTTACGGTTTCAGAGCGAATATGGATCCAATTTTTAACAGGCTGTTTGACAAATATCTGCTTAACGAAGAGTATTTAATTGGAGCCATTATTATGGAATTATTTAAGGAACACACGAGAATTTTTAAGCCCTCTTATCAGAGTGTTGCTCTATTTCACCACAAGAGGAGAGAAAGAAGATTAATAAATAGAGCTCTAACCAGTGCTCTTACTCCTTTACTTGACCAAAATTCAGTTGATTTTACTTATTTAGCTAACAGGGAAAATGCCGGCTTTTTGATTGGCCATCGAAAAGTAGTAGATAGTCTTTTAAGCAATTTAAGCCAAGGGGACAATGTTTTGTTAGTAGGTCCAGAGGGGATTGGTAAGGAAACAATAGTTATGCATCTAGCCTGGTTAATACAAAATGAGCTAGTGAGCAAGGAATTATTAGACCACCGAGTCGTTAAACTTGATTTAGCTGGCATTTACGCTCAAAATAAAGATAGGTTTATCTCTCTTTTTTCTGATATTATTAACGAAGCAATTGTTTCATCTTATATTATTCTCTATCTTCCCAATTTAGAGTTAATTTTACTCGAAAAGCAAATAAACATTTTCCAAGTTTTAGGGGAGGTACTAAAAACAAAAAGCATCAAGATTATTGGTAGTATTTCTCAAGTTGGTTATGAAAAGAGTTTGGTTCATTATGAATTGGATAGATTTTTTGAGGTAATTGAAGTAAAGGAAATTAGCAGGGAGGAAGCTTTAATGCTTATAACTCTTAAAGGTCTTCTTTGGGAAAAGAAATATCGCCTATCAATTACTCCTCAAGCGATTAGCGTGGCTATTAACTTAGCAAGTCAATTTATTAAGTCAAAACCTTTGCCAGCATCTGCGGAGGAAATAATTATTGACAGTATTTCAGTTGCTAAAAGGTTAAAAACAAAGGTTTTAGAGGCACAAGTTGTTCAAGAAGTTGCTGCTGAAAAGGCAAAAATACCCATTGGTCAAATTGGTGAAATTGAAAAGGAAAAATTGTTAAATTTAGAAGAGCTTTTGCATCAGAGAATTGTTAACCAAGAGATGGCTGTTAAGGAGTTGGCTAGAGTTTTAAAGATTTATCGCGCTGGTTTAGAAAAGAAAAAAGGTCCGATCGGCGTTTTTCTCTTTGTTGGGCCAACTGGAGTCGGTAAAACAGAAACTGCCAAGGCTTTAGCTAAAATATACTATGGTAGCGAGAAGACGATGTTAAGATTAGATATGGTTGAATTTCAAAATGCCGAGGACATTGATAAACTTGTTGGTACAAAGGATGGAACGATTATTGGGAGGTTAACTGAGCCTATAAGACAAAATCCTTATTCCCTGGTTTTATTAGATGAATTTGAAAAAACTCACTCTTCAATCTTGCGTATTTTCTTGCCTATTTTTGACGAAGGTTTAATTAAGGATGCTTTAGGAAGAGAAGTTGATTTTACTAAGACTTTAATTATTTGCACATCGAATGCTTACTCCGAGGATATTAAAAGAAGTATTGAAAAAGGAGAAGATTTTGATAAAATAGTTACTAGTCTAAAAAGCAAGTTAACAACTATTTTTTCTGTTGAGTTAATAAACAGATTTGATGGAGTGATCGTTTTTAAGCCTTTAGGAGAAAATGAATTACTAAAGATTGCTAATTTGATGATAGGTGATTTTAAAGCCGAAATACTACTTAAACACGGTATTGATCTTAACGTTAGTGAAGTTGCTTTGCGAGAAATAGTTCGTCTTGGTACTGATCCCATTTACGGAGCAAGACCACTTTTAAGAAAAATTGACCAAATAGTCAAAACAGAAATAGCTAATTTAATATTAGCTAATAAATTAAAAAGAGGAGATAGAATAGATGTTGATTTTAGCAATAACCAATTTAATTTTTTAGTTAAACAATGAAAAAATTTTTAATTTTGGGAAGCATTTTTATATTGATTGTTTTAATTGGTGCTTTTAGCTGGGCTGTTTTTTCGGAAAGCATTTTTTTCTTTTCCAAAGCTGATACTTCAGGATTAGGCAGCTTAGGTGATTATACTTTTCTTTTACTCGGAAAACCTGGTCCGGGTTATATTGGTTCTCAAAACACAGATTCTTTGATGGCAGTTTACTATAACAATAAGTTTAATAAATTGTTTTTGATTGCTATTCCTAGAGATTTGATAGTAAGAGATGAAGAGGGAAATTTCCAAAAGATTAATGCTCTTTACGAAAAAGGGAAAAAAGATCTATTGCTTAATAAGGTTTCTCTTTTTACAGGTCTAAATGTTAAGGACTACTTTGCTATTGATCTAGAACTGGTTAAGCAACTTGTTGATCGATTAGGCGGGATAGAGATTTACCTAGAACAGCCAGTTGTTGATGCGGTTAGTTTTTATACCATACCCCCAGGCAGGTATGTGCTGAATGGCTATTTGATAGAATTGGTTTTACGTTCTCGTTATAATTCTGAGGGTGATTTCTTTAGGATAAGAAATCAAATGAATTTTTTGAATGCGCTAAAAGATAAACTGCTGAATCTTAATAATCAAGAGATTATGTCCTTATTAGATTTTATTAACAATAATAAAAATTATTGGGAGTCAAGTTTTAGCAAAAATGATCTTCTTTTTATGTTTCTAAAAACAAAAGATTTAAAAAGCTTAAAGATTGTTCCAATTATTGTTGATTTAAAGAGTGGTCCGCTTAAGTCCGGGCATTTTGAATTATATGGTACCCCAGAAGTATATGGTATTTATCCTTCTGCGGGAATTGATAATTTTGAAATGGTTCAGTTTTATATTAGGTCGAAAATAAGAGAAAATTTGCAATAGATTTTGATGAGAAAAATATTCAGGTTCATTAGGAAAATAATTCCTCGCCCCCTTTTGAACTTCTATCATTATCTATGGTCATTGGCTTTCGCTTTGATTTATCGATTTCCCTCGAGGAAAATAATTGTTATTGGTATTACCGGAACCAAAGGAAAATCAACAACTTGCTACTTAACTTACTATCTACTCCAAAAGTTAGGGTTTAAAACTGCTCTTTCTTCATCTGATTATTTCTATATTGGCGAAGAAATGATTGAAAATAAATCAAGACTAACAATGCCTGGCAGAGGTTTTTTGCAAAAATTTCTCAATAATGCCGTTAAGGCTAATTGTGAAATTGCCGTTTTAGAATCAACATCAGAGGGGTTGATGCAAAATCGCCATTGTTTTATTGATTTCGATATAGCTGTTTTTTTAAATCTTCATCCCGAACACATCGAACATCATGGTTCTTATGAAAATTATCGAGCTTCCAAAATGAAACTTTTTCGAGCCTTGGAAAAGAGTAAAATTGGTAAAAAATTGAGAGGTGTCAGAATAAAAAAGACGATCATTGCCAACATTGATGACTTTGAAGCAGATAATTTTTTGAATTTTAGGGCTGAACAAAAAATTACCTTTGCTATTGAATCTTTAACCCAAGGATATAGTTTTAATCTAAGGCCATCAAATTATCGTACTAGTCAAAAAGGAATCGATTTTGTTTTGGAAGGTAAAAGGTTTTCCTCTTCTTTGCTGGGCAAGTTTAATCTCTATAATATTTTAGCCTCTTTTGCCATTATCAAAGCTTTGGATTTACCGTTGAATAATTTAGATGTTTTTTTGAAGGATTTTCCGGGCTTGCCAGGTAGAGCAGAGGTAATCAAAGCAAAAAATTTTAAGGTTGTTATTGATTATGCCCACACTCCTGATTCTATTGAAGAATCATTTAAAGAGGTCATTCAAATTTTTAAGCCTAAGAGATTGCTCTGCCTGGTTAGTGCCGCTGGTGGTATTCGTGATAAATGGAAGAGGCCGGTGATTGGAGAATTAGCTTCTAAGTACTGTCATCATATAGTAATTAGCAACGAAGATCCTTTCGACGAAGACCCAATGGTCATAATGAAAGCAATTGAAATTGGGGCCAAAAAATATCTTAACGAGTTTGAGATTGATAAGCCAGTAGAAATTATTCCCGACAGGAAAGAAGCAATTTTTAGATTGATTCAGTTAGCCGAAAAAGACGATGTTGTTATTACGATTGGTAAGGGGAACGAATCTTCAATCGTGGTTAACGGAGATAGAATCCCTTGGAATGAGAAAGAGGTTGTCCTAGAAGCTCTAAAGACTTATTCTAAAATTTCAACCAGAACATCCCGATGAATACCAAATTTTTTAGCCTTCTCCTTGCTTTCAAACCAAATATCAATATTTTCTCCATCAAAACGTTCGTTCATTCTGTCTTCAATCACGAATATCTTATCTCCAAACAACGAAGGTATTCTAATCTTTGTTCCATATTTTAGGACATTAGAAGCGGCAACTCCATCTCTTGCTAACGTGTTATAAGCTGTTAGCCAAGGATCATGGTCTGTTTCGTCATAACTTGAGGAATATCCTGTGATGGTAGCTTTAAATACTTTTTTTATCCTAGGTTGGGCTGTTAAAAAGGCTTCTTTTTCGACTAAAGGTTCGATTTCAGCGCCCGATGGAGAGATGGTGTAGTTGGCAAGAAGAAAAAGTATGATTAGAGGAGTTATCCTCTTTAACGAGTTGGGGTCAATCATTTTAATTTTTTCATTTGATAAATTTTGACAATTTTAAAATCCCCAAATTGGGGATTTAATCTAATTATAGCAAATTTGTTTAGTCAAGTCAAATTATAGCGGTGGGGGAGGGATTCGAACCCTCAAGGCCATAAAGGCCACACGATTTCGAGTCGTGCGCAATCCCATTCTGCCACCCCACCAATATAATTTTAAATCAATTTTTTTGCTTTCTAATTATGATAAAATTATGAAATAATAACAATGAAAAAACGACTTCTTCTAGAAAGGAAAAACTATAATCCATTAGAATTTGAAGAAAAAATTTACAAATACTGGCTCCCTTATTTTAGGGCTAAAAAATCGAAAAAAAATTTTATTATTTTGATTGCGCCTCCCAACATTACAGGCTCGCTTCATATGGGCCACACTTTTCAGAATTTTATTCTTGATACTCTAGCACGCTATAAAAGGATGGCGGGCTTTCATATTGTTTGGATACCAGGAACAGATCATGCTGGTATTGCTACTCAAAATGTTGTCGAAAAAGAACTTAGGAAAGAAGGGGTTACAAGGTTTGAATTAGGTCGAGAGAAATTTATTGCTAGGGTATGGCAATGGAAGGATAAATACGGTCAGACCATTCTCAATCAATTTCGTCGATTAGGTTTAAGTTTAGATTGGTCAAGATCTCGATTCACCTTAGACAAGGAATATACCAAAACAGTCCAAAAAGCATTTGTTGATTATTATCGAAAAGGCTTAGTTTATCGCGCTTTAAGACCAGTTAATTTTTGTCCTCGTTGCCAGACTTCTCTTTCGGATTTGGAAATTGAGTATCGAGAGGCAAAAGGCAATCTCTATTACATCAAATATCCTCTTAAAGGAAGTGGCTTTGTCATTGTTGCTACCACTCGACCAGAGACAATGTTGGGCGATGTCGCTTTGGCAGTTAATCCTCATGATGAAACAAAGTCCGAGTTAGTAGGTAAGATCGCTATTTTACCTCTAGTGATGAGAGAATTGCCGATAGTTACTGATCAAAGAGTGGATCCAAAATTTGGCGCCGGTATCTTAAAGGTAACACCAGCTCATTCTCTTATCGACTATGAAATTAGCCTTAGACACGATTTACCAATGGTTGGGGTTATTGACGAGAAGGGTAAAATGAATCATAACGCAGTTCAATTTAAAGGACTTGATTATCTAGAAGCAAGAAGACAAATTGTTGACTATTTAGATAAACAAAATTTGATTGAAAAAATTGAGGAAATTAGTCATCAAATACCTCTTTGTGAACGTTGTGGTACAGAGATTCAAGTTATTCCATCTGATGAGTGGTTTATCAAGATGGACTATCTGGCTAATCTTGCATATAAGTTAGTTAAAGATAGAAAGGTTGATATCTACCCAGCCAAATTCAGAAAGCCCTATTTTGATTGGTTAAGAAACGTAAGAGATTGGTGTGTGTCGAGAAAGCTGTGGTGGGGACAACAAATGCCAGTCTGGTATTGTAAGCACTGTCATACCCAAAGTTTTCAAGTTAGTATTAATAGACCAAAAAGGAAATGTTCTTTGTGTAAAGGGACAGAATGGCAAATGACGGAAGAGGTTTTTGATACCTGGTTCTCTTCCGCCCTTTGGCCTTTTGCTATTTTATATAAAAAGAATGAAAAAGAGTGGTATCCGGCGGATATTGTTGCTTCAGCAAGAGAAATTTTGCATCTTTGGATAACGAGAATGATTTTTTCTGGCCAATTCTTTCTTAAAAAGCCTCCTTTTAAAAGGGCCTTTATTCACTCAACAATTTTGACTAAAGATGGGAAAAGAATGTCTAAGAGCCTAGGGACAGGAGTTGATCCTTTAGAATTGATATCAAAATATGGCAGTGATTCTGTTAGATTTGGTTTATTGTGGCAAATGACTACCCATCAAGACATTAGATTTGATGAACAACCAATAGAGCAAGGGAAAAAATTTCTCAACAAGATTTGGAATGCTTATCGTTTTTACTTTATGAAACTTGAGGAGAAGGATATAAATTTTAAGAATAAAAATCTCTCATCGGCAGATAAAAAAATATTAAGTGCTTTGAGGTCAACTAGAAAATTCTGTCAACGAAAAATTGAAGAGTTAGAACTTGGTCTTGCTCTCAAAAGAATTTACAAGTTTTTCTGGAATGATTTGTGCGATATTTATTTGGAAAGTTGGAAAGGTGAATCAAAAAACAATCCTATGGTTTTCAAAGAAGTAATGATCGAAACATTAAAAATGCTTCATCCTTGGCTTCCCCATCTAACTCAACTAATATATTTTGCTTTAGGTCATAAAAAACCATTGTTTTTTGAAAGGTGGAAGTAATTTTATCCTTTATATTACCTCTTGTTTGGATTTATTATTTTTATCGCCGCGATCCTCATCCCGAGCCTATTTTTTGGTTGTTTTTGGCTTTTCTTTTAGGAATTTTTTCAGCAATTTTGAGTCTTAAAGCCCAGCAAGCTATTTTTGCTTGGAATTTAATTGCCAATGAGAATTTATCCCTGTTAATTGCCGTTTTCTTGGAAGAATTTTTTAAATTTTTAGTAATTTTGGTTTTTATTTTTCCTCGAAAAGTTTTTGATGAGCCAATTGACGCAATGATTTATATGATGTTTTCTGCTTTTGGTTTTGCTTTCATTGAAAATGTTGCCTATCTTCTTAAATTTACCCTTAGTGAACAATTTTTTGATGTCAAATTGCCAATCAGTCCTATCTTTATTTTTGCTATTTTAAGATTTCTGGGACCTAACTTGATTCATATCCTTTCTTCATCCCTTATCGGCTTTGGCTATTCATTCAATGTTGCTACTCGAAACATTTTTCCTTTTGTAATTTCATTTATTGGCGCAGTTCTTTTGCATTTTATATTCAATTTAGTTATAATTAATTCTGGAATTTTACAAGAAGGTTTGTATTTGATGGCTCTTCTTTTGCCGGTTATCTGGTCAGCGTTTTGGGTCGTAATTTTAGAATTAGATTACCTGGCTCACAATGGAAGAAGACAATCTCCATCACAGCCAATTTCAGGGTGAAGGAACATTGAGTGTTGATGTCTATTATAAAGATGATGAGTTAGTGATAATTTCTCCCATTGCTGGTACAAGCCTGGATAACATTGATGTTTTTATTGAAGGTGATATTTTGATCATTAAGGGAAGACGAACTCCACCAGAAGAAATTCCTGAATCAGCTTACGAGTATAGAGAGTGTTTTTGGGGTCCTTTTTCAAGAACTATTGCTCTTCCTAAAAAACTTGATCTGACTCAAACGAGAGCTTTTTATCATAATGGTGTTTTGATGATAAAAATTCCTAAAACTACAGAAAGCAAAATGAGAAGAATTGAAATTAGAACAGATCTTTAGGCGCGTGTAGCTCAGTGGTTAGAGCGGGTGTCTTATAAACACCAGGTCCCAGGTTCGAATCCTGGCACGCGCACTAAGTAAAGAATTGACGATAAATTCTCAAAAATATTGGCACAGAATCACTAGTCTCTTTAAGAAATTTTTTTAAAAAATTAATTACTTCTTGGTCGTCGACAAAAAAAGTTTCGAGAGGGAAATGAATTCCTACTGAAAGATGGTTAGGCACTAGAAAAATAAATCTTCTTCTGTTATTACCAAAAACCTCAAATTGAGAAAATTTTTTCCAGGGATAAAATTTTTTATCAATTTGGACTCCTTCAGACGTTAAAATGATTGTCATCAATCTAGGTTCATAAAATTTGGGATGGAAGAAAAAAATGAGAGCAATAAGACTGACAATTAATAACCAATAATCGTGATAGAAAATAGCATAAGCACTAAAAATGCCAATAATTATTCCCCAAAAAAGATGCCATACTAAATCGCCATAAGGATGGTTAATATGAGTAAATGTTTTCCATTTAAGCTGAAAATTTTCACCTTCTGCTGGCATGTTATAATTAAGATTATAAATGAGAAAGTATCCTTTTAAAAAGATAGAAAAAAAGTGGCAAGAAATTTGGCAGAAAAATAATTTCTCTCTTTGGCAGGCTAAAGACTTAGCCAAACAGAAAAAGATTTACATTTTAGATATGTTTCCTTATCCTTCAGGAGATGGTTTACATGTTGGTCATGTTGAAGGATATACCGCAACTGATATTTTAAGTCGATTCTATAGAATGAATGGCTATAACGTATTGCATCCAATGGGGTTTGATGCTTTTGGTTTACCAGCGGAGAATTTTGCTATCAAGAAAAAGAAAAACCCGATCGATTTTGTCCCTAAAAATATTGAACGCTTTCGTAAGCAACTAAAATCATTAGGCTTAAGTTATGATTGGCAAAGAGAACTTAGCACAACTGATCCTAGTTATTACAAGTGGACTCAGTATATTTTTCTGAAAATGTATGAAAGAGGTTTGGTTTACGAAAAATCGGCTCCAATTAATTTTTGTCCTTCTTGTCAAACAGGTTTAGCAGACGAAGAAGTAATAGGTGGGAAATGTGAGCGTTGTGGGACGGCAACTGAAATAAGAAATCTGAAACAATGGCACATTAGAATTACTGCCTATGCGGAGAGATTGTTAGAAGACTTAGATGAACTTGACTGGCCAGAAAACGTTAAGGAAATGCAAAGAAATTGGATTGGCAAGAGCGTTGGTTACGAAGTTTTGTTTATGGTTGATGGGTTTGAAGAAAGAATAGCTATTTTTACGACAAGATTGGATACTATCTATGGTGTCACCTTTATTGTTCTCTCTCCGGCCAATGAACTAGCATTAAAAATTTCTCATCCTAATTATCTTTTAAATGTTGAGCGATATGTTCAAGAGGAAAGAAAAAAGGAAAAGGCCGGCATTTATGACAAAGAGATATCTGGAGTTTTTACAGGAAGTTATGCTATCAATCCTTTAAATCAAAAAAAAATACCTATTTGGGTAAGTAATTATGTATTAGCTACTTATGGGACGGGAGCAATTATGGGAGTACCTGCGCATGATGAGCGTGACTTTAATTTTGCCAAGAAATTTGATTTAGAAGTGATCAGAGTGGTTGTCCCTACTGAAGGAGTGCAAAACTTTGAAGAGATATTTATAGAAGATGGTGTCGTTATAAATTCTGATGAGTTTAGCGGTTTATCAAGTGAAGAAGCAAGAGAAAAGATTGGTGAAAAATTGTCATCTTTAGGTTTAGCAAGAAAAGTTGTTAATTATCGTTTGAGGGATTGGATTTTTTCTCGTCAACGATATTGGGGAGAGCCCATTCCTTTAATAAGATGTCCGAGGTGTGGTATAGTTCCATTAAAGGAAAAAGACTTACCACTTGTTTTGCCAAGAGTAAAATACTATAAGCCATCAGGAACTGGTGAATCTCCCCTAAAGAATATTTCTAAATGGGTAAAAACCAGATGTCCTAAATGCAAGGGAGAAGCAGAGAGAGAAACCCAAACTATGCCTCAATGGGCTGGTTCATGCTGGTATTACATTGGTTATTTGCTTAAATCAAAAAAACTTAGAAATTGGGATAAAAGGCTTTTACAATATTGGTTGCCTGTTGATGTGTATGTGGGCGGAGTGGAACATGCAGTTTTGCATCTTCTTTATGCTCGTTTTTGGCATAAATTTCTTTATGATATTAAAATGGTGCCGACTAAAGAGCCGTTTGTAAAATTGGTTAATCAAGGCTTAATATTGGGGCCGGATGGTCAGAAAATGTCAAAATCCAGGGGGAATGTTATTAATCCCGATGATGTGATTAAGGAGTACGGCGCAGATACGTTGAGAATTTATGAGATGTTTATGGGACCATTGGAAGATAGCAAACCTTGGTCGATTGAAAGCATCAAAGGTGTTTTTCGTTTTTTGAATAGAGTTTGGGCTCTTGCTGGTCAAGTTAAAAAGAATAAAATTAGAAAGAATAAAGATCAAGAAATTCTAGCGGAAGTGAGGGTAAAACTTAATGAATTGATTTATGAAACAACAGAAGGAATTAAAAATTTAAAGTTCAATGTGGTTATTGCCAAAATGATGAGTTTCGAAAATTTTTTACGAAATTTTTTATCAAAGAATTCTAACCTAAACATTGTTGATGAATTTTTAATTTTTATAAGATTATTATTTCCATTTGCTCCCCATATTAGCCAAGAAATATTCTCTCTTTTGGGTGGAAAATCATTGTTGGATTTGGAAAAATGGCCCGAATATGATAAAGAATTGCTTGTCAGGAAGACTTTTAACTATGTTGTTCAAGTAAACGGTAAGAAGAGAGGGGTAATTGTTTCAGAAAAAGAAAATTTAACTGAAAACGAAGTTAAAGAACTAGTTTCTGAACAGACTTTTTACAAAAAATATATCAAAGGGAAAAAAGTTGTTAAGATAGTTTTTGTTAGAGGTAAGGTGATAAATTTTGTTATAGGAGAATAAATATGAAGATAAGCGGAAAACAATCAGAAGAAATGGCAATAAGTTTTTTAAAAAATTTAGGTTACCAAATAGTTGATAGAAACTGGAAGTACAAACGAATAGGTGAAATTGACATTATTGCTAAAAAAGAAAATGTATTTAATTTTATTGAAGTTAAATCTTTAAGAGAGGGGAATAAATTTTTACCCGAATATCATTTAACTTACACCAAGTTTAATAAAATAAAAAGATTAGCAGAATTTTATGTCAATCAAAATGGCATAAAAAATTGGTGCATATCATTATTGACAATAATTTTGTTTCCAGAGAAAAAGATTAATTTTTATGAAAATGTTCAAATTTAAATTTTGGAAATTCCTAGCTATCTTTTTATCTGTTCTCTTAGTCTTGATGATAAGAGCATATCTTAATGAAGCTAAAAGAAATGAGCCATACAAACAACAATTAGCCAATTTGGAAAAATTTTTAAGTCGATCTAAGGAAGAAGTTTATGATTTACAAAAGAAAATCATCAGTCAACGAGATGAGATGAATCAAGAAAAAGAGATCAAAGATAAACTTGGGCAAGCGTTAGAGGGAGAAAAGATGATCATTGTTTCGGAGGAAGTTTTAAGGTCAATTAATTTACCTATTAATTTCAAATAGCCGGAGTAGCTCAGCGGTAGAGCAGGGCTTTCGTAAAGCCAAGGTCGTGGGTTCAAATCCCACCTCCGGCTCATTTTTTATTAATAATTTTATTAGTAAAATTAATTTATAATATCAATTAGATTATTCAATTAGATTATGAAGAGAATAGTAATAGGTCTAATTTTGGTTAGTCTGCTATTAATTGGTGGTAATTTTATTTTTGCTCAGTTTATGACTGTACCCGTTAGTGATTCTCAGCTTAAAGCGGTCAATTCTGTTCTTGATGCTATTCAAACAACCTTAACCGAGCATTTGAAAAATATCGATCTTAATATATATAATCTGCTTAAAGTTCAGTATGAAGACTTTTTCAAGAGAAATTATCAAGATAAACTTTTACAAGTTTGGGAGATTCAAAATCAAATTGAAGATATACAAACTTTGATTAGTGATTTATCTGATCCAGCTAAACAACAGACTAAATTAGAAACCCTAATCGAAAATGCTGAGTATGCTGCTGCCTATGAGACATTATCAACTTTAAGCAATCAAATAGATTGCCTTCCTAACGATTATCGTTCTTTGATAGAAGATTATGCTTCATCGTCTTTTGCTAATTATGACCTTTCTAAATACGCTCTTTCTCAATTGTCTTTGATTCCTGATTGCGAGAATATCTTCCCCAATTTTAATTTGGGAATGTCACGACAGAATCAAGATAGAAAACAAAATAGAGGTTTTTTGGCTAATTTCACTTTAAATTTCTTAAAGCCTTTTTCTCTTAGCAATTTTCTTCTAGCAAATAATCCCACAACACCGTTAACACCGGCAACTTTCACGATAAGCAGTGATTATGGAAATTTTGTTAAAAAAACTACCGCAGATGGTCTTATGGAAAATATTGATGCAATTTTCAGGACAAACATTGATTTGAGGATGAGAAATCTTCCTGACCCTCGTGATGTTTTAGTTAGCGAAACTCAAGTTTTTAGCGATTCTGGAAAACCAATAACACTTAGATATCGTCCAATTATAAGATTTTCCGAAGTTTTTGATCAATATCAAACATTAGGTACGCATAACCTTCAAGTTTTTACAGAAAGAGATAGGAAATTAGTTTTTTCTACGACTTCGTTTTCTACTACCACTTCGTCAACGGGAACTCCTTCCATTCCGGATATTTGTAAAAGATTAGTATCCGAAGGTGATCAAGGCAAAAATGTTGACCCTAGGATTGCTTGTGCTCAAGCTTTTGCCAATTTTAGCACCGATCTTAACAAAGAAATTATTGCTAGATTAGATCATTATAAAAGTTTAACTAAAATTTTAGAAGATTCATTAAGAGAAAATAGGGACAAGATTGAACAATTAAAAGCTACAACTAGTCCTGAATGTGAGGAATTAAATAAAAGATTAGAAGAACTTAAAAATAAGGCAGATAACGACCTGGTTCACTTAGCTACTGTTACGATTAATGTTGACCAAGTAATTGCTGCTCTAACTAATAATCAAATTCAAATAAATAATACGATACAAAGAATCAGTTCGACACGCGCTTTTGTGAATGAAAGATACGCTAATATTATTCGAAATGTAAATAGACTTTTAGATATTTTTAAACTAAAAGGAATCAAAAGTGGTCCTCTTTTTGGTGGCTTGCCATTAGACTTTTTAGGAAGTATTATGCAGGATCTAGAAGGTCATAATTTTCTATTAGTTCTTGGACAAGCAGACGATATCTTGGCTAGTGTGAATGCTATTTTACAAGACGCCGACGCTATCGCTGGTGCCTTAGGCATCTCGACCAATCTTTTTAGAGATTTGAGAGATAGCTTGAATAGAGGAATTAGACCGGTCTCTGAATCAGTGTTAACCAAGAATTACTTTGAATGGTATGGTATAAGATTAGAAATAAACAATCTGGAAAGAGAGATAAATAGAGGGTGTCGTTCTCAAAGGATAACAAAAAATGATCAACCTAAAGTTTATGCAGTTAGAAATAATACTAAAAGATTAGTGTTGCTAAAAAGTTTAGGTTTTAAAAAACATGTCGATTAGATATGCAAAAATCATAGTAAATATCAATTTTTAACAAATTTTTTTTAAAAAAAAATTAATAAATAAATTTTTTACTGTATATTATGATAACTATTAATAAAATATGAATAGTAGATTATTTTTATTAACAATTTTATTATTCTTATTAGCGTTTTCATTTTTTGTCAGAGCTCAAGGCAGCCAAGAATCTAATCAGGGTCTTTTGGCTAGGGCAATAAGCTTTTTTGATCAATATGGGTTTTTGATTTCTCCTGCCATATGGTCGACATATAAGGTTACATCAGTCTTAGCAAATCCTCAAGACTTTATTATTGGCCTGGTAGCACAAATAGTTGAAATAATCGCCTTTATCCTAAAATACGTTGGTTGGTTTTTACATGCTCTAATTATGTATGTTAACTTAAATCTTCTCGGTCCTTTTGCTGATAGGGTTCTTGCTCTTAATCCTTTTGATACCATTCCTGGGAAAAGTCCTCCAGCAGAAATATTATGGTCAATTCTAAAGACGTTTTCTTATGTTATTTTGGTTTTTTCAGCATTAGCGGCTGGTTTCCAATGGATTTTGGGGGAAGATAATTCAGCTAAGAGTTTGATTTTCACAATCATTATTGTTGCTCTTTTTATTGATTTTACCTATCTCTTTATTAAAGAGGCCTTTTATATTGTGAGAGCAATTGAAAATGGGATAAGTGGAGAAGTTGAAGTTAGACGGCCAGACGGTACAGTAGAAAATGTACCGGCAGTTGCTGCTTTAGGCTCATTAATTGCTTCTGCCTCTTGGAGTAAGGGAGAAAAAGATACCGTAAACGTTCTTAATGAAATAAACAGACTTGTTGATGATAGCTCACTATCGGCTAATCAGATGTCAAATAAAATTGGTCAACCAACAACAAAGCTTGAACCTGAAAATATCGAAGCTCTTAGGAAATCATTTGTGGCAATTGGGGTTAGCTTATTCTATGTTGGTTTTGCTATGATAATTTTTGTTTCTTTAGTTGTTTTGTCCGCTATCGCTTTAGCCAGATATCTAATTTTGACTTTTTTAGTGGCAGTATCTTCATTCGCCGTGGCTACTTTAGCCTTTCCTAAATTCAAACCTCCTTTTGGTGCTTTAACTTCAATGGTAAGTAATACTTTTGATAATTGGTTGAAGTATGTTTCTTCTTGGTTATTGGTAGTGCCTGTTTTTGGAATTATGATGGTTTTAGGAATCATTTTAAGGAATAATTTTTTCGCTAGCACCCCTAATGTTAACAATCTCACTGCCACTATGCAATTTATTGTTTCCTTAACAATTATTTTGGGATGGTTTTTAATAAGTTTAATTACCGCTGTAAGAATGTCAGGCAAAATTGGAGATATTGCTCAAAAATTTGGTATTGGGGCATTAGCTTGGACAGGAATGAAAATGGCTAGTCTAACTGCCAAACCATTAAGAGGCAAAATTGCTTCTGGCCTCGAAAAAGTGGGAGGATTTTTAGGAAGAAGAGCAGGATTGGGCTGGTGGGGAAGAAGAATGTATAGGATGAGTCAAATGATGCAAAAAACATCAGAGGGTATGAAAAAAGTGGCATATGGTGAAAAAGCAGAAACAGCTGGGTTTATGCTTAAAGATGCTTATGAAAGAATAGAGAAAGCTAGAACGAGTGAAGAAAGGGAACGAGCTACTAGGAATTTGGTCAGTGTATTACAGCAAATAAACAGAGAGCCAGAAGTGGCGAAAATGGTAAAGGAAAACATTAAGACAAGTGGTTATGCTCTTGACGCAATTTCTGAAAACAGAGATGCTTTTAGGGAGTATTTATCAGTGGTCTCTAGGATGGATGCTGAGATTCAAGAAGGAATATTTTCTAGACTTAGCAAAGATACTGGAAGAAGGGTGCTTCAATATATGGCCGACAGAGATTATGCTAATGCTATTGCCAATCTATCACCAATCGCGGTTAATGCTTTGGCTAATAGGATAAGAGATATTGACGCTGACGACGCTATTGAACTTTTAGAGAACGATAACCTAAGAAATAATTTAGTTGCTAATCCCAACCTAGAACCAATACGAAGATCAATGAATAGAGCAACGAGAGGTTTATATGAAGCATTGTTGACTGAAAACATTCAGGAGGCTGCTAATAGAGCAGTTGAAGCTTTATCAAGTTTACCCTCAGAAGTTTTTAGAAGAAGTGGTTCTCTTAACCAACTTTTAAGCTCTAAGTTTGCCGATGAAGATAGACAAAGAATTTGGTCTCAAGCACTAGAAAGAAACGCAGAAAATATTAGCCGAGGAATAAGGTTAGCATCAGAACAGCAGAGAGCATTAATAAGAGGAGAACTAAATCGCATATTTAATGCTCAACCTAATTTATTAGGTAGATTTTCAGATCAAGAAATAAGAAATTTAATGAGCATAATTGATGAAAATATTCTTGACGCAGCTTTAACAGATGAGCAGAAAAGGAGATTAGGTATGCCGAGAAGTATTATTGAATCTATATCACAGGATTTAAATCAGCTTAGAAATTACCTATCAGAAATTTCTCAAAGAAGTGCTCAAGTTCAAGCAAGAGCATTTTCAAGATTAAGTGAAGAAGCGATTACTAGATTGCTTCAGAGCATGATAAATGCAGAATATGCTAGGTTAATTAGTAATTTAGATCAGACTGCTATCAATGCTTTTGCTGAAGCGGTAAGAAGACTTAGCCCTCAAAGTGCTTCTAGTCTAGAGGCAAATTATGCTTTAATCAATAACTTAAATACATATAACTTGACGCAAATAAGAGATGCTTTGAGTGAGGCTGCTAGAGGCGGTGGTCCTACTATCATAACTGCAAGGGGCTAGTAGCTTTTATTAAGTTAACTTTCTTACTTTTGTGGATATTTAATTTATTAATAATAAGATTATCGGTTTAGGTCAATAAATTTGATGAAAAGTTTTGCTAAGAGATTATCAATTTCATAATAATAATCAATTATTTAGGTAAAATTAAAGTTGATAATATTCGATCTTTGGACTAAGAAAATTTAATTGCTAATCATGCCGCCAGAAAAAATTATTAACTTTTTACTGAGCGATGAGTTTTATGATGAATTTCTGCTTGTTGTTGAAAATTTTAACATCAAAAGTAATGAAAGTTTTATAAAATTTGCCGAGATTTTTAAATTTTTTGATGGTTGGTTTAGAGAAAATTGGTCAAAGGAAGAAAGTGAGAATAAGTCAAAAGAAATACTTATCAATTTTGATGATACAGAAAGAGATAAAATTGTTGAATTTGTATTCCAAAATTTTGATAAGCAGAGAATAGAACTTTGGCAGACTAAGCCAGAAACAGAATTGAAGTCTCTGAACATTAGCGACGAGAAAGAAAGAAGATATTTAGAAATTATGGCCAATTTAGTTAAATTTCCAGAAGAGAGACAGCAAGCTAAAGAGGAAAATAAGTTAGAGAGTATGATAAATAATGAAGGGGTGAGTATGAATACAATTTCCTCTGAGACTGAGTTTAGACAAAAAGAACTACCTCAATTAAGCGAAACACTAGAAGAAGAGAAAACGGTTGAAGAATTAGAAAAAGACGTTGATAATCAGCAGAATAATTTAGATATTCCTTATCAAGAAACTAATGAATCTTTAGCTGATAATGTATTAACACCAACCATTAAACAGCAGGTTCAAGGAGGAGAGGCTCAGGAGATTTTGTCTGATGAACAACTCGAATCACCACTTTTAAATGGTACACAACCACAAGAGTCTACCGCTACTGATCAATTATCATCTTCGGAGGAATATGAAAAAAAGGATGAAGATATTGTTATTGTTCGCAAAAAGGAAGACCAAAGTTCAGAAGAAAAATTTTTAGATTTATCTAACTTATAATAAAATTATAAATGATATGCCGGAAAGATTTCCTGTACCTAAATTTATTACCATTGAAGATAAATTAGCTGGTTTGGTGACTTTCAAACAGCTTTTTGCTCTCTTGGGAGCTTTTTTAATAAGCTTTTCTGCTTTTAGACTTAGTTCATTATTAGGTTTAATTGTTGGCGTGATTTCCTTTGGTTCAGCGTTTGTTTTGACTTTTTTGTATGTTAATGGTAAACCTTTTATGAGCATTTTGCCTAATTTTTTTGATTTTTTGAGGAATAGAAGATTTGTTTGGCAAAAAATTACTAAGATTAAATATGAGGAAGTTTCTTTGCCTAAAGAAGTAAATGTTGAAGCTGAAATACTGGAAATTAAACCCCGAGAAAAGAAAGCAATCATAGGCTTAGAAGAGGCCAAGCTCGAAATAAGTTATCCCGAAGTGGCTCCCGATTTTAAAGAAGAAGTTAGCATTTCTTTAACAGCTCCCATTTCAGAACAGACAGAAAAAATTAATCGAATATTTCACCGCCACATAATCAATCCTAGAAATCCTTATCGACTTTTTCCTTATGTTAAATTCTATCGAACGCTAAAATGAATCTGCCAACTTTTTATCTTATCAAAGTTAAGGAGATCAAAAACAATATTTATTTTTTGGATAATGGAGGATTGAGAGCGGTTCTAAATATAGGTGGTTTAAATTTTTCCCTAATGTCCGAAAAGGAACAGGAAATTATCATCGGACAATTTAAAAATTTCTTAGATGGTTTAGAATTTCCTGTGGAGGTTTTAATTCTTTCTCGATTAGAGAACATTAATGATTATTTGAAAATTCTTCATCTTCGATTAGAGCAAGAGACTGAACCATTAATAAAATTTCAATTAGAGGAGTATATCAGTTTTCTCGAGGATTATCTTGAGAATCATAAAATTATGAAGAAAATTTTTTACGTTATTGTTCCTTATGATTCGGTAAGCATCGGGTTGGGAGTAAAATCAAAGATTAAGGGCGCAGTTGATGAAGATGTTGAAGTAAAAATAAATCAATTAGAAATTAGAGTGTCTTATGTTCAGGAGTCATTGTTATCAATTGGTCTATCGGTTGAGCGCTTGACAGATCAAGAATTGGTTAAGCTTCTTTTTGAACTTTACAATCCTAATTTAAGATGGGGTCAAATACCCAACAAGATTATTGAAAAACTAAGCGAGTCAATTTAGCATGTTGCCAATAAAATTACCATTTTTAAATAAAAAGAAAAGTGATCAAACCGAAAAGATAGCCAAAATTGAAGAACTGTCTGTTTTTGATAAGATCAAGGAATTAATTGCCCCGCCGGGAGCTGAATTTAACACAGATTATTTTCAGATAGGCAACATCTATGGTAGATCATTATTAATCTTGGAATATCCCTCTTTTCTTTTTTCTGGTTGGCTAGAAAGGCTAATAAACTTAGATGAAAGTTTTAATCTTAGTTTATATTTTTCGCCTCTAGAGACTAAATCTTCGCTAAAAAAATTGGAAAAACAGTTAGCATCAGTTATGGCTCAAATATCAGAGCGAGAAAGTGCTCATAAAGTAAGATCGCCAGAATTAGAAGCTGCCTACCAAAACATCGAACAATTGAGAGATCTTCTCGTACAAGCCCAAGAAAAAATGTTGGAAGTTGGTCTGTATATTACTATTTTTGCCAATGATAAGAAGGAATTAGATATAAAAACTCAAAAAGTATTAAAAATTCTAGAAAGCGAGCTTTTTATTCCTAAAACAATAATGTTCCAACAAAAAGATGCTTTTTTTACTACTTTGCCTTTAGCCATGGATTTAATCAAAACTAATTACCCTTTAAATTCATCCACTGCTGCCACTAGTTTTCCGTTTATATCTTCAGAATTGGTTAGTGAATCAGGAATATTTTTTGGTGTTAATCTTCAAAATGCTGGTTTTGTAATTCTTGATCGTTTTACCTATGAAAATCCTCATATGGTAATTTTGGCTCGTTCAGGAGCGGGTAAGTCTTATACTACTAAGCTTGAAGTGATGAGAAATTTAATGATGGGAACAGATGTTTTTATCCTTGATCCAGAAAATGAGTATCAAAACATTGCTGAGCTTTATGGAGGCTCTTTTATCCCGGTTTCTCTTAAGTCGGAATATGGTTTTAACCCTTTCGATTTGCCCAAGGTATTAGAGAATGAAGATCCGCTTGATATCTATAAGGAGCATGTAGCTGATCTTATCTCTTTTTGTCAACTTATTATTGGTGAAAAACTTTCAGCTGAACAATTAGCAATTTTAGATCAAGCGATTAATCAGACTTATGCTTCCTTTAACATTTTGCCTGACCGTGATTTTTCCCAGGCCAAAGCCTTTCCAACTCTTAATGACTTGGAAAGAATTTTAAGGAGTATTACCGGAGGTGATGAAATAGCTGCTAAATTTTATCCCTTTACTCAAGGTAACTTTAGCGGTTTTGTTAATAGACAGACAACAGTTGAACTAAACAAAAGGATTATGGTTTTTGGAATTAAAGACTTGCCGGAAATTTTAAGACCTATAGGAATGTTTGTTATATTAAGCTATGTTATGAACAGAATAAGAAGAGAGTTGAAGAAAAGATTAGTGATTATTGATGAAGCTTGGTGGGTGATGCGTCAAGATTTTGCTGCCGAGTTTTTATTAAATGCTATCAAGAGAGGAAGAAAATATAATTTAGCTTTAACGACGATTACTCAAGATGTGGAGGACTTTTTAAGTTCTCCTTTTGGTCGTCCAGTTATTACTAACTCAGCCATTGCTTTTTTAATGAAACAATCGCCGGCAACAATTGATCTCTGTGGAAGCATTTTTGTTTTATCAGAAGGTGAAAAGCAATTTTTACTTCAAGCAGAAAGAGGCGAAGGTTTATTAGTGATCGGCACAAAAAAAATACCTGTTTATGTCTTAGCTTCCTATGCTGAAGATCAAATAATTAGAACAAGGCCAGAGCAATTAATAGCTTTAAAAAAGGCTAAAGAATCTTTTCAAAAATGAAAATAATTAAGGCAATTTCAATATTGGTTTTGATAATTTTGTGGTTATCAATTGCATTTGGACAAGTTATGTATGATAAGCCTAAGGCTGAAAAAGATGAACCAATGGCTTATTTTTTTTACCAACCAATCAGAAAAGGAATTATGATCGGGGTAGAAATTATTAATTTTAAAAATGGCAAAACAATCTTAACCGATAAAGAAGGTTCTTATGTTTATCGATGGTTAATCAAAACGGATACTGAAGAAATTAGTAAACAATCGGATTCAAATGTTGTTTTCTTTTTGCTTAATTCTAGATTTAATAACTTTAGTGTTGAAGTTAGTGTCTATCCCTTGCTGGGCAGAGATCAGCCTCTTTACACTTTTCGTCAAGATATAGTCTTACCGGAACCAAGATTAAAAATGGTCAAAATATCAGGTGGTTTAACTTTACCCTTTGATGGTCAGTTAGCTTCTAACGATATACTTACTTTTAAGTTTGAGAACTTCATTTCTCCTCCTGACCGGGTAATGTGGTATCTTAATGAAGGGTTTATCTCGAATAAAAGAGATATTAGTTATGAAGATTTAAATTCTCGTTCAGGTATTCTTAAGTTACAAGTGTTTTCAAAATTAAACGAGAAAGCGATGGAAATTAAACCTATCCGTTTTTAGTTATGGATCAGAAGAAAAAAATAATCATTATTGGAGGAATAGCACTATTGCTAATTTTCATAATTATAGTTTTGATAGGTTATTTTGGCTCAAGAAATAATAAGTCAACTCCATTTATTGAACGAGGGTCTAATGAAGATAAGAACATACCTACGCCTATTCTCGGAGAAGATGACAAAAGGCAAGATCAAAAAACTAATGGAGATTCAAAATTAGTTGATATAACTCAGCAAAAATCTATTTTCCAACCAGTTATTAACGAAGCAGTTTTTTATCTAGATTTAGACTATCCTAATCTTTATGTTTATGACTACGATGATGCTGTTATAAAAGTCATTAATTTAGAAGATGAAACCTATCAAGAACTTTATAAAGTTATTGATTTTCAAAAGGCATTCCTTTCTCCTGATAAATCGAAAATGGTTATTCGAGTTGATCGTCTTAATCTAATTAACATAAAAGATGATAAGCTATATACTTTACCTGGCACGACAAAAAATTTTGTTTTTACCGATAAAGACTTAATTATTCATTATAATGATGATAAGTCAATTTCGTATCTTGCCTACTTTAGGGAAGGTAAGATAACAAAAATTAGAAATTTAGGAATATTGAACGCTGAATTGAATTTTTTACCTCCTGATAAAATTTTGATCTATCAAAAAAGGGGAACGTCGCCAGTTTTTATTCTGAATATTAAATCTCCTTCATTTCTTTCATTATTTTTAGAACCAGCTGAAAACTATTCTCTTTTAGTAAGCCAGTCAAATAAAGATTTGATCTTTGTGTCTAATCAGAATGGCAGTAGAATCATAGATTTTAAAACCAGGGAAAATAGGTTTAATTTTGATTGGAGAACTGTTCAAGAAAAATGTACTTTCGATAGATTTTTAGTCTGCGCTGTGTCTAATAATTTTGATTTTGATAATTGGTATTTAATGGGAGAAAACTATGATAATAAAGTTGTTGTATTTGATCCAGAAAAAAATGAAATAGTTAAGGAAATAGAAATTGAGGTCAAAGTAGATATGATACGGCCAAAATTAGTAAATTCTAAGATTATTTTTTGGAACAGATTAGATGCTGGTATCTATGCAATGAAAATTGATTAATAAGCATAAATGCCAAACTTTCCTTCTCCTTCAGAATTATTAAGAAATGTTAGATCTGGTGATATTTCAGCTACTTTTCAAGCTA